>DIYG01000031.1 GCA_002428935.1 Halieaceae bacterium UBA6060
GTAGCTGTTTACGTGTTCCTTTGCCTTTGGGCCCTGGCCAGCGGACTGAGCTGGCAATCTCAGGTGGAAGCCATATTGGCGGAAACGCCCGCCGATCTTCTGACAGATCGAGACCAGTGGTTTGAGGATCTGCGCAAGGCGGAAGGGGCTGAAGAGGTTTCTCCCTACGCGGCCCGTCCCATGGCTTTGACCATCATGGCTCAGCATCATCCACAGGCTCTGGCTGCCCTTGCCTTCCGTGAGGAGTCTATGCAACCTCACGCGACCCTTATCAGTGGCTGGCGCAGCGAAGCCTCCCTGTTCCGTCGCTATGAGGTTGAAGGTCCCTCGGCGCTTTGGGTCGGACGATTGGATCTCGCGTTTGTCGTAGTGGCCTTCCTGCCACTGTTCCTGCTGATGCTCTCCTTTGATGCGCTCAGTCGGGAGAGAGAGTCGGGACGCCTGGCGCTCTTCCTGGTGCAGGGGGGCGCGGGTATGCACCTGGTGTATGCCCGCGTCCTGGCTATGGCGTTGCCACTGTTTGTGATGCCAACGCTGGTGGTTTTGCTGGCGGCTCTGACCAACAAAGCTTCCCTGGGGGCCACTCTCTTATGGATCGCCGCGATCGGCGCCTACACCTGCTTTTGGGTTGGGGTGTCTTGCGCTATTGCGGTGCTGTTCAGGAAAACATCGGCTGCAGCCCTTGCGGTGTTAGCCGCATGGGCGTTTTTGGTGGTGGTTCTTCCCTCGAGCTCGCAGTTTGTTGCCCAGGCGGTCTACCCAACTCCCTCGCGGGTGGCCTATTTGACAGAAGCAAGAGAGGCGGAGGGCCTCGCCCGACGGAATGTTGCCCAGCGAGCGGATGTGTATATGGCGGAGCACCCGGGGCAGGGCGATGCCTCGGATGAGGCGGTGCCGGGATTCTATCGCTCGGCGTTTCTGGCCAATGTGGATATCAACGAGCGTACCGCGCCGATGATTTCAGAGCTTGAAGCCATGCAGGCGGCGCAGCGACGCTTAGTCAGTAGAGTGGCCTACCTCTCACCAGCGCTTCTGACCCAAAACGCGATGCGTGCGGCATCGGGGACTGGTTCAGAACCGTCTGCGGCGTTTCGCCAGCAGGCTAGAGCTTATCTTCGGAACCTTTTGGAAACTATCGGGCCTGCCACGGTGAATAAGTCTCGCCTTAGCCTCGACGAAGCCGAGGCCATACCAGATTTCGTGTTTTCTGCCCCAGGGGGTAGAGGCACCGCGGCACTCAATTTGCTGTGGATCCTCGCTCTGGGCTTGTTGCTGACGATCTGGGTGCACAAACGAGGCAAGGAGTCGCCGAGCTAGCTGCTCATAAATGTACAACCAGCCAGGTCCCCCGGGCCTGTTATCAACTCAGTCGGCGGACTATGATGGGCGAGCGCGTTGACTGGCCGGATACAGGCCAGATCTAGTCTGGATGTAGGCTGGATACAGACTGGATATAGACCCATACCCAATCATGGGCTGACGGTAGAAGGCGCGCTTTAACGCGGTAATGGCGTTCTTGCCTTGAGGTGCTATGGGGATTGAGATCGACAAAACGAGCTTTGATCACAGCGATCATGAGCGCTTTGTCGATCGTCTGGAAGAGCAACTCCAGCAGCTGCGAGGACTGCTCGCCACCCCGGATTTCGGTCGAGGGGAAGCTACCATCGGGTCGGAGCTGGAGCTTTACATCGTCGATGACCGTGGGGAACCAGCGTTTCTCAATCAGGAGCTTCTCGACGGGGCGGCGGACCCCCAGCTGACCCTGGAACTCAACCGCTACAATCTCGAATACAACCTCCGAGCCTACGGCCTGGCCGCTGGGGGGCTTGGGGCTACGGAAGAGGAGATCCTCACCAAGGTAAAGGAGCTCAGTGCCGTGGCCGCGTCCCACGGCGCGCAAATCGTGCCCATAGGGATTTTGCCAACCCTGCGACCGGAGCACTTTGGACATCACTGCGTAACGGACCGTGAACGCTATCGAGCCCTGGTGAAGCAGTTGCTGCAATGGCGCGGCAGTGATTTCCATATCGACATTAACGGCGCTGAACCCCTGCAAATGCCCATGGCGGATATTACCCTGGAGGGAGCCAATACCTCGTTCCAGGTACACCTGCGCGTGGAGCCTGAGCACTACGCCGCTATGTTCAATGCCGTGCAGCTGGTGACACCTCTGGGTGTTGCGATCAGCGCGAACAGTCCCGGCCTCTTTGGACATCAGTTATGGGACGAAACCCGCGTGCCCTTGTTCAAACAATCCATCGACACGCGGCATACGGATCGCTATCGCTGGAGTGAGCCGGCGCGGGTTTGCTTCGGTCATGGCTGGGTTCGCCAGGGAGCGGGAGAGCTGTTTGAGGAGACCGTGCGTTTGTATCCGCCGCTCCTTCCCGTATGCGGTGCCGAGCCGAACCTATCCCGCGGGGCGCCGGAACTCGCCGAATTGCGTTTACACCAGGGCACCGTGTGGCTGTGGAACCGACCGATTTACGATGATGCCGACGGCGGGCATTTGCGCATCGAAATGCGGGCCCTGCCCGCGGGACCCACGGCCGTAGATATGGTCGCGGGTGCAGCCCTATTGCTGGGTCTGGCCCGAGGACTGCGTGATGATATGGACACGTTATCGACCGCCTTGCCCTTCAATCTTGCGGAGTACAATTTCTATCGTGGCGCTCAGCACGGTTTGGCGGCGAGGCTCGTGTGGCCCGAACTCAGGCAGCACGGTCTGCGGGACCGGGCCGTGAGCGAAATCCTCGAGGAACTCCTACCCTTGGCAGATACGGGCCTGAGTGCTCTGGGGATATCTCGGCAGGAGCGTGATCGTTACCTCGGTGTGATTGAAGCCCGTTTGCAGGCCCAACGCAACGGCGCGCAATGGCAGCGCAGATTCACCCAGCGGATGCTCGATGGCGGCGACGATAAACCGACGGCCCTGGCGCGTATGCTGGCCCGTTATCAGGACCTGTCCCGGGATAACCTGCCCGTGGCCGAGTGGCCCCTGTGAACCGCGGTGCCAGGAGTCCACGGGGTGATCATTGGTTGCCGTCTTCCCTTAGGCGCGTTACGGGAGCGCAAATTCTTTGAGACGTTTTCGATTTTACCGTGACCCTCCGAGAGACCTGGCCGGCCCTAGCCCGGAAGGGTTTCTCCGTGAGCTTGGCGGGCCCGCCTGCCTATTGTTTACGGGACGCGATCCTACTCGCACCCGCGCCTTGGTAACGTTGCTCCACGGCAATGAGCCCTCCGGTGTCTACGCTCTCCGGCGTTGGCTTCAGGCTGGGGAGCAGCCTGCCGTCAACCTGCTATGTATTGTCGCGTCGGTGCATGCTGCCCTTGAAACGCCGTCTTTTAGCCATCGCATGTTGCCTCGGGCTCGGGACCTCAATCGCTGTTTTCGTCCGCCCTATGAAGGAGAGCAGGGCAGTCTGGCCCAGGAAATTCTCGAACTCCTGCACATCCACCGTCCTGAGGCCGTGGTGGACATGCACAACACCTCGGGTTCCGGACCATCCTTCGGCGTGTGCACCCATCTCGACCGTCAGCACGATGCCCTGGTGGCCTTGTTCACGCGCCGACTCATCGTTTCTCATTTAAGGCTTGGCGCCCTGATGGAAATCAGCGACGAGGACTGTCCGACGGTCACCGTCGAGGTGGGTGGGAGACAGGACCAAGAAGCCCATGATTTGGCCTGGGAGGGACTGAATCGCTACGCGAGTGCAGAGCAGGTTTTGGCCAATAGCGATGATCTGGACTGGGGCTTGGAAATTCTCCGCGATCCTATTCGTCTGGAGCTTCAGGACGGTGTCACCCTGGGCTATGGCGGGGCTCCCCGGCCGGGCCACGATATCACCCTGCGCTCGGATATCGAGCATCACAATTTCGGCGTGGTAGATCGCGATACCCGTTTGGGCTGGCTTTCGGGGGATCCCCGGGCGCTGTTTCGCGCCAGGGACGCCATCGGCCGTTGCGCGGTCCACGCCCTGGTGCGCAGCGAGGGTGGGGATCTCTATCCCGCCAGGGATCTCAAGTTGTTCATGATTACGACAAACGCCGCCATCGCGGAGACAGACTGCCTGTTTTACGCCGTTGCGGATGATGGCGAGCCTATTTCCGCAGCGACCTCTTAGGCAGCTTCTGTCGCCCGGGGCGACACGTCGTCTGAGTTGCGCTGTTTGGCTCAGTTCCCGGTGAATATGATGGTTGCATTCGAGGCGCAAACCACTGATTATATGTACAGTAGTTTTTGTCGAGCAAAAACCATCAGGCAAAGAACCATCAGGCAAAAATCCAGCTAGCGGAAAACATCGAGCGAAAGACCATCGGTAACAGACGAGACCAGGAGACAACGATGAACGCGAACAAAGAAAAGGCCCTGGAGGCCGCCCTCAGCCAGATCGAGCGCCAGTTCGGTAAGGGTACGGTCATGCGCATGGGGGATACGGAACAATCCGCTATTCCCGCAATCTCTACCGGTTCTCTGGGCCTGGATGTGGCCCTGGGCATCGGTGGGCTTCCCAAGGGTCGGATCTGTGAGATTTTTGGTCCGGAGTCCTCGGGTAAAACCACCCTGACCTTGCAGGTCATCGCCGAGGCACAAAAGGCTGGTGGCACGGCGGCCTTCATCGATGCAGAACATGCCCTGGATCCCATATACGCCGAGAAGCTGGGTGTACAGATCGACGATCTCATCGTTTCCCAACCGGATACCGGTGAGCAGGCTTTGGAAGTGGCGGAAATGTTGGTTCGCTCGGGTGCGGTAGACGTATTGGTGGTCGATTCCGTGGCGGCGCTGACGCCCCGCGCGGAAATCGAAGGCGAGATGGGCGATTCCCACGTGGGCCTTCAAGCGCGGCTCCTCAGCCAGGCCATGCGCAAGCTTACGGCGACCATCAAACAGACCAATTGCCTGGTCATCTTCATCAACCAGATCCGCATGAAGATCGGCGTGATGTTTGGCTCCCCGGAAACCACCACGGGTGGTAATGCCCTCAAGTTCTATTCGTCCGTGCGTCTGGACATCCGCCGTATCGGGGCTGTGAAGGAGGGTGATGAAGTCGTCGGTAATGAAACGCGGGTGAAAGTGGTTAAAAACAAGGTCTCACCACCCTTCAAACAAGCTGAATTCCAGATCATGTATGGGCGCGGTATCTATCGCACGGCGGAAGTCATCGATTGGGGTGTAAAACTGAGTCTCCTGGATAAATCGGGGGCCTGGTATTCCTACAAAGGTGACAAGATCGGCCAGGGTAAGGCGAACGCCGCCAAGTTCCTGGAAGACAACCCTGCGGTGGCCAGTGAAATCGAGGGCATGATTCGCGCCCAGCTGCTGGATGCACCCGCCGTGGAAGGCGACGACGAGCAGAAAGACGCGGCCAACCCCGAGGTGGCGAGCTAAGACGGTCGGCGTTCTACAGGTTCGGCAGCGCTCGCCGTTCACGGCGATAGCTGCACGATCCGGGCGCTGGGGCAACCACTTCCCCTTACCACAGTCCCAGCGCCCTTTTTTCCTTCTTGTGTCTCTTTCCTTTGGGCGTTAATCGTGCCGCCACCACGTAATACCGGGTCGGGCGACGCGGGCCCGTCTCCCCGTAAATCCGCCATGGACCTTCTTGCCCGGCGGGAGCACGCCTATGCAGAACTGGAGCGTAAGCTGGCGGGCCGATTTGACGCGCAAGAGTTAACCGAGGCGCTTGATGGGTTGCGCCAGGAGGGATTGCAGAGCGACGAACGGTTTGCTCGTAGTTACACCCGAGAACGCCTACTACGGGGTATGGGGCCTCAACGGATCCGAGCCGAACTGCGTCAGCGGGGTGTTGAGGCATGCTTTATCGATGATGCTCTGGATGCGGTGCCCGCGGAGGAGGGGACTTCCTGGTCTGAACTTGCTCGATCGGCCCTAGGTAAAAAGTATGGCCGTTCACGGGCCAGCGATTACCCGGAGCG
>DIYG01000114.1 GCA_002428935.1 Halieaceae bacterium UBA6060
TGGACCCTAACCAGGCGCCTAAATGAGAAAGGGTCACCCGTTAGGGTGGCCCTTTGTCATTTAAGGATGCGTTGATTCTCTGTTCCGTTAAGGCCATGTGACCGCGCCTGTTCACCGCAGGTGAACGGCAAGGAGGCGCCAACGGCGTCCCTCAGGGATAGCGAGCACAGCTCGCTACCTGTAGTAGGTCACACCCATAAAGAGGGGTGGACCCTCACCAGGCGCCAAAAAGTAAAATCCCCTGTAGCTTCAGCTGCAGGGGATTTTGCTTTTTAGGATTGTGAGTTCTCTCCCACTACACCGGGTCCATGTGAGCGACCCTGCACCGAAGGTGCGGGGAGCTGGCGGAGCTTTTTTATTGGGTGGTTTCTTTTTTTGGAATCGCAAATAGCCGTCCAGCTTCCGCCAAGGTGCATGCGACTTGAGTACCATTGACTTCCGTATGGATATACAAGACGCTCCCAGCTCGAGCTATATTGACCGCACCTAAACCTTTCGAGCTCGGGATCACGCTCTATGCAAATGTGCCCACATCATCCGGAGCGTCCCGGTAACTTTGTTTGCTCTGTCTGCACTCGGTATTTTTGTGAAGAGTGTGTTTCAGAGCGGTACTACCCACGCTTTGCCTATATTTGCCATCACTGTTCTGGTGAGAAACCTTTTGAACCTCCTCCCGAACCTGAGGCGAAAGAAGCTGAAGAGCAGCTCGATGAGCGCGTACCCCTAAACGAAATCCTTCGTAGGTGGCTAGTACCCGGTATCGAATGGGTGGTTTTAGGGCTATGTTTGCTATTCGTCATCTACCGCGTATCAACGGTGTTTGAGCATTCCGTAGAGAAACTGGTGCTAGCGTCCGACGCCCCAGAAGACCTTGCTGTGTATTGCCTGGGTACGCTCGACAACCTCGAGTACCAGAACACCACGGCAACCTTCAGAGACATCCGAGCGGCTTGTCCATTTCCTTTGGAAGTTACGGAGGAAGACGGCTATGTGTTGGTGGTTTCGCCTGATGCCGACGCCTATGGCTTTATGGAGCTTGAGGTGGAGCTTAGCCCCGTGACGCTGACGATCATGGAGGATCTCTGATGAGCGCAGTAAAGCCCACGCGTAGGTCTACGGTGCCCCCTAGCGTGGGTCGTAGCGGTGGCTTCACGCTTCTAGAGATCATGATGGTTATTGGTATCGTCGGGGTTCTGGCATCCATCGCACTACCGGCTTACGTGTCCTACACGGAGCGTGCTCGCATGGTGGAAGTCACGGCGTTTATCGCTGAGGTTCACACGGCCCTTGCAGCGGAGTACGCGTCAACAGGCGGTTTCCCTGACCAGTTGATGGGCAGCCAATCGCGAATAGCCGCGCGCCAGTCTGGGCAGCCCCGAGTCCGTCGCCAGGACAGTCGCGTCCCCGTTAGCAGTCCATTGATCGATCAGTATTACTACGAGTACAACCCACGGCGTAACTTTGCCTACGTAGCCATCCGCTTAAACCGAGACGAGGTTTCCGAGTGTCGGGGGCGCTGTATGATTCATCTTGCTGCGACGGAGGTTAACGATCAGCTACAGTTTTTTTGCGGACGCTGGAATCGTGCCTATTGGCGAGATCCCTTCCCCCCGAAAACTATCGCTCGCGAATGCGGCACGTCGAATATCAATCGAGAGCTTCGCCGTTTACGTCGTCGGGGCTGATCGTTTTCCGCGACGTTTCCAGCCGGAGAATTTTTGCTCAGCCTCTTTGAACTGGCGCAGGCTTTTTGTGCTGTAGGGTGCCAATCGCACCGGTAGCAGACGGAGAAACCGAAAACCCTCGATGCTCGGAGCAAATTGCACGGCTTTGAAGCGCACTCCTTTGCGGGCGGCTTCTCTTGCCGCCGCCGCGAACTCGGGGTCGTGTAGATCGCTTGGTGCCACGAAGCGCGCGTCGTCTCTCTGCACGATAAACAGTACGGTGGCTCGCTGTCCTTGGCTTACACACTGGCTGAGTTCGCGAAGGTGCCCGGTGGCTCGAGCGCTGACTGAATCTGGGAAATACGCGCCCCCGTCGGGGTACACCAGGTGACAGTTCTTGACCTCAACGTAGTGCTCGTTGCGCTTACTTTTCAGGAGCAGGTCAACGCGTGAATTCTCTCCGTAGCGGACTTCGCGCTTCAGTTCAGAGAATCGTTTCAATCCCGGTACCTGGCGTTTGCGCACAACGGTCTCGGCCAGAAGATTGGGTATCTGCGTGTTGACGCCAATGATCGTATCGCCGATTTCTAGCATTTCTAGGGTGTAGCGTAGCTTGCGGGTGGACTCGGGAGGGACCTGAGATACCCACGCCCGACAACCCGGCCGTATGAGTCCTTCCATGCGACCAGTGTTGACGCAGTGGGCGTCGACCACCTTACCGCCCAGGGATACCTCAGCGATGAAGCGGTCGTAGCGGGCTATGAAACGCGCTTCGTATAGCGGTTTTGGGTGGGAGATTAGCATTTGTACATGCTAGCTTCGGAGGTCGTATAGCCGCGAGGCCCAACTGCTCTTGATGAGAAAAATGGCTACTGCCTATTTATCGTTGTACCAACCCGGTCTGGTTAGCGTTTCAGATTCAATCGATAGACGCGTTACTGCGAAATGCCCAGCATAGGGTAAAACACACAGCGGTCGTAGAAAGATCGAGGAATGCCTTCTAAAGCTAGGAGCGACTCAAAGGCGCTCCTAGCTATCGTCCTCAAGATTTTCTCGCCGCAGGCTACCCAATCCCTAGGGATCGTTTGGAACATTCTTGAAGGTTACACAGCGGAATGATCTAACCAAAGATGAGCCTGAAGCGTCTGGCCCCTGGGCGAAGACTTCAAGTTGTCCACCGGTACCGATAGCAGGGTCGTTCGGGTCCGCATTCTCCACGCGTGCTGGGATGCCAAAAGCCCCGGGGCTTGAGGAGTCCGGCACGATGAACTCGTCGCCGGTCAGTAGGGTGCACGCATCACCCGTGGTGTTCACGGTTACAACAGTACCCGCTCCGGGAGCATTGTTGAAAAGGTCGGCGATATAGATGAAGTGTAGAAAGCCCTCACTGATCGTATCAGTCGCGATATTGGGGGTGTTACGAGTGTCCGCGGCCAGAGCAGTAAGATTGCCGTCCAGGGCCGAAAGCGTGAGCACCAGATTGTCGCGGACATTGACCAACTCGCGTGAGCAGAACACGCCATCGCCTTCGGGAGGACATAGGCTTCCGTTGTAGACACCTTCCCCAGTATTGGGATCGATGTTCAGGCTGTATAGACCATCCCCGTTGAAATCCACAAACTCTTCTTCAAGGCCTGCGGCTTCGCAGTTCTCCGCAGAGCTTGGTGGTTGCGGACAATTTGGACCTTCGAATGGCGTATAAACACCGTCTTCGTTGTGATCAGTGAAAGCCTCTGGAAGGTTTTCAAAGATCTCGCCTTCGTCGTAGAGCCCGTTGCCATTGGCGTCTATGAAGAATTCCTCGCCGACGGCGGTTACCGTAACGGTACTTCGCATACCACGGATAGCGCCCAGGTCATCAGGACACGGCCCGAAGGAACCTGTGTGCGATGGGCAGGCGTAGTCATTGTCATCCTCAATGGTTTGGATCAGGTCTTGATTGAACACGGGCAAACGCGGAGCCTGGCTTATCCAAAGAACTGTACAGGTGCCTCGAAGAGGGGGGGTTGTATTGCGTAGATCTTGGAATCGGGCACCGTTACTGATGCCGGTTAAGCAAGAGGAGTCAATGGCTCCATACTCTGTAGTAAATACCGCGCTCGTGCCGTCCGCCACCGGATTATTAAACTTATCGGCCATTCGTACGGTAATTGCTACGGAGATGCCATCGATATCGCGCGCATCCGGGACTCGAAACACCTCTGTCGACATGCTTATGGAGTTTTGGTCGGGTAAGCCGGTACCAATCACAATTTGATTGGAAGTTGCCGACTGCAACTGCGAAGCACCGGAGCTTCCAGAGGCATCAAATGATGCTGTGACCAGGGTCGCAGTCGCGACATTCCCTGCCAGCACATCGACAGTCACAAGACCACTGGGGTCAGATACCGCTGATTCACTGGACAAAGTAATCCCGCCCAGAGAGTTAGTAAGGGCAAAAGTTACCTCAACACCAGCGAGGGGCGTACGGCTTGCCAGTTCCAAATACCCGGGTTGCCCTGGCTGTGGATCACCTGCTTCTAAAACGACCGGTTCCTCTAGAACTTCAAAGGTGATCGTCGCAACTTCGGGGCGGCCAGGACCGCCGGTGCCTTTGAGCGCTATGATGGTTCGATCAGACCCCTCTTCACCCTCAGAGGGCTCGGAGGTTACGTAGCCGATGAAATTGGCGTCACGGCCCGCGATGGTGACCATCGCTGATGCGCTGGTATCTCCATCGATGAGCGTGGCTCCCAATTCGTCTTCCGTTTCACAACTACCCGCCAAATACTCGGCGCTGGCGAGACCGTCGACGGTCTCCACGGTCAGGGTGGATGAGCCGTCATTGGCATCACCGATCTCACGGAAGGACGCGAGTCCACTCAAGGAGCAGGCGCTGCTCAGACGCACCTGCTGCGGGGCCGTGACCGGTGTGCCTGTTTCATCCACAACGGCAACCCGGACCACAGCGCTGCCCCGGAACGAAAGGGTGTCGCTGCTCAAGCCAATCTGTCCTGGGATGAAGGTGGTTCCATCGAAGAAGCCGAGGGTAAAGCCAGAGCCCGAGATATTCACTCCGATGGTCGCAGACACCTGGCCCGCTGGGCTTTGTACGGTAACGGTGATCGTATCAGCGCCTAGGGTGTTGCCCGCCTGAACTTCCAGGGTTGCGAGGCCATCTGCATCCGTTAGGGCCTGACCGTTATCGGGGGCTATGGCGGCGAAATCCGCGGTGCCCGTGACCACCACGCCTTCTACCGGCTCTTCATTACGATTGTCTTCCCTGACGATAACTCGCAGGGTTGCAGGAAAAGTCTGGGTAACTTCCGTGGTGGGATTGCCATCGGCATCTACAAGGGATAGCGCAATCGTGTAAGACGTCTGGTTTCCGTTGCCGTCGTCGGGGAGAAAACCGCCGCCCCCACCACCGCCGCCACCGCAGGCGCTGAGCAAGGTAAAGCAGGCTGTAGTTAGGATGCCGGTAAGCGCGCGAAATGTACGCGACCGACTAGGCAGTATGCGAAGGCCCATCATCATTATCGTCCCCTTTGGGACCAGCCGCTCCGCTCTTCTGGCGGTACCGGACCGCTCCCACTCCCGCTGGTATGGCTAATTTGTGTCGACAGGCTACCACAAAAGGGGCACTGTCAAAGAAAAAAATCATAAATAACATGGCCATAGAGCCATATTGTAACTTTTTACACAAACACGAGTCTGGCGCCCCTAAAACGGAACAAGGCTGATCAGCTTGTTGCCGCCAAGGCTCACTGCGATTAAAAGCACCACACCTGCTACCAGATTACTCCACAGCCCGTTCGCTGCGTCACCCAGATATCGCCGTTGGTTCATCAGCCAGAGCAGGATTCCAGCAATTATCGGCAACATCAGACCGTTGGCTGCCTGGGCAAATACGATGAGGGTGAGGGGTTTGATACCCAGGGCAGCGAATACCGTGCCGGTGATCACCACCAACAGCGCAACGATGCGAAATTCGCGCCCCTTCAGGGAGTCGTCCAAACCGAGAGATCCGCATACCGCGTAGGCCGCCGCCAGGGGTGCGGTCACGGAACTGGTAAGGCCGGCGGCGAACAACCCAACGGCAAACACATAGCGACCGCTTGGCCCAAGGACGGGGTCGAGGCTGCTGGACAACCCATCGGGGGAAAAAGCGACTCCCTGGGTAAAGAATGTCACGGCGGCGATACTCACTAGGGCAAGGGTGATCAGTCCGCCCAAACCGATGGACATGAAAGTATCGACCCGCGCGGCGGTAAGGGCTTCCTGGCGGTTTGGATGATCCGCCCAGCGATCGCGCGCTGCATTGGCCTGGAGAAAGAGATTGTAGGGGACCACAGTGGTGCCGATGAGAGCGATCACGGTGGTAATGGAGCCTTTCGGAAGGGACGGTACCAGCAGACCTCGGAATAGCTCAGACCAGACCGGAGCCAAGAGTAGGCCCGTTAACACAAATACGCCGCTCATGATTAGCACCAGAGCGACTAGCACCCGCTCCAGGTGGCGATAGGCGGGCAGGAACAACAAGAATCCTGCAATGCCGCCAATCAGCAGCGCCCATCGCTGTCCATCCATGGGAGACACGCTCTGAAGTGCCAGGGCGGCACCGGCGATATTTCCCGACTCGTAGGCCATATTGCCCAGGCCGATGGCTGCGATCACCAGGACGATGGCCAGACGACCGACCCAGCGCCCACCAAGGGCCAAACGAAGGGTGGTTGCCAGCCCGTTCCCCGTAACCAGCGCTTGCCGCACACTCATTTCCTGGAGGCTGATGGTGGCAAACACGGAAAACAGCAGAGCCCAAAGCAAGACATAGCCGAAATGGGCGCCTGCGGCACTGGCCGTGGCGATGGTCCCGGGGCCTACAAAGGCTGCGGTCACCAGAAGACCGGGACCAAAGCCCCATTTTTTGGGCACCGCCTGCTGCGCCATAGAGTGTACTCGTCGGGCCGTTAAGGAATCTCGGTGCTGCGGGCACCGGCGGTCTGCTGCTAGTATCCGCGCGATGATAACTGAGGCACACCCCAGCGCGACACTGAGTGTCTCCGTTGTAGTTCACGACAGCGATCTGACGCTTTTGGAGCGCACCCTGTCCTGCCTCCTGGATAGCCTTGCGGAAGCCCAAAGAGTCGGTTGCCTGAGCGCGGCGAAGCTTGTCCTTTACGACAATGCATCGCCGCCAGCGTATGTCGAATCCCTACGCGCGCTCTACAACCGGTTTGTGACCTCCCATGGGGACCTTGTCAGCCACGCGCTGATACTGGGTGAGACCAATATCGGTTTCGGTGCAGGCCATAACACCGCTTTGTGCCATGACAGCAGTACTTATGTGCTGATCCTTAACCCTGATGCGGAACTGTCCGCAGATGCCATCGGTATCGCCGTGCATTGCCTGGAGGCGCAGGAGGAGGTCATCGCGGTTAACCCGAGCTGCACGGGGGACGATGGGGAACGGGCATACCTGGGCAAGCGCTACCCCAGTCTCCTGGATCTGTACCTTCGAGGCTTTGCCGGCGAGGGGTTACGTCGGCGTTTTTCGAATCGACTGGCGCACTATGAATATCGAGATGAAGACCCGCAGGCAAGTCGCACCTTGGATCTCCTTAGCGGCGCTTGCCTCTTCACTCGCGGCGAAGGCTTCCGCGCCGCCGGCGGCTTTGATGCGCGATTCTTTCTGTATTTCGAGGATTTCGACTTGTCCCTACGCCTGGCTCGACAAGGTGATTTGCTCTACCTGCCATCCATGCGCATTCAACACCATGGGGGCGCTGCGGCTCGCAAAGGGTGGCGCCATCGGTGGTGGTTTGTTCGATCTGCATGGCGTTTTTTCCGACTTCACGGTTGGCGCCTGTGGTGAGCCCCGATCCGGTGCTAGACTCGGCGCCCATGAGCGCTCACGCTGAAATTCGCCGTTTGAAGTATCTGACGGCCATGGGAGTTACCCCATTGGTCAGTCGCCGTGCTCTTGCTGGCGCGGGACCTTCGCACAAGCTGGCGTTGCGTGTGCCGGTTACCGCGCCCACGACGCCGGAAGCTCCGGCACCATCCCACCCGCAAGCACCTTTGGCGCGAGAGATGCTCGCCAGTTTTCGTGGCGATAGCACAAGGCAGGATTTACCGCAGCGTAAGCCTTCCGCGGACGGCAAGTCCGTCGAACCTGGTACCCAAAAGACCGCTCTAAAACCCGCTCAGAGTGTGAATCGGTTTCGTCTCGTTGCGATTATCAGCGCGCAGCGTCTGTGGCTAGAGGACCTGGGTGAGGACGCCCTGGCGACGGAACAGTTGCAGCTGGTGGCGAGTATCGCTCGTGCCCTCAGCCACAGCGATGAACGCTCCAAAACACCGCTGGTCACCCAGTTCGATTGGCCGCTCCACGGTAATGAGCAACTGGATCTGGGTGCCGATGAAGCCGCGGCGACCTTAACGAGCTTTTTGCAGCGTCAACTTGACGACCACGCCTGCGTGGAGCTTATGTGCTTAGGGCCCGCCGCAGCCCAGCGGGTATCCGGACTCGCCTTACCCTGTGCTCAGCGACGTTTGCCCGGGACGCGCGAGTTGCTGGATGCGCCGCTGCGTAAGCGCGATTTATGGAGAGAACTGCGTTCTTGAGTTTCCGGTTCCGTCGCGCCGAGCCAGCGGATCTAACGGCCATCCTGGCCCTGGACCGAACCTACTCCCCGGTCTACGCCGAGAAAGATTCCTACGCTCGACTGTTGGATGACAAAGGGCTGCTGCTCATAGCCGAAGATCGGGGTGGGCTCTCGGCCTTTGCTGCACTGCACTGGGTATTGGATGAGGCCACGTTGCTGAACCTGGTGGTGGCACCGGTCGCACGAGGAGAGGGGGTCGCCAAAGAGCTCCTGTGTATCGCTATAAAACACCTACGGGGCGCTTCGATGCGACGCATCCTTCTAGAAGTGCGCGAATCAAATACTGCCGCGAGGCGCCTTTATGCGAGCTTTGGTTTTCGGGAGGACGGCCGGCGTGAGGGGTATTATCCCGGCCAGGAACACGCGGATCGTGAGGCCGCCATACTCATGAGTAAAACTCTTGATAGCCAGGATACGGCTCTGTGAAGGTTCTTGAAGCCGGTGACTGGAGCTTGCTGCTTCCCGATGAGTGGGAAGCGGATCGCGATGAAGATAGCGTGTTTATTGGCGACCGAGACGGCGTAGGCAGTTTGGAGATCACCGCCTTACGCAAAGCGGAAGGCAGCTTCGGAACCGGTGATATGCGGGAGTTTCTCGACCCCGCCTTGCAATGGGAAGCGGTGCAATGCGGTAGCTTCGCCGGCAAACGCTCTGCTCTCATGGAAGATGGCGAAGCTCTCCGCGAATGGTGTTTGCATACCGACGGGCTTTTACTCTACGTGACCTATAGCTGTGACCTGGCCAATCGCGGCCTTGATGACGCCGCTGTCGACGAGATTCTGGACACCTTGCGCTACGCCCAAGAGGAGTAGTGTCCTTCCGTTATGTCTAGCGGATAGTGCCGGTTACCCGCACTCGCTTGCTCCCGGCAGCCACGGGCTCTGCGCGAGCCTGGGCGCGACGCTCCAATTCAGCGTCGATCAGGTTTTTCAGGGCGATCAGAAAACCCGTGAAAATAAAGGCGCCGGGCGGCAGGATCGCCAGAAGGAAGGGTTGGTAGTCGGCAAATAGCACCAGTTTCCAGTTGGCGGCGCCTGGGCCAAACAACAGGTCCATATTTGCAAAGAGCGCACCGGTCCCGGCCAATTCGCGCATGGCTCCGAGAAGCAAAAGCACGACGGTGAATCCCGCCCCCATGATGAAGCCATCGTACAGCGAGGGTATTACCGCGTGCTTGCGTGCGAACCCATCAGCTCTACCGAGAATGACGCAGTTCGTCGTTATCAGAGGCAGAAAGATGCCGAGGATTTCGTAAAGCTCGTAGCTAAAGGCCTGCATCAGCAGTTCAATACAGGTCACTGCCGCAGCGATAATCATGACGAAGGTGGGCAGGCGCACGGCGTCGGCGGTGACGTTGCGAATCATGGAAACTGCGGTATTAGAGGTCATAAGGACGAAACAGGTGGCAATTCCCAGGCCGAGGGCATTCACCACACTGCCCGTTACCGCGAGTAAGGGGCATAGGCCGAGGAGTTGTACGATAGCGGGATTGTTCTTCCACAGCCCATTGATTGACAGTTCGCCATAGCTAGGTGTGCTCATGGACCGGTGACCTCCTGCCCTGGAAGACGAGTATCAAAAATAGCCTGATGGTTGGCGTCTACGTACTCAAGCACCCGGGCCGTCGCCTTAACAACTGCTCGAGGAGTGATCGTCGCTCCGGTGAATTGGTCGAAGGCACCCCCATCCCGACGCACGGTCCAGCGATCGCGCTGCGGGTTGCCGAGGCTTTTACCGCGTAAGGTCTCTATCCAATCGGACTTGCGATGATTGACCGCATCGCCCAGCCCTGGAGTTTCCCGATGGGCCACCACGCGAACCCCGGCGACGCTGCCATCGCGGTTAACGCCGACGATAAGTTCAATGGCCCCGCTGTAACCATCGGGGGCGACGGCCGGAACAAGCACCGCCTCGGCTACACCGTTTCGCCTCGCGAGATACAAGTCCACGGTTTCCTCGATACCCAGTAACGGGTCGCCGTGTGGTAATGCGATACGGTCATCTAGCATGGCATTGTCATGGCGCTCTCGAGGAACGATTTCCAAAAGTGCCTTTTCCTCGGCCTCTCGCAGGGCCTTGGCAATCCGATCTTCCGTGCCCAGGAAGGTTCCCGCGACAAGCAATGCGGTTAAGACGGCAAAGCCCGCCAGGAGCAGGCTATTGCGAGAAACCGCCTGGGAGAGTTCGCTCACGAATCACCCTCTTTGGCATGACCGTAGACCCGCGGCTGCGTGTAGTTATCGATGAAAGGAGCCGCGAAGTTGGCGATCAAAACGGCAAAGGCCACGGCGTCGGGATAGTTGCCTCGCACCCGGATCGTATAAATAAGAATCCCGATAAGAGCGCCGAAAATCAGACGTCCGCGATTACTTACGGCCGAAGACACCGGATCCGTGATGATGAAGAAAGCGCCGAACATGGTGGCGCCACTCAGCAGATGAAAAAATGGAGAACCGCCACTGGCGGAGCTGCCTTCGTCGTAGAACAACGCGGCGCAGCAGGCCAGGGCCAAAAGCATGGCGACGGGCGCATGCCAGGTGAAGACTTTGCGATACAACAGCCAAAGACCCCCGGCGAGGAAGGCCAGGTTTACGACCTCCCAACCCACGCCACCGAAGAGCCCAAACTGGGGCGTTGTGGCGTACAGATCCGCCAGTTCCCGGCCCGAATTCTGACGTAAAAGATCCAGGGGTGTGGCCATCGTCACCGCATCGAAACTGCCCGCCCCCCACAGCCGCTGGAAGGCCTCCAGCAATCCCGGGGTAGCATCCGTAAGCAGCCGAGGTGGAGCCCATTGGGTCATCTGGAGAGGGAACGAGATCAGCAGAACAACATAGCCCACCATGGCTGGATTGAAGGGGTTGTAACCCAATCCGCCATAAAGGTGCTTCGCTACCAGAATTGCCGAGGCGACACCGATAAACACCAGCCACCAGGGCGCGTAAGGCGGCAGAGCAATGCATAGTAAAGTCGAGGTCACCAGCGCGCTGTAGTCCCTGAGGAAGGGCTGTATGGGCTGGCCGCGAAGGCGTAAAGCGAGGGCCTCGCAAAGCAATGCGACCAGGCCGCCAAACACTATGTTGACCAGCACACCCGGGCCGAAATACCAGGTCAAGGCCATAACTCCAGGGAGCGTGGCCATCAGCACGGTGCGCATAACTTGTGCAGTCGATAGGGGGCCGTGAGCGTGGGGAGAGGTGACGACAAGCAGGCTCATGGATCCACCGGCGCTGTCTCTGCTGCTGTTTCGTCGGCCGTTTCCGGCGAATGCTCCGAGCGGGCTTGGAGCAGCTTCGCTTCCGTTGTAGTCACGGCTTTTTGCAGTGCGTTGGTAATGGTTTCGTCCTGACCGTCATCGGCCGCGAGCTTGTCTTTTGCCTTGGCGAGTCGCGCTTCGATCTTGGCAATTTTCGCCGCCTGAGCTTCCGCCTGAGAAGCGGCGGGAGCAGCAGCCTGAGCTGCTTTGCGAGCCTGGGCCCGCTCGATGGCGGCCTT
>DIYG01000118.1 GCA_002428935.1 Halieaceae bacterium UBA6060
CCGGCGGTCATCAGCGAACGTTGTTGCCACCCCACAGCTAGCCAGCTTGATGCCCTCGGCGTCGCCCAGATGAGTACTACACCCATCAGCGATACCGCCCCTAGCATCCGAGGCAAGTAGCGCCGCCAGGCGCTGTCAAAACGGTACACCTGCGCACGAAGTAGACCCCGCCACAAAAGGTAAGCGTTGAGCCACGCGCTGAGACTCGTCGCCAGTGCCAGTCCCACGTGACCAATGGAATAAAAGCGTACTAGTAGTGCGACTAGCACTAGATTTAGAACCATGTTCGCGACCATCGCCCAAATTCCATAGCGAACCGGTGTCCGCATGTCCTGCCGGGCATAGAAACCCGGTGCCAGCACTTTGATAAGCATGAAAGCACACAGCCCAAGGCTATACGCTTGCAGACTCAAGGTTGCCATCGCGATATCGCGCTCACCGAGAGCACCATAGTGAAAGAGTGTGATGAGGATGGGCTCAGCGAGGAATACCAGAGCGATTGCCGCCGGCACTCCCACCAGAAGAACCGAACGTACCGCCCAGTCCAGCGTGCGCGCATAGTCATCACTTTGTGACGCCGCACTCTGCGCCGACAAGGTCGGCATGATGACCGTGGCCACGGCAATGGCAAACACCCCCAGGGGAAGCTCCGTGAGACGATCCGAGTAATACAACCAGGACACACTACCCGTGGGAAGAAACGACGCCAGCACCGTATCAAGGAGCAGATTCAGTTGGCTTACGGAGACGCCAAACAGTGCAGGCACCATCAGAGTCATGACCTGACGGACACCGGGGTGACGGTGATCCCAACGGGGACGCGGCACAAGGTCCAATCGGTAGAGAAACGGCAGTTGAAACAGCAACTGGACACAGCCGGCAAAAAGCACGCCCCAGGCAAGGGCGTAGGCAGGCTCCGCGAACGCCGGCGCCGCCAGGAGCGCTGCGCCAATCAGGGAAAGATTTAGTAACACCGGCGTAAACGCAGGAATAGCAAAACGGCCATAGCTATTCAATACGGCGCCACAAAACCCTGTCATGGAAATCAACATGAGATAGGGAAAGGTGATGCGAATGAGATCTACGGTGAGGGCAAACTTCTCGGGTTGAGCGATATACCCGGGGGCAAAGAGTCCGGTGACCAAAGGTGCGCAAAGCAGCGTCAATGCGGTCAGCAGTGTTAGCACCCCGCCTAACACCCCCGCAACACGATCTAAGAGTTCCTTGACCGCAGCACCACCGCCCTGCTCTCGGTACTCGGCCAAAACAGGAACAAACGCCTGGGCGAATGCACCTTCGGCAAAAAGGCGACGAAGAAAGTTGGGAATCTTGAAGGCAATAAAGAACGCATCGGCGTTTGCGCTTGCCCCCAATACCGTCGCGAGAATGATGTCTCGAGCAAGACCGAGGACTCGAGAAAGCATGGTCATGGCACCGACGATGGCGCTGGATCGCAGTAGCCCTGGCCGCTCCTGGGGTGTCGGTGCCTCGCTACTCACGGGGCGTGGGCAGCTAACCAGCGTTGACGAAGGGGTTCACGATTCAACGCCAACCACTGGAGCGCTACGAGCGTATGACCGTTGTTGATCTGATCGTCGCGCAGCAGGTCAAACACGTCTGCCACGGGAAGGCGATGTACGAGAATGTCTTCGCCTTCGCTGTCCAGACCCCGCACAGCCCCCACATCCGCCGATAGCACGCGACCGCAGTAAAGACGCACATGCTCCGTACAGGCTCCGGCGCTGGGGTAATAGCTGGCGATGGGCTCAAGCTCATCCAGTACACAGCCGGCCTCCTCCTGGGACTCGCGACGCACCACGGCCTCATCGGACTCGCGCTCTTCGATGATCCCGGCGATCAACTCCAGCATCCATGGGCTTTGCACATCCCCCAGGGCACCGGCCCGGAATTGTTCAATGAGAATCAGTGTGTCCGACGCTGGATCGTAGGGTAGAACGCCAACGGCATTCCCACGCTCAAAAACTTCACGCTGAATTAGTGGGCACCAATCGCCGTTGAAACCTCGATGTTCAATGCTCAGCTTGCGAACAGAAAAGTAGCCCTCAAACACCGCTCGATCATCGTGTATGCGTACATCGTTGCGGGCGAAACGTAGAGCGAAGCTCATCGAGACCGGCCACCCGTGTACCAGCGCACGTCTCGGGAATGTTCGTCGACCTGATCGGCCACGTCCAAAATCATGGCAAACAACGCCATGCGCACCAGCACACCGTTATCGGTCTGGCGGAAAATCGCCAGGTTAGGGTTGTCGTTGAGGTCGTCATCCAGTTCCCGGGCGGGTTCTCGTGAGTCCCGAGGCAAGGGATGCATGATCACGGTATTCGGATCGCAGTGGCGGGTGTACACCTGTTGGTTGAGGCGGAAACGGCCGCGATATAGGGCCGCTTCTTTCGGAGAGGCGAATCGTTCTTCTTGGAGTCGAGTGCTGTAAACGATATCAACGTGAGCGATCCCCTCTTCCATCGCATCGCTCTCCAGGACCTCATGGCCCGACTCTCGCAAGGCTTCGACGATAGGCTCCGGCATACGCAACTCTGCGGGCGAGACCAGAGTTATGGATACTCGCTCAAACAAACACAGGAGTTTGCAAAGACTGTGAACGGTGCGTCCAAAACGAAGATCCCCCACCAGGGCGATGCGTAAACCATCGATGCCGCGCTGTTGAGAGGAGAGTTCACTGCGAATCGTGTAGAGGTCGAGCAGGGCTTGCGTGGGATGTTCGTTGCTGCCGTCACCGCCGTTGATTACGGGCACCCGACTCGCCGCCGCGAACTCCGCGACGGACCCCTCGCTGGGATGGCGCATGGCAACAACGTCGGAGTAACCCGATAACACCCGCGCCGTGTCATACAGGGATTCGCCTTTAGCGATGGCTGAGTTTTCTATGCCCGTGGTCTCTCGAACCTCCCCGCCCAGCAAGTTAAAGGCGCTACCAAAGCTGACACGGGTCCGGGTGCTGGGCTCAAAGAACATCGACCCCAGGATCGCGCCCTCCAGCACACGGGTAATTCGATGGCGATTGGCATAGGGCTCCATGCGGTCGGCAACGGCGAACACCGCCTCGACATCACCACGCTCGAACTGCCCCACGGAAAGGACGTGACTCCCCGCAAATCTCATGAAGACCCTCCCGTGCCCGATTAGCTCCACCCTATTATACGGCCAAGCCGCGGCGGCACCGGCCTGCAAATCGCCCCTCGGCGCTACACCCAATAGTTACGCCAGCAAGCCGTCTCCCCATTGCTGCAAGGCGTCGAGAATCTGCTGGTCTTTTGCACTTAGGTCAGCCGCCGCAATCCGGGTGGCAACCTCGTCGTGGAACTGTTCCAAGCTTAGGCCCCGGGAAGTCCCCTCCTCCAGGCGCTGAAAGCGAAACTCCTCCCAGCGCATGCGATCATCGACAGGAAGCAGTTCAGGCCAGTTGCGCGCTCGATAACGGAAAAATAACTCTTCGAGTCGCGAATCCTCAAAGACGGGAGCCTGGTTCGCCAACTCTTCAGGCGCCAACTTGATCAATCCGTCGAGAGTTTTCCGATCCGCGTCTGGGAGAAATCCGCCGGTGTACAACATGAGTTCTGGATCGCTCTCCACCGGTCTCTGATCCAGGTCCACCAGGGCATGAATCCGATCCTTCCAGACACCCGGATGCTGCTGCTCATGTTCTAGAAGTCGACGCAGGTTGTCTCGGCACAGATCCCGGTCCAGCGAGGCACGTTCGGCAACCTGTTCATCGAGCATCTTGGTCGGTAGGAGCACAGGGCAGCGATTGATATGCACGGACTTCAACCCTGGCCGTTGCTCTCCCTCAACGTACTCTGATGTTGGTGCGTAAAGGAGCCTAGCCAACTCCCGTACTGGCAGATCAATAAGCAATTGCGCATCGATGCTAAGGTCTGCGCAGAATAGTTCGTTGCGATTTACCGGGTGCCAGGCTAGCGGCAACACCATGCCCAGGTTCGCGCGCGCGGCCCCAAACATGCCCGATACATGAAGGAGGGGCTGCCGCCGGTCCAGATCGAGCAAACCTTGAACGGTGCGCTTCGCTCGATGCCGATAGAGCCAGTCGTACAACTTCGGCTGTTGTCGACGAAGCAGGCGGGCCATTTCGATGGTCGCCATGACATCGGCCAATGCGTCATGGGCATCACCGTGAGTGATGCCATTGGCCGCGGTCAGGTCCTCCAAACGAAAACTGGGCAGCCCATCATCTCGCGTGGGCCAGGAAATCCCCTCGGGTCTTAGGGCGTAGGCCGTGCGTATCCCGTCAATCAAATCCCAACGAGAGCGCCCGGCACCAAACTCTCGGGCGTAGGGGTTCCGCAGGTTTCGGTACAGGGTGAAACGGGTAACTGTGTCGTCAAAGCGCAGGGAGTTGTAACCGACCCCACAAGTGCCGGGCTGTGACAACTCAGCTTCTACAGCGGCGATGAAGTCCGCTTCACACACGCCATGATCTTGAGCATGCTGTGGAGTTATCCCGGTGACAAGGCAAGCCGCCGGTTGGGGAAGAACGTCTTTCGGGGGGCGCGCATAGATGCGCAGGGGCTCACCGATGGGCTTTAGATCGAGGTCCGTGCGTTGGCCCGCGAACTGCACCGGTCGATCAAAGCTGGCATCGGCGCCCCAGGTCTCATAGTCGTGCCAGTAAAGCGTCTCAGATGAGCTCAAGCGCCTGCTCTTCAATCACACCGCGCCAGTGCTCGGGGCCGGTCTTATGCACCGATACGCCCTGGGTATCTACGGCCACACTCACGGGCATGTCCTTGACCTCAAACTCGTAGATCGCTTCCATGCCCAACTCTGGGAAGGCAAGCACCTTTGCTCCGGTAATGGCCCGCGACACGAGGTAAGCCGCACCGCCCACGGCCATAAGATAGACGGCACCATGCTTACGAATCGCATCGATGCCTGTGGGGCCGCGCTCCGCCTTGCCAATCATGCCCAGGAGTCCTGTTTCCTCAAGAATGAAGTCTGTGAACTTATCCATCCGCGTAGACGTCGTTGGTCCCGCGGGCCCCACAACCTCATCACGGACCGGATCGACAGGCCCCACGTAGTAGATAAAGCGGTCCTTTAGGTCAACGCCGTCGGGCAGGCCTTCACCACCGCGGATAAGCTCCTGCATCTTCTTGTGCGCGGCATCTCGCCCCGTTAGCATCTTCCCGGACAGGAGTAACGTATCGCCAGGCTTCCATTCAGCAACTTCCTCCCGGGTGATCGTATCGAGATTGACGCGACGTACACCATCACTCACTTCCCAGGTGATATCCGGCCAGTCACCGATATCCGGTGGTGTCTGCAAAGCCGGACCACTACCGTCCAGGGTGAAATGGGCGTGGCGAGTCGCTGCGCAGTTAGGAATCATCGCCACCGGCAGAGACGCGGCGTGCGTGGGATAGTCCTTGATCTTGACGTCCAGCACCGTGGTCAAACCGCCAAGGCCTTGGGCACCAATACCTAGGCGATTTACCGCATCCATGATTTCCAGGCGCAGCTCTTCAACACGGTTCGAGGGACCGCGTTCGCGCAGCTCATGGATGTCGATAGGATCCATCAGGGACTCTTTGGCCAACACAGCAGCCTTCTCGGCCGTGCCGCCTACCCCGATACCGAGCATGCCCGGCGGACACCAGCCGGCGCCCATGGTCGGCACGGTCTTGACCACCCAATCGACGATGGAGTCTGAGGGGTTGAGCATTGCCAGCTTCGATTTGTTCTCCGAACCGCCGCCTTTGGCCGCAACTCGCACGTCCACCGTATCGCCCGGGACCAATTCTGTGTGAATCACCGCCGGTGTGTTGTCTCCGGTGTTCTTCCTGGCTCCAGCCGGATCCTTGAGGATTGACGCCCTGAGCACGTTATCCGGATGGGTGTAGGCACGGCGTACACCC
Source organism: Halieaceae bacterium UBA6060 (assembly GCA_002428935.1). Taxonomy (GTDB): domain Bacteria; phylum Pseudomonadota; class Gammaproteobacteria; order Pseudomonadales; family Halieaceae; genus Congregibacter. The sequence continues at coordinate 5,913 of DIYG01000118.1, forward strand.
TCGTTGACCATGTCACTCACGGACAGCTTGGCATCCCAGCGCACATCCATGCCAATACGAAGAAACACCGTAACGATCCCCGTGTCCTGACAGATGGGGCGATGCCCCTGGGCACACATACGTGAGTTGATAAGAATCTGCGCCATGGCGTCTTTGGCCGCGGGGTTTCTTTCCATTTCCCAGGCCTTGTGCACCGCTTGTACGAAATCCACCGGGTGGTAGTACGAGATGAACTGCAGCGCATCGGCAACGCTGTCGATAAGATCATCCTGACGAATCACAGTCATGGTAACTCCTGGGTAGGTCGAATCAACTTGAGCTATACGCTTGCTTAGGAGCCAGCGCTAGTGCCTGCTTGGAGGGCGCGCAAGCTGTTCTGTAGTTGGGTGATACTGGCGTTGGTGGTTTTGCGGAAGGTGTTGATGGCGGTAATCCATTCTTCGTTACTGGCCACCCGCTTATTCAACTTCGCTAACTCAAGATTGATGGTATTGAGTGAATCCGCGACCCGTTCCACTTCAGCCTGGCTGCGTTGGGAGCTGGTCATGAGCCGCTCCATATCGCCGGCGACTTTCTGCAGTTGAGCAATGTCCGTCAAAGCCCGGCCGAGATCCGCCTGGGTGGATTCTACGCTTTGGGTGTTCGCTGCGATGGAACCCGTAAAGCGCTTCTCGCTGGCCTCGAGCTTCCCAAGGCGCTCTTTTGTGCGTTTCCAGACGTTGTCCCAAAGCTTGCGGACTTCTGTGTCCAACTCGCGAATCTTCGCCGCCTGGACCGCGGCGTTTTGACTCATGCCTTCATCGGTGTCGGCGAGGCGGTCTTCGAGGTCAGAAATACGTTTCTCATAGCGCTCCATGGTATGCCCGGCCGTCACTAGACGCTCTTGAAGCTGCCAGGCCCAGGCGCAGGCGCCCAGGGCTACAAGCAATGTGATGCCCAAAAGTAGCATCGATACAGCACTGGAGCCGCCCTTCGGCGGGCTGTCATTGCCCCCACCGCCGCCATTGCGGGTCCCTCCCCGAGGGCGTGGTACCGCCGCCGACGGAGTGCTGCCTTCGCGTCGGGCACTGATCGAGGGAATCGGCGAGATATCGTCGTCTTTTG
>DIYG01000148.1 GCA_002428935.1 Halieaceae bacterium UBA6060
CTGCGTCGCGGCGTAGAGCATCGGGCAGTGGCCGAGTGGGTGGGTTTTGAGTCCCTGTTCGAGGCCTACGAAGTGCTGAGCATGGCTTTTCAGAGCGGTCGCACCATTACCCGTGATCATGTGCTTACGGGTTTACGGGAGGCGACCTACATCACGCTTGATGCCCCGCTGAAAGCGCCTTTTCTCTGTGCAGCTAACAATGCCCGTTTGGGCCTTGAATGGATTGAGGAAATGCAGGGCGTATATCGGGATGCCGCCGTGGATCTCGTGCGCGTCAATCGCGAGCGGCAGGATCGCCTGCGTTTATTGAAACGGGCGGATCGCCCCTGATCAGGCCGCTTCTTCTCTGAACTGAAGGCTCGCCAGTCGCGCGTACAGCTCGCTGCGAGCCAGTAATTCGTCGTGGGTACCGGTGGCAACGACGCGACCTTGATCCAAAACCGCAATACAGTCCGCATCGCGGATCGTCGCCAGCCGGTGGGCGATGATGATGGTGGTTCGCTCGTGCATCAGCTCCGTAATCGCCTGCTGCACCTGAAACTCACTCTCCGCATCCAGGGCGCTTGTCGCCTCGTCCAGTAGAAGAATTTTCGGATCACGCAGCATGGCTCTGGCCAGGGCGATGCGTTGTCGTTGTCCGCCGGACAGGCGCACCCCCTGCTCACCGAGGTAGCTGGCATAACCCTCTGGCAGCGCTTCTATAAAAGCATCGGCATGGGCTTTGCGCGCGGCCTTGCGAATGTCCTCGTCGCTAGCGTCGGGCTTTCCGTAGGCGATGTTGTAGCGGACATCCGCGCTGAACAGGGCGGGCTGCTGGGGGACTACGGCCAGTTGCTCGCGCAGTTGTGCCAGGGGCAGTTCTCGGATATCTCGGCCGTCGATTTCAATTACCCCGGTCTGGGGGTCGAAGAATCTTTGTAAGAGTTCAAACAGCGTGGACTTACCCGCACCCGACGGTCCTACGAGAGCGAGGCTCTTGCCCGCTTCGATCCGCAGATCTATGCCGTCCAAAGCCCGCTGCTGGGGCCGCGATGGATAGCTGAAGGCAACGTCTTTAAAACTCAGGGTAGGGTTGGCTTCAAGCTTTTGGGGGACGCCGTGGTCCAATAGCTCACTGTCCGCCTGGAGCAATTCGAGGAGGCGTTCCGTGGCCCCCGCGGCGCGCTGAAGATCGCCCCACACTTCCGACAGGGTGGCGAAGCCTGTGCCGACCATCACGGCGTAAAACATGAAAGCGGCCAACTCACCGCCGCTCAGATCGCCAGCGATGACGTCTCGTCCGCCGGAATACATCATGGCGATCATGCCACCACAAAGGACCATGATCGCTACCGCGATCAACAGGGCCCGCTGACGGATGCGGGACCTCGCGATCAGAAACGCTTTCTCAACCTCCTTGTCGAAGGCTTCCGCCTCGGCGGTCTCGCGGTTGAAGACTTGAACCGTGCGAATATTCTGGATTATCTCGCCGGCATAGGCGCCCACGCTGGCAACGGAGTCCTGGCTGCTACTGGACAGTTTGCGCACGCGTCGGCCGAAGATCATGACCGGGAGAAGCACCGCCGGTACCGTGGCCACGATAATCATCGTCAGCTTTAGGTTGGTCACCAGCATCATCACGATGGCTCCGCTCATGGTGAGTGCGCTGCGCAAGGCCATGCTCATGGAAGAACCAATGATGGTCTGCAGCACCGTTGTATCGGCGGTGAGTCGGGACATGATCTCGCCGGAACGGTTGTCCTCAAAGAAACCCGGGTGCAGACGTACAAGGTTACGAAACACGGAGCGGCGAAGATCGGCGCTGACTCGCTCGCCGAGCCAGGACACCAGATAGAAGCGAAAGAAAGTGCCGATGGCAATGGCCACGGTAATGAGCATGACCACGCGCAGCGCGTCTGCGAGTGCTCGGGGGTCGTCGCTGGCAAAGCCCTGATCAATCAGGATTTGTAAGCCTTTGCCCAGGGTGAGGGTCGCCCCAGCGGTGAACAGCAGCGCCAGCGCCGCCGCCAACAATCGGCCTCGATAGGGTACTAGCTGTGTTGCCAGCGCCTTTAACGGCTTTTGCGTTGCTTCCTTCGAATTAGTGGTGGTGTTCAGCGGTCGCTCCGGGGGGGTAGGGTTATGGCTCCGTGGAGTGTGCTTTTCTCGGCGTCGGTGAAGTCCGGGAATGGCGCGCTACCGTCGCTCTGCCAGTTTTCCAGCTGGGAACGCACAGTGTTCATGGTGTCGTCGGAAGCGGTATAGAAATCCCGAACCTGCAATACCTGGCCGGGCCCGCTGAAGATTGCCCCGGCCTCGTGGACCAGTTCGATCATGCGCAGATTCAGGTCTTCGCCGATGGCGAGATAACGCTGGTAGTCTGTGGTGTTGATGCCGGCGTCAATGCGGATGATTGCGTTGGCGGCAACTACTTTCTCCAAGCGCACGCTCACCGTGTCCTGCAGCACATCGCCATGGGAAAGAAACAGCTCTCGCAGACGGGCCAGAATGACCTTTAGCTGATCGGCGGTGGTCATCTGCAGTTCAATGTGCTGATAGTAGCGAATGCGATCTCGATGGCTGAAGTTTTCTACCTCGACGGATGAGAACACGGAGTTGGGCACGGCGAGCATGGTGCGGTTCAGGGTTCGAATCAGGGTGGAGCGCAGCCCAATTTCCTCCACCACGCCGACGATGTTGCCAAAGCGACACAAATCACCGGGATTTACTGGCCGCGCCGAGTAAAGGGTAATGGCGCCGATAACGTTTTCCAACGTCTTCTGGGCTGCCAGGGCCACGGCCAGAGAACCCACACCCAGGCCGGCGATGATGGTCGACATGTTGTAGCCCGCGCGCTCCGCCCAGACCAGGGCGATGATCGTCAGGGCGATGAACTTGACGATGGTCGTGAAGGGTTTGAGGAGGGCCACATACTGGCGATTGCCCGCGCGCTCCATGCGCCGGATGTTGTAGTCCCGGATCAGAGAGATGAACCCCATGAGCAGGATGGAGAAGGCGATGAAGTCCAGACCGCTGGAGTTCAGGTAGACGCGAGCTGCAAGGGACAGAGCGAGTTCATCCATCAACAGACGGAAGAAGAGCAGGAATAGGAAAACCCGCAGGGGGCCGCGGAAAAAATTCTCGATCCCCAGGGGGAATCTATTGGGTATGAGCAGCGCCAGGCGCATCAGTAGATAGGCGGCCAGCATCGCCAAATACCAGGAAACTACCAGGAAGATCGCGCCGGCGATGATCTGCCAGGTGACGAGGCCAGCGATGTTGTAGTTGGGCAAATGCTGCTGGATCCAAACGGCGATGGGCCCATAGCCCAGGTCATCCCAGAGCTCGGGAATCATCGCCACGCTGGCATTGGAAATCTTCCAGGTTTTACCGCCCTGGCCATCGGGAATCCGCTGCAGATAGATAGGCACTTCCTCGCCATCGTCTTTGACGATGACGCCGAGAAGATCGCGGTAGGCGGGTAGCCCGTCGTTTTGCTTACCCTCGGGGGTATCGTCTACCTGGGTGATGTCGATGAGATTCTGCTGGTTCCAGACGACGCGCAGGGCGTCCATGAGGTTCCTGGGAGTCCATAACTCCACTTCCTCAGGCAGATAACGCAGGTCCAGATAGCTTGCCGCGCGCTCCACATCACGATCTTCCGCGGCATCGGCGATGAGCACCATGAGTTGCAGTGGGGTACGGGGTATTTCCTCGGTGCCAGCCAGCTCCGCCGCCTTCTCACGAATGACGACTTCCGCCTTCTTTTCGTTTTCGATCATGGTCCGCATATTGGTGCGGCCGACGGCTTGCTCGGTAACGGCCTGATCGGCGTCTTGGGTTGGCGTGGGATCCTGGGATGCGGTGCCCTCAGCGACGTCTTCCTGGGCGCCTAGAGGAATCCCAAAGGCCCCGGCCAGACTGAAGGCGAGGCAGAGCAGCAGCGGTCGCAGCGTGACGTTCATGATGGATATCCGGCACCAAAAAGCCTCAGTGTAGCGCCGTGGGCGGGGGCCTCAATAGTCAGTCAGGCGGTGGCGTTATCGTCTCGACGGCGAAGGACAATCCGACCGGCGAATACGCCAACCTCAAAGAGCAGCCACATGGGAATCGCCAGCAGCGATTGGGAGATGACGTCCGGCGGTGTCAGCAACATGCCGAACACGAAGCAGCCGACAATGATATACGGACGTTTCCGGGCCAGATCGTCGGGCGTGGTGATGCCGGCCCAGATAGCGATTAGCGCGGCGATGGGGATTTCGAAGGCCACCCCAAAGGCGAAGAACAGCTTGAGAACGAAGTCCAGATAGCGGTTGATGTCCGTCATGATGGCGATATCGTCTGGCGCCACGCTGGTGAAGAATGCGAACACAAGGGGGAAGACCACGAAGTAGGCGAACGCTGCGCCGAGGTAGAACAACAACACCGACGACGCCAGGACCGGCAGCGCAAAGCGTTTTTCATTGCGATACATACCCGGCGCGACAAAGGCCCAGGCCTGGTAGAGCACATAGGGTATGGCGACAAAGATGGCCGTAAACAGGGTGAGCTTGAACGGTGTCAGAAAGGGTGAGGCAACCTCGGTCGCGATCATGCTCGCGTTGTCGGGCAGCAGGTCCCGCAGGGGCTGCGAAACGAAGGCGTAAATCTCATTGGCGAAGGGAAACAGCACGATAAAGACAATGAGTACCGCCAGGATGGCGCGGAGCAGGCGATCCCGGAGCTCCGTGAGGTGAGCAACGAGAGGTAGGGGCTGATCCTGTTCGGCGTCAGTCACGGCGAGCTTCGTCCCCGGAGCGGTTTTCTGGCGATGCGGGTACGTCCGATGGTGCGGTTTCACTGACGGGCTCAGAGGTCGCAGACGCTATTTCGTCGGTTTCCAGAGAGGCCGTCTCGGAGACGGCCTCTGTCATCACGGGCCCCGTGGGCTTGGACACCGCAGAAGACTCTGAGGGCGCCGGATGCTCCGCATCGCTCAGGTCCCGACGTAGCGCCTCGGTTTCTCGTTTCAGCTGTTCACCGGACTCCCGCAGATCTCGCAGCACTGCGTCATTGTGCAGCTCCTGCTGCACTTCCTGCTTGATCTCATTGAAGCCTCGGCGAATGCGGCCCAGCCAGGCGCTGGCGGTACGCACAGCTTCCGGCAGGCGCTCGGGGCCGATCACGATGAGTGCGACGACACCGATAATGATCAGCTCGGCAAAACCAATATCAAACATGAATTGTGACTGTCTCGGTACTCGCGAAGGGTGGCCAGCCCCTTGCCTCTAGCGATCTATGAATCTCGGCTTAGAGGCGCCGGGTGATTAGCAAGGTCAGGTCGTCCGACCCTACTTGTCTGTGGCTTCTTCGCTGGGTTCCCCTTCGGTACCGGCGACCTTGTCCTCTTCCTTGGCTTCGTCCTGCATGCTGCTGCGAAACCCCTTTACGGCGCTGCCCAAATCTGAGCCCAAGGTCCGCAGGCGTTTTGTGCCAAAAACCATGACCACAATGGCCAGGATGATAAGCAACTGCCAGACACTGATTCCACCTAATCCCATAGCTAACTCCTTCCCCGCCGTGACGGTGTGCTGCCGTTCACGGCTCGCTGTTATGTCTTGCGGCTTTCTCGGTATGACCGGAAAGACCAAAGCGTTGTTCCAAACACGCCAGCACAT
>DIYG01000164.1:0-5351 GCA_002428935.1 Halieaceae bacterium UBA6060
CCACCGATTTGGCGCCCGTGGCTTACGGCGGCCGCCATATCAATGCCCGCGCTGCTCACCGAGTAGATGGTTTTTCCGTCGATGGCATGGGAAAGGGTTTTCCCGTCAGTTGTGCCTTCTCGCCACTCACCCGATACATAACTCTTTAGCTTCATAACGTTCTGACCCTAGAAACCCTGGCGACCCTTGTTGAGCTTAATATGATACAAAAAAATAATTTAAGCAATAAAACATGTATCATATATGCCTACGAATCCTTAGTCTTGAAAGTCGCCAGCCAGAGATTTGAACAATGGAGAATGTGGTCAGGTATGCTCTGGATGGAAGCATTGCCACGATAAATATCGATAATCCACCGGTTAACGCACTCTCTGTCGCTGTGCGTCGGGGTCTACTAGATGCTCTGGAAAGGGCGCGAGAAGACGGGTGTGAAGCGGTTTTACTCTCTTGTGATGGTCGAACGTTTATAGCGGGGGCAGATATCACCGAGTTCGGCAAACCCCCGGCTTCACCAAGCCTGCCCGAAGTTGTTAAAGAGCTTGAGCGCTTTCCCAAGCCGGTGTTTGTCGCCTTACATGGAAACGTGCTCGGCGGTGGTCTTGAAGTCGCCATGGCGGCGCACTATCGAGGAATTGTTCCGGGCACTAAATTGGGTCTTCCTGAGGTTAAGCTTGGTCTAATCCCCGGCGCCGGAGGCACCCAGCGACTCCCTCGCCTGGTGGGTGCCGAGACGGCCTTGGAGATGATGACTACCGGTAAGCCAATCACTGCGGAGGAAGCCCTGCGCCTTGGGTTGACAGATGTATTGCTGGAGGGCGCCGGTAAAGAAGATGCATTGCGGTGGGTTTTGAACTCTCTAGGCAACGATGCCCGACCGAGACCGACGGCCGCATGCAAGGTTCCAAGCCAGCCACCGGTCGAATTCTTTGATGAGTACCGGAAGCGCATAGCCCAAAAAACGCGCGGTCAAATTGCTCCGGAGATAGTCGTTGAGCTTGTTGAACTTGCGATGCAGGTTCCCGTGTCTGATGGACAGCTAGTAGAACGGGAGCGATTTCTTCAGTGTCGCGAATCCCCTCAATCGGCAGCTTTGCGCCACGTGTTTTTTGCAGAGCGGGCGACATCGCGAGCCTCTGGTATTCCCGCCGACACCCCGTCCAGGAGTGTCGATGGCGTTGCGGTTATCGGCGCAGGAACCATGGGCCGGGGGATCGCCATGGCGTTTGCAAACGCAGGACTTCCCGTGTGCATCGTGGAATCGAACCAGGAGAGGCTTGAACAAGGCTTAGAGGCCATTGGCAAAAGCTATGCTACATCGGTGCGGCGCGGGCGGCTTGACGCAAGCGAAGTAGCGTCGCGTATGGCTTGTCTAGTAGGGACAACCGATTATGAGGACATTGCCGATGTCGACCTTGTTGTAGAGGCGGTTTTCGAAGATCTGGATGTTAAGAAAGAGGTGTTTCGAAAGCTTGACGATATCTGTAAACCCGGCTGTGTCCTAGCCACAAACACTTCTTATTTAGATGTGAATGAGATCGCTGCAGCTACCGGAAGGCCTGAAAATGTGATCGGAGCGCATTTTTTTAGTCCAGCACACGTTATGAAGCTGTTAGAGGTTGTACGCGGAGAGGGTACGGCGCCAGAGGTTGTGCAGACTTTTATGAAGTTAGCCAAATCCATTGGCAAACTCCCCGTTCCCGTGGGTGTATGCAACGGCTTCGTGGGGAACCGAATGCTAAGGCCCTACGCGCGGCAAGCACAATTGCTGCTGCTGGAAGTAGGTACTCCTGAGCCGATAGACCGCGCGATGGAATCCTGGGGTATGGCGATGGGGCCACTCGCTGTAGGAGATCTCGCTGGCCTGGATATTAGCTATCGTTCCCGGTTAGCGCAGGGCATCAAACCGCATAGCCTCCGAGAGTATGCGGTCGCCGATGCATTGGTCGAGATGGATCGCCTCGGGCAGAAAAGCGGGGCCGGATATTATCGCTACGATGGATACAAGCGTAGCCGGCAGGTGGATGAAAGGACTATTGAACTGATCCTTCGGGTGGGAACGGAGTGGGGCGTTCCGCAGCGATCCATCGAGGAGAGCGAACTCATCGATCGGTTACTTCTGGCACTGATCAACGAGGGGGCTGCCATTCTTAGAGAGCGCATTGCTGCGCGTCCCAGTGATATTGATGTCATTTATCTTAACGGCTATGGCTTTCCATCTTGGCGCGGCGGGCCCATGTTCCAGGCCGATCAGCTCGGACTCGATCTCGTGCTAGACAAGCTCGCTCACCTCAAAAAAGCTACCGGCGATACGTGCTGGGACGCTGACCCATTGCTGGTGGAGCTTGCGGAGCGAGGCGAGGCCTTAAGTACTCTGAATCAAGCGTAATCCTTTATACAGCGTCGCTCCTGTAAACTGTGGGCTCTTAGCGGCGCTGCATTACACGGTCATCTTCCTCGCAGCTCCGCGGTATAGGCTGGCTATTGAAGAAGGATGACGTAATTGCCCTATCCCAAGACAGTGCAAAGTCTCATAGACGACTTTCGCGCTCGACGGCCGATGCGAACGACATCTCTGATTGTTACCGTGTTCGGAGATGTTGTCTCCCAGCACGGTGGCTCGGTTTGGCTTGGGAGCTTGGTAGATGCCTTAGCACCGTTGGGCGTAAGCGAGCGACTGGTGCGAACCTCGGTGTTTCGCCTGGTCCAAGAAGGCTGGCTTGAGTTCGATAGAGTAGGGCGCAGGAGCTACTACCGATTTAGTGAGTACGGAGCCCAGGAATACAACCGCGCTGCTCCACAGGTCTATGGGCAAGAAAACAGCGACTGGGATGGTCGATGGCAGTTGCTGATCTTGAGACACACCCAAGACAAGCAGGCGGAGCGCTTCAAGCGGAGTCTGAACTGGCAAGGATTTCGTCCCATTGCCTCAGGGGTTTTTGCCAAACCCGGCTCTGGCGGTCAAGCCATGCTAGATAGTCTGAACGAATTTAGCGCCTTGGACGACGTTTTAGTGATGGAAGCCGACACGCTACCTGAAACATCAGGGAAGCTAATGCAAGAGGTAGTGCGGGAATGCTGGCGATTGGACGAAGTTGCCTGCGGCTATAAAGACTTTCTTCAGCAGTTCCGGCCCCTGCGACGTTGGTTGAAGTCTAAGAGTGATGCTCGACCAGAGGCGGGTTTCGCAGCACGAGTTCTCCTTATCCACGAATACCGGCGAATGCTTCTTAAGGATACGTTTCTTCCAAAGCAACTGCTGCCTTCGACCTGGCCAGGCAACGACGCGAGAGAGTTGACTTCGACTGCTTACACCTCTCTGGTTCCATCGTCCCTGAAGTACATTACGTCTAAGCTTGAATCGCAGGATGGGATACTCCCTGCGCCGGGAAAAGAGTTCTATCAGCGTTTTCGTTGACTGGGCGAGGATCGTGAGTCTTATCCAGTGAACGTAGCCCAATCGTTGGGTAAAGGCTTTGCTGTGGCAACCTTCGCTGCTCTCTATTCCACAGTTTGACGGCTTCTATGCATTATGGGTGATCGGGAACAGCATCCACTATGGGGTATTCATTGGGTCTACTTCAGCTAGACTGCGCAATCTCAAAATAGACATAAAAACCCAAGGAGAAGCGATGGCCGAGCAAGGGCCTGACGTTCGTGCGCTGGAAGTCTCGAGCACCCAGAGTTTTGCGGTAACGGAACGCTACAAGAGCTACGTGGTGTGGCTACTGTTTACGGTCTACGTCTTCAACTTTGTTGATCGTCAGATTTTCAGTGTGCTGCTCCAGCCAATCAAAGAAGAGTTTCAGTTCTCCGATGTGCAGATGGGTTTGCTGGGAGGCCTGGCCTTTGCGCTTCTGTATTCGACGCTGGGTATACCAATTGCCCGGCTGGCGGATCGCAGTAGCCGGGTTAATATCATCGCTGTGTCGCTTGCGTTCTGGAGCGCTGCGACCGCCATGACCGGGTTGGCGAAGACGTTCACTCACCTGCTCATCGCGCGGGTTTGCGTCGGTATCGGCGAAGCCGGTTGCAGCCCTCCGGCGTATTCACTGATTAGTGACTATTTTGAACCTGAGCGCCGGGCGCGGGCTCTTTCGATTTACTCCATGGGTATTGGCGGTGGGGTATTTCTGGGCTTTCTTGTCTCAAGCTTCATCGCGGAAGAGTACGGTTGGCGCTCAGCCTTCTTCGTTGTCGGGTTGCCCGGCGTGTTGCTCGCCGTTTTTTTGAAGGCCACTTTGCGAGAACCGCCGCGAGGCTTTTCGGACAACGTACGGGTAGCCTCCGAACCGCCGCCCTTTGGACAAGCCGTGCGGTCATTGTGGAGTCGTCGCTCCTTTCGACACCTGTCTATGGCCGCAGCGTTACATGCCTTCGTTGGTTATGGCGTTGGATCATTTGTGCCAGCGTTCCTCATACGTTCTCACGGTATGACCATTTCAGAAGTGGGAATGGCGTTGTCGCTCATATCGGCCGTCGGCATCATGGGAGGGACTTACCTGGGTGGGCACTGGGCTGACCGCCTTGCGAAACAGAAGAAGGATGCCCGCTATTACATGTGGGTACCGGGGTTCTCTACGATTATCGCGGTACCTACGGCGTTGGGTGTTTATCTCTTGCCGTCGTTGCCCATGGCCCTGGCAATTTTAATACCCACGCAACTCCTCGGTTACATGTATCTGGGGCCAAGCTTCACGATGACCCAGGGATTGGTCGGTATTCGAGAGCGGGCGCTCGCCGGTGCCGTTTTATTACTCATTATGAATCTTATCGGACTTGGCTTGGGGCCGACGCTAACGGGTTGGATCAGCGATCTATATCGCCAGTCCCTAGCGGCGGGGGGCGCGGATGCGACTGTCGCCACAGCCCAAGGACTTCGATATGCGCTTTGCACCATGGCCGTCGTAAACATTTGGTCGGCTTATCACTACTACCGTGCGGCCAAGACGCTGCGCGACGATCTTGAATTGGTGAAGCGGGAGCAGGAGGAAGCTACCTCAGTTCATACTCCTGCTTAGTTCATGACGTTTCTAGAGCTGTTAATGACCACTTCTATTAGAGACCGCGTTTTGAGATAGGCGGCCCGCGCCGCTGCGATTTCGAGGAGCTACGGGTTCAGTCGCGTTTTTCACCGGGGTCGCTGGGTGGGTGCCCTCTAATACTCTGAAAAGTATAGAAATAATCTTAGAAGGCCTTTGGGGCGTTCGCCAGGATTTTACCGAGCACTTGACTCGTTATCTTGGCTTGCTAACAGGTTCTTGTCGCAATATATTGATTTGTATGGAAGAAAGACATGGACAAAAGTGATGGTTAACAAGTTAGCGAGACCGGATGTTAAATGACCTTGGTCA
>DIYG01000164.1:5436-6380 GCA_002428935.1 Halieaceae bacterium UBA6060
TTGGTCACCTAATTAGCTGTTAAATGCCTGTGATCGCGAAATCCAGCGCAGAAACTATTTCGTCTCTCAGATGGCTTAGAGACCCGATGGGAGTTTTCAGGACCTTTGCAGGGATGGATGCAACTTGGGGTACCAGAAGCAGCAATTCTTCTCCTTCGTATTCGATAGTTGGGGTAAGTCTCTTGAGTTCCTCACTCTTGAAGTCGGCCTTCCTTCCCAAGGGGACTACAATTCGTGTGGCTATATCGGAAATGATGTCGCTTTGAATATCTACGATAAAGGGGTAGGCCTTGCGAGTAGTTCTGCTTGGGTTCGCATATACATCGAATTGCCGCATCAAAATTCCTGGTATTCCGCGCCAAAGCAGCCGTTCTCTTCCACAAATTCGTTATACGCCCTGATCGCCTTAAGATTCTCATTGCGCCAATTTTCAGCGTTAGCTTGGGCGAGCTTGGCTTGTAGTGCCTGCTCTAGTGTGGCCGAAAGGTTTATGTCCAATGCCCGTGATTTACTCAACAAATCACTATTTACGCTAAGGTTAGTAGCCTTTTTGGGCGCATCTGTATCAAACAAAGTGTCCATGGGGATATCCTCTGTTGAGCTTAGCTTTCATTATGCGCATGACAATGCGCATTGTAAAGCATTTAACAAGAACCGGCAGTGCGCCCCTTCGGGGCCGGACCATAAAACTGCTGCGCAATTTTATGGCCGCTGCGGTAGGCGTTAAGTGTATGAGCGCCGAAGAACTCGCCGCCAGATTGGGAGCGCTCCCAGACGAGGAGGTTGTTGTTGTGTCCCTCCGCCACGGTGATGTTTTCGAACTGAAGAATTTCGACGTCGTCGATGAAAGCATCTACGGCAATCGCTACACGGTGCTGTCCGACATCGTTCGCTGCATTTCGGGCGACGAGCGCGTGTTTACGACTCGAACGAAATTCGAGTTT
>DIYG01000051.1:0-3086 GCA_002428935.1 Halieaceae bacterium UBA6060
GCCGGCGCCGTAGGTAGACGGCAGGTGGTAGTGCGGCGCAGGGAGATTCAATGAAAAAGTATTTGGTGGCTGGTGTCGTGTTGATCGGCGTTGGCCTGCTCGCTATTCCCAAGGTTGCGCCGTTGCTGACGGATGACCAGCAGCCTATCGCGCGGGTTGGACGTATGCCCGCGGTGCAGACCATGACCCTAGAGCCTCAGCCCTTCGAGAGCACCCTCGTTTTTAATGGCTCGCTCCTCGCCGATAAGTTTGTAGACATCAAGAGCGAGCTGCGCGGCAAGATCGAAACGATCGCCTTTGAAGACGGTCAGCGCGTCGAGGCCGGCGATCTTATCGTGACCATCGAATCCGGCGAATTGGTCGCCGAACTGGCCTCGGTCCGTGAGCAGCTCGGGCTTGCGGAAACCAACGCGGAGCGCTTGCAATCACTGTTTGAAAGCGGATCGGTCACCGCCAGTGAGCGTGATGACGCCGTGAGTCAGCGTGAGGTCTTGCGCGCCGAAGAGCGACGGCTAGCCGTGCGCCTGGCTAAAACGCGTATCGAAGCCCCTTTCGCCGGTACCCTGGGTTTACGGCAGGTGAGTCCTGGCGATCTTATCGAAGCCGATACGCTGATTACTTCCCTACAAACCCTCACGGCCCTGAAGGTCGACTTCAGTGTTCCGGAACGTTTTCGCAACGAGGTTGAGCCGGGCACTCCGCTGACCCTAACGGTAGCCGGTCATGAGCAGCCCTTTACGGCGACCGTGCGGGCCATCAGTCCCCGTGTTGACGTGAACACTCGAACGCTAACGGTGCGCGCCGATGTGGCGAATCCCGCACGACGCCTCCTGCCGGGCAACTATGCGCGGGTAGAGTTGATTAGTCGCAATGATGCCGCCCTGGTGGTGCCCAGCGTTGCGGTGCTGCAAAGCCTGGAAGCGGTGTCGGTGTTTACCGTCGAAAACGGCGTGGCGGTGCGTCGTACCGTGGAAACCGGTCAGCGCACCGGCGCTCGGGTGGAAATCCTTCAGGGGCTGACCCCCGGTGATGAAGTAATCACCTCAGGTATCCAGAGTGTTCGTGACGGCCAGGCTGTTGACGTTCGCAATCTATCCGGACTTGGCTGATGCGCCTTCATGAGCTGAGCGTTCGCCGGCCCGTGCTGGCGATTGTCATGTCCACGGTCATTGTTGTATTCGGCTTGATCGCCGTGGGAGACCTGCCTGTGAGGGAGTTTCCCCTGGCGGAGCGTCCCCTGGTTTCCGTACAGGCGAGCTACCCCGGAGCCAATGCCACGGTGATCGAAAACCAGATCACCGAAATCCTCGAAGAAGAAATCAACACCGTCTCGGGCATCCGGACCATGAAGGCCGTAAGCCGCGAGGGCCGCAGCACCGTCAGCATTGAGTTCGAGCTGGGTGATGACCTGGATCGCGCTGCCAATGATGTGCGTGACCGGGTGGCCGCCGCCATGCGTCGTTTGCCTGATGATGCGGAGGCCCCGACCGTGTCGAAGGCGGATGCCGACGGCGATCCTATAGTTTTCCTCAATATCCGCAGTGATCAGCGCAGCCTGCTGGAGCTCAGCGCCCTCGCGGACAACCTCTTCAAGTCTCGCTTCGAGACTATCGACGGCGTCGGCCAGGTCGACATCTGGGGTGACAAAGAGTACTCCATGCGTCTGTGGCTGGATCCGGACGCCCTGGCGGCCCACGGTTTGACGGCCATCGATGTGCGCGAGGCGTTTCGCGCGGCAAATGTGGAGCTACCGACAGGGCGTGTCGAAGGCGACAGCATCGATCTGAACATTCGCACCCTCAGTCGACTGGGTGATGACCCCGACGATTTCCACAACCGGGTCATTAAGCGGGATGGTGACCGTGTGGTGCGCTTTCGCGACGTTGGCTACGCCGAGATCGCTCCGCTGAATGAGCGCACGATCCTGCGTCGCGACGGCGTGACCACCGTGGGAGTTGTCTTGCGTCCGCAAAGCGGCGCCAACGAGATAGCGATTGCCGACGAGTTTTATCGACGTTTGGCGGTTATCGAGCGCGATCTACCACCTGATGTGGAGCTGGCGATTGGTTTCGATACCAGCCGGTTCATTCGCGCGAGTATCGACGAGGTGCTGCAAACCCTACTTATCGCCTTGCTATTGGTATGCGCGACGATCTTTTTCTTCCTCCGGGACTGGCGGACCACGCTGATTCCTGTGGTGACTATCCCTATCGCGCTCACCGGGGCGTTCTTCGTTCTTTATGTCGCGGGTTTCTCCATCAACGTATTGACCCTACTGGGCCTGGTGCTCGCCATTGGTTTGGTGGTGGATGACGCCATCGTGGTCGTGGAGAACATCTACCGCCGTATTGAGCAGAATGAGAAGCCCATGAGCGCGGCAAACGCGGGCATTCGAGAGATCTTCTTTGCGGTCATCGCTACCACCCTGGCCCTGGTCGCGGTCTTCGCGCCGCTGGTGTTTCTCGGTGGGTTGACGGGCGTATTGTTTCGCGAGTTTGGCGTCACCCTGGCCGCTGCGGTGGTCATTTCCTCATTTGTGGCCCTAACCCTCGCGCCCATGCTCTGTAGCCGCCTGCTAAAGAAGCGGGCGGTGCAGCCGGCATTCTACCGACGCACGGAGCCCATGTTTCAGAATCTCGCTGAGGGCTACCGGGGTACTCTTCGCGGATTCCTCGCGCGACCCTGGCTGGCACCGTTGATTCTGCTCTCCTGTTTCGCCCTGATGGTGCTGCTCTATCGCGCCTTGCCGGAGGAACTCGCGCCTCTTGAGGACAGGAACATGTTGGTGGTTCTTGCTGATGGTCCCGAAGGCGCGGGCTTTGACTATATGTATCAAGCCATGAACAAGCTTGATGCCAAGGTGCGTGAGGTTATTCCCGAGGCCCTGGACTCGGTCATTACCGTTACATCGCCGGGCTTTGGTGCCTCATCTACCACTAACACGGGCTTTAGCCGCGTCATCCTCAAGCCCGCGGCGGAGCGCGAGGCCACCCAGCAAGAGTTAGCTACCCGGGTTGCCAGTGGCTTTGGGGAGATGACAGACGTTAGGGCCTTTGTGCGTCAGCCGGCGACGATCAACGCCGGCG
>DIYG01000051.1:3171-21275 GCA_002428935.1 Halieaceae bacterium UBA6060
GGAGTCGTGGCTTGCCGGTGCAGTATGTGGTGCAAAACCCCGACACGGACAAGGTTCGCCAGATCATCCCCGAGTTTCTCGACCGCGCCCAGGCGCGCCCTGAGTTTTCCTTTGTCCAGGTGGATCTGAAGTTTACCCAGCCGGAACTGGCCCTGGAGATTGATCGCGAGCGAGCGGAAGCGATCGGGGTTAGTACTCTGGAAATCGTCGATATGGTGCAGGCGTCTCTGAGTGGACAGCGCTACGGTTACTTTCTCAGAGACGGCGAGCAGTACGAGATCATTGGACAGATGCGCCGCGAAGCCCGGGATGATCCGGGTGATCTGTCGCGACTTCTGGTGCGGGCATCCGATGGCAGTCTGGTTCCCGTCGATAATCTGGTTACCCTTGAGGAACGCAGTTCAGCGCCGGTGCTCTATCGATTTAACCGCTTTGCTGCTGCCACTTTCTCGGCGAATCTTGCTGAAGGCTTTACCCTGAGTCAGGGTGTCGCCGCCATGCGTGCTGTAGGGGACGAGCTCCTCGATGAAACTTACAGCACGGAGTTGGATGGACAGTCTCGGGAGTTTGAGGACACGGGCAGCAGTCTGGCCTTTGTCTTCGCCTTTGCCTTGCTGCTGATTTATCTGGTCCTTTCGGCGCAGTTTGAAAGCTTCCGCGATCCGCTAGCGATCATGCTCACGGTGCCCATGGCGATTTCCGGCGGTTTGCTCACCCTGTGGTACTTCAATCAGACCCTGAATATCTTTTCACAGATTGGTTTGATCATGCTCATTGGTCTGGTGACCAAGAATGGCATTCTGATTGTTGAGTTTGCGAATCAGAAACGGGCGGCGGGTCTATCCATTGCCGACGCTGTCGAAGAAGCGGCGGCGGCTCGCTTCCGGCCCATCCTGATGACCACGTTCTCTACGGTCCTCGGTACCTTGCCCATTGCCCTGGCCCTTGGTGCCGGCGCCCAGAGCCGAGTGCCGCTGGGTCTGGCGGTCATCGGTGGCATGCTCCTCGGGTCGTTTCTATCTCTGTACGTCGTGCCAGCGGCCTATCGTGTCCTGGCGCCCAAGGTATGGAGTGGTATCGATGAGGCTGAGGCCGATGAGCACGAGGTTTCTGCGACGGTAGACCCGGTTCTGGAGTCCAACCAGAGCATACCGTCTCAGCTCCGCTGAAGCGCGAGAGGTCTCGACCTTATCGATCGATGCTAGCCCACAAAGGCTCGTTCGATCACATAGTCGCCCTGGGTGCCCTGGTTGGGAGAAACCTCAAAGCCGAATTCGTCCAGCTTTGTCGAGATGTCTTCCAGCATGGCGATACTGCCGCAGATCATGGCGCGATCCTGTTTGGGATCCAGGGCGGGTAAACCTAGGTCCTGCTGGATACGGCCCTTGTCCAGGTGCTCCGTGATGCGCCCTTCGTGGCGAAAGGCTTCGCGGGTCACGGTGGGGTAGTAGAGAAACTTCTCACGAATGATCTCGCCCAGATACTCGTGCTGGTATAAGCCCTGGCTCAGATACTCCTCGTAGGCCAAGTCCGACACTCGGCGCACACCATGTACCAACACCACCTTGTCGAATTTCTCGTAGGCGTCGGGATCGCGGATGATGGACATGAAGGGGGCCAGCCCCGTGCCCGTAGCAAACAGATACAGATTGCGACCCGGGCGCAGGTCCGTTAGCACCAGTGAGCCGACGGGCTTCTTGCCCAGAAGGACTTCCTCGCCAACCTTGATGTGCTGAAGACGCGAGGTGAGGGGGCCGTCGTCAACCTTGATGCTGAGAAACTCCAACTCATCGTCGTAATTCGCACTGGCAATGCTGTACGCGCGCAGAAGAGGTTTGCCCTCGACCTGGAGCCCCACCATGGTGAAGTGGCCATTCTCAAAGCGGAACTCCGGTGCCCGTTCTGTTTTGAAGCTGAACAGGCGGTCGTTCCAGTGTTTGACCTCGGTGACTTTTGCGGGGGCTACGGCGGCCATGTCGTCCTCTCTTCAATCCCTAGCTGTGTCTCATCGCACGCGACGATGGTTCTACTCGACTCGCATCAATGGATGCCTTCGCCTGGGTTGGGCGTCAGCATCGGCTGTGAGCGGCGCATTCTGCTGATCTGACCGCAGCCTCGCAAGGAAATGCGTGGTTCTGTAAAGAATTGTTTTTCCTAAGGTTATTACCTAGTAGAGCGAGGCCAAGGGGGAAGACAGCGTTTTTGGGCCTCTGTGGACAGAGCTCGCGCTGCTTCCTAGACTCAGCACCCCCATTGCTCATTTCATAACAACAGGCAGGGAGATGCCCATGAGTTACGACCTGAAAATCATCGGTGGTTTGGTTTACGACGGCGATGGTGGTGAGCCCAAGCGAGCTGATGTTGCCGTATGTAATGGCCGTATCGTCGCCGTGGGTGCTTGCCCTGACGAAGCCTCCCAGGTGATTGACGCGGCGGGGCACATCGTCACGCCCGGGTTCATCGACCTTCACACCCATTACGACGGACAAGTCTCCTGGGATGCCAACATGCAACCCAGTGTTAACCACGGGGTCAGCACGGTAGTCATGGGCAGTTGCGGCGTGGGCTTTGCTCCCGTGCGACCCGATGATCGAGAAAAGCTCATTCGCCTCATGGAAGGCGTCGAAGACATTCCCGGGATCGCTCTTGCGGAGGGGATGACCTGGGACTGGGAGACCCTGCCCGAGTATATGGATGCCCTGGACGCAAAACCCCACAGCATCGATTTCGCCGTGCAGGTCACCCACGATCCCCTGCGAGTCTATGTCATGGGTGATCGTGCGGTGTGTAACGAGCAGGCCACAGAAACGGATATCGCCGCCATGCGTCGTCTGACCCGGGAAGCGCTGGAGGCCGGAGCCATCGGATTCTCCACGGGGCGCTCAGATATTCATCGCAGCGCCGATGGTGAATGGACGCCATCTTCAGAAGCGACCGCCGAGGAGCTATCGGGCATCGCCAGTGCTTTCGACGGGCTGTCTCACGGCATTCTTCAGGCCGTGAACGACTTTGACCTGGAGCGGGAGGGGGACGCCTTTGACACGGAGTTCGACATTCTCGAAGCCATGGCGAAAGGCGGTGCGGGTCGACCGTTCTCCCTGTCGCTTATGCAGCGGGATTTCGCTCCGGACCAGTGGCGGCGGATCATCGATCGCGCCGAAAAGGCGCAGGCGAAGGGCGTGTCGATGCGTCTGCAGACGGCGCCGCGGGGCATCGGCGTCATCACCGGCCTGCAGTGCACCTTCCATCCCTTTATCGGCTTTCCCAGCTACAAAGGCATTTGTGACCTCCCTCTCGCCGAGCGCGTGGCGTGGATGCAGGATCCACAGTTCAAAGCGCAATTGCTGTCCGAGGAGTCGGAAAAACTCGCCGGTGACGGCACGCCTGTGCCGCCCATCGTCGACGCCTTGATGGCGGCCATCGACTACGTGGCGAGTAAAACGTTTCTCCTGGGAGAGAACCCCGAGTACGAGCAAAACGCTGAAACCTCGGTGCTGCATATGGCTCAGGAGCGAGGGGTGAGCGCCCTGGAAATGATTTACGACCTGCTGCTGGAAGACCAGGGTCGGGCTTTGCTCTACTTCCCGATCTACAACTACACGGATATGAACTTCGACAACGTCTACACCATGATGACCCATCCGCAGTCCATCATGGGTTTATCCGATGGCGGCGCCCATGTGGGTACGATCTGCGATTCAAGCTTTCCCACCTATCTGCTCACCTACTGGACTCGAGATCGCCCTCAGGGCGGCAAGCTGACATTGGCGGAGGCGGTACGCCGCCTGACTTCAGACATCGCCGACTACTGCGATATGGCCGATCGTGGACGGATCAAGGTCGGGCAGAAAGCAAACATCAACGTCATCGACTACGATGCGCTGCGGCTGTTTGCACCGCGCATGGTGCAGGATTTGCCGGCCGGTGGGCAGCGTCTTCTACAGGATGCCAAAGGCTATCGGGCGGTGATCGTGGATGGTGAAACGGTCCTGGAACATGATCAGCTTACCGGTGCTTATCCGGGGCGGCTCTATCGAGCGGGGCAACAAGCCCTCGAAACCGCGGCCTGATTGACACAGGACCTTAACGGAAAGCTCGTATACCCTAGCGTAGTCGGCGCACGGATGGCCGCTAAAACCATGCACTTAAAACAGAGAACCGCCTTATGATGAAAAAACTGCAGGCCTTGTGTCCCTGGGCCCTGAGTCTTCTTTTCCTTGTCTCTCCCTTTTCCCATGGGGGTGAAACCCTCGATCGAGTTATCGAGGCGAAAACCCTTGTGGTGGGCATGTCTGGGGATCAGCCGCCCATGAACGCTCTGAATCGTCAGGGCAAATTTATGGGTTTTGATGTGGACCTGGCCACGGCACTGGCTAACGCCATGCGCGTGGACCTAAAAATCGAGCAATACGCCTTTGGTGATCTGCTCCCGGCGCTAGCCGAAGGGAAGGTCGATATGATCATCTCGGGCATGTCTATTACCCCTGAGCGGTCCACCAACGCGTCGTTTATTGGCCCCTACATGCTCGGCGGAAAGTCCATTCTCACGACCCGGGACGCCATCGCGCAGTTCCAGACCGGTGATCTCTCCAAGAGTGACGTGAAGCTCACAGCGCTGCGCGGCTCCACGAGCGCGACCTTCGTCTTGGAATACGCGCCCAATGCGACGCTAGTAGAGGTGGATGCTTACGGTGATGCCGTGAGCATGGTCAGCGCTGGCGAGGCGGCGGGGATGGTTGCAGACGAGGTGACCTGTAAGCTCGCGATTATGCGCAATCCCGATGCAGGGCTGGTGACCCTGGACAAGCCTCTGACGGTAGAGCCCTTTGGCATCGCCGTGGCTGCGGAAGACGGTGAGTTTCTCAACCTTATTCAGAACTACGTGCGCGCCTACGAGGGCACGGGTCTGTTGACTGGCTTGCGGAAGAAGTGGCTCGAGAACAGCAGCTGGATCGCCGCGCTGCCCTAGAGAGACAGCGTAAAGCTCCGGACCCCGGCAATGCCGGGGTTTTTTGCCCGGTCTCGCGAAGACCGTCACGACTAGGCCTCGGCGTGGCGTCTTCGGGCAACACGCAACTACCTGACAACTCAGGACGAAGAGACCCTAGTAGTGGCAAAAGCTAGCGATTCGCATCGCGCATGATGCGCTGTTTTTGCCGGTTCCAGTCTCGATCTCGCTCCGTATCCCGCTTGTCGTGGGATTGCTTACCCTGGGCGAGGGCGACCGATGCTTTAACCAGGTGTCCTTTCCAGTACAGGCGTGTACAGACGCAGGTTTGACCCTTAGCCTGGGTAGCTGCGAGGATCTTCGCCAGCTCCTTTTTGTGCAGCAGGAGCTTGCGGGTGCGGGTGGGGTCCGTTACGAAATGGGTCGAGGCTGTGTCCAGCGGGGTAATCTGAGCACCCAAGAGCCAGGCCTCGCCATCCTTCACCAGCACGTAGGAGTCTGTTAGCTGGGCCTTGCCCGCGCGCAGGGCTTTGACCTCCCAGCCGGCGAGGGCCACCCCCGCTTCAAAGGTCTCCAGGAGCGTGTAGTCAAAGCGAGCGCGTTTGTTCTGGACAATGGTGTTGTCCGGAGTCTTAGTCTTCTTTTTCGCCATGGCGCGCATTGTACCTGCTCCGCTTTCGGGCTTGGGTACGCCCTTCCCAGGAAGCGCTCCCTGGTGCAAGCTTCGGGTTCCCCAGTTTGGAAACTCCGCCATGAGCCCTCGGAAATCTGCCGAGCGCTGGACCTCAAGAACGACTTTCGTGTTGGCGCTGGCCATCGCGACCGTTGGCCTGGGCAACCTTTGGCGCTTTGCTTTCCTTATGGGGGAGAACGGCGGCGCTCCTTTTTTGCTGAGTTACTTGTTTTGCCTGCTATTGGTTGGCGTGCCTTTGCTCTCGGCTGAGGTGGTACTCGGTAGCCACGGTCGAGGTTCGCCGTTCTTGACCCTGGCCTGGGCTGTAGAAGCCTCCGGTGGTAGCCGGTTGTGGCTGGCGATTGCGGTACTCACCTGCCTGGCGGCGTTTTTGATTCTGGTGGGTTGCATCGTCATTGGGGGCTGGGCGCTGGTCTATGCGTTCTATCTGCAGCTTGGTGAATTTGCCGCCATTGACCTGCCGTCCACCGCCGCCTTTTTGCAGGAGCGTATCGACTCGCCGGGTGCGCTGCTTATGGGGCAGGCAATCATGGCGGCGGTCTGTATTGCGGTAGTCGCCGCCGGCGTGCGACGTGGGGTAGGGCTGTTTGCCTGGATCGCGTTCCCCGCTCTGGTCACCCTGCTCGGAGTGCTGGTTTTCTATGCCATTGAATATGGAGATCTTAAGGCCGCTGGTGAATACCTGTTCGACTGGCAGGCCATGGATTTCACCGGAGCTTCATTTATGGCTGCTCTCGGGCATGCGGTATTTACCTTATCCATCGGGGTCGCTGTGGGGATGAGCTACGGAGCCTATGTGCCGGACAAACTACCCATCGTTCGTTCCGTCCTGGCCATTGCCCTGTTTGATCTGGCGGCGGGCGTCGCCGGGGGGCTGGTGATCTTTCCGCTGATTTTCGAGGCGAACCTGCTCCCCAGCCGGGACTTCAGTCTGTTGTTTATCAGTGCGCCCTTTGCCTTTGGGGCTCTACCGTTTGGAGATCTGTACGGGGCACTTTTCTATTTCATGGTGCTGGTGATCACCCTGGGCTCGGCGGTCGCATTATTGGAGCCGGTTGTGGGTTCTCTGGTGCAGCAGTTGCGGATACCCCGTCTGCGAACCGCCGTGGCCGTGGGAGCATGTGCCTGCCTCCTCGCCGGCCTGGCTACCGTGGGAGTCCGTGGTGGTGCGGCGTTTTTAACCTGGTTGGATGCCGTGACCTCGCGCTGGTTGATCCCCGGAGCGATGCTCTTGCTCGTGTTGTTCGTCGGTTGGCGTATGCCGCGGTCCCTGCTGCGCGTGGAGTTGGCACGAGAGCCCGACATCCTGTTTTCCCTGTGGTATTTTCTGCTCCGATTTCTCGCCGCACCGGTCATCGCCATAGCGTGGCTCTGGCTCTCCCTGGTGCCCTGAGTTGCCAAATCCACGGAGACCCTAAACCCCCATGGCCGCTATTCATCGCAGTGCCTTGCTGCCCTACAGTGACGCACAGCTATTCGTATTGGTGAACGATGTTGAGGCCTATCCTCAATTCATGGACGGTTGCGTGGGCGCTGAGGTTCTCCACACAGACGAGCGCCATATGGAGGCGCGTCTCGATTTGGCCCGCGGTGGTATCTCCCAGAGCTTCACCACGGTCAATGAGTTGTTGCCCTACGAGAGCATCAGTCTGAGCTTGAAGGAAGGGCCGTTCGAAAATTTTGCTGGCATTTGGCGTTTTCAGCGCCTCGCGGAACAGGCCTGCAAAGTGTCCTTGGATCTGGAGTTTTCCCTGCGGGGGAGCCTACTCGGCGCAGCGGCAGCGGCACTCCTGGACGGAGTTACCGGTAATTTGGTGGATGCGGTGGTTCGCAGAGCGGATGAGGTATACGGGTGATGGCGGAGCAGGTGTTGATTGAGGTCGAGGTGGCCTACGCGCTACCAGAGAAGCAGGCTCTGGTGAAAGTGTCGATTCCGGAGGGTAGTAGCGCCCTCGATGCGGCCCGGGCCTCTAACATCGAGGCACAGTTCCCCGGGTTGGTTCTGGATGAGGGGAGTCGTATGGGTATTTTTGGTCAGGTCGTTTCAGCCAGTCAGACCCTGCAGGCCGGTGATCGGGTCGAATTGTATCGGCCCCTCATTGCCGATCCGAAAGAAGTGCGTAAAGCGCGGGCCGCACGGGCCAAGGCGCGACGAGAGTCCGATGATGATGGCGGTGCTAGCTAGCCGCGGGCTCTTCGTCGGTGACAAGCTCGGCGTCTTGGGTGGATTCCTCCGCAGCTTCCTCAGGTTTGGCCCATTCCGGTAGGTAATCACCGCGGATTTCCCTCAGACGGTCATTTTC
Organism: Halieaceae bacterium UBA6060; assembly: GCA_002428935.1. GTDB lineage: Bacteria > Pseudomonadota > Gammaproteobacteria > Pseudomonadales > Halieaceae > Congregibacter. The sequence continues at coordinate 11,117 of DIYG01000051.1, forward strand.
AAAGTAAATGGATACCTGAGCCTCGCGAATGATGGTCCGGCCGTTGCGGATCACGTAGGGGTAGTCCCAGCGATCTGGATTGAAGGTGTCTTCCACCAGCGGAGAGCCCATGATGAAGCGTACCTGGCGGCGACTCATGCCCAACTCCAACTGCTCGATCATCTCCTGATCGACGAGGTTGCCCTGTTCGATATCGATACGATAGACACCGGGGAAGCCCACGAAACCACAGCCAGATAGCCCTGCAAGACACAGGCCGGACAAAAGTAAGACGACAATAAAGTTATACGGGGCAGAGCGCTTCAAGGATTAGCTTCCACTCACTTTGGCGGGGTGGCATCATACCGCCCCGGATTTGTGCAGAGAAGACCGCGCGTTATGCCCCATAGTAACCACCATTTACGCAATGCTGGCCTCAAGGTCACGCTGCCGCGCGTCAAGATACTGCAGATTCTTCAGGAATCTGATAGCGATTCTCGCCATCTGAGTGCCGAAGACGTGTATCAACTCCTGCGGGACGCCGGAGAAGATGTCGGCCTCGCGACGGTATATCGAGTGCTTACACAGTTCGAAAGCGCCGGTTTGGTTACTCGTCACAACTTCGAAGCCGGTCACTCGGTGTTTGAACTCGACCACGGTGAGCATCACGATCATATGGTGCGCACCGATACGGGCCAGGTCATTGAGTTCACCGATGCGGTGATTGAAGAGCGGCAGAAGAAAATCTGCGAAGAGCACGGTTTCGAGCTCGTCGATCACTCTCTGGTGTTGTACGTGCGGAAAATCGACGCCTGAGGCGACGCGATTCAAGCCCCGCCGGCGAGCATCTCTCGGGCGTGAGCGAGGGTGTTCTCGGTCATTTTCACACCGCCCAGCATGCGGGCGATTTCCTCGATGCGTTGCTTCTCGTCCAGAAGCGACAAGCTGGATGACACCGCTTTGCCTTTGCCGGTCTTAGCCACCTGGAGGTGCTGGTTGCCCTGGGCAGCGACCTGCGCCAGGTGTGTAACGCAAAGCACCTGAGAGTCCTTGCCCATTTCCGCCAACAGGCGGCCAACCACCTCGGCAACGGCACCGCCGATGCCTACATCGACCTCGTCAAACACCATACAGGGCACCGTGGTATCTCCGACCGTGGCGACCTGCACCGCAAGGCTAATCCGCGAAAGCTCCCCTCCCGAGGCAACGCGGGCCAGGCTCTGAGGCTCGGCGCCCGGATTCGTAGCGATCAAGAACTCCACGTCTTCCGTACCCAGGGGGTGGGGTGTCTCGCTGTCTCGGGGCGTTAGGGCCACTTCAAAACGGCAGGTGTTCATGGACAGCTTGCCCAGGAGCTTGGCGACTTCCTTCTCCAGCTTGCGAGACCCTTTGGTTCGCAGTTCCACCAGGGTCTTGGCCGCTACCTCGTACTGTTGGGATAGGGCGGTTAGCTCTGCCTCCAAGGCCTCGAGACGATCGTCGCTGGAATCCAGGGCCAATAGCTCTTCGCTCAGCGTTTCGTGGTGGGCAGGCAGCGCTTCCGCTTCGATGCGATGTTTACGAGCCAGGGAGTACACGGTGTCCAGTCGCGCCTCAACTTCTTCCAGGCGCTGAGGATTGCTTTCACAGCCGGCCAGGTACTGTTGCAACTCCAGGCGGGCTTCATCGATCTGAATTGCCGCCGACTGGAGCATCTCGCGGGCGTTTCCCACGGCGGCGAGATCGTGGAGCTCGGGGTCCAACTCGCCGATGGCTGCGCGAACGCCAGCTTCCTGGTTTTCGCAGAGCTCAATGGAGCGCGCGGCCTGGCGCTGGATAATGTCCGCATTTGCCAGCAGACGCTGCTCGTTTTCGAGGCTTTGCAGCTCTCCCGGCTTCAGCGCCAACTCGTCCAGCTCGCTCACTTGATAGCGCAGTAACTGCTCGCGGTCGGCTTGCTCCCTTTGTGTATCGCGAAGGCTCGTGAGTTGCTCGTGGAGGCTTTTCCATTGCCGGGCGGTTTCATCCACCTCCGTAAGCTTTGGTCGTGCCTTGGCGTAGCTGTCCAAGAGTGCCCGCTGGTGAGCGCGGCGCACAAGGGATTGATGGGCGTGTTGCCCATGGATATCGATCAGCAGTCCGCCGAGGGCTGCGCAGTCCTGTAACGTCGCTGGACTGCCATTGATAAACGCGCGGGAGCGGCCCTCACGCGTTAGCACTCGACGAAGGAGGCAGTCCTCTCCGGCGCTCAATTCTCGCTCCGCGAGCCAGGCCTGCGCCGCAGGGATCGCTCCCACATCAAAGTTGGCGGATAGCTCGGCGCGCTCACTGCCGGGTCGGATTGCGGAGCTGTCGGCACGATCACCCAAACACAGGCCCAGGGCATCCAGGATGATGGATTTGCCGGCGCCGGTTTCGCCCGTCAGTACCGTCAAGCCACCCTGGAATTCCACCTGCAGCGTATCGACAACGGTGAACTGACTGATGCTGATATGCGTGAGCATGGGGCCCTCGAGATCTCTGCGGCGTTTTATAGCGCATCGCGAGGAGCGCATAAACCATCCCTTGGTTTACCGGTCAATGGAAGGCTCCACTTTGCCCGCTCACAGGTCTGTGCTAAAACCAACGCCTATGTCGGAATCTCCATGAGTGTGAGCAACGAACTGTCAGATCGAGCAGGCACCTTGCTCCGTGCCCTCGTGGAGCTGCACATTCGTGACGGCCAGCCCGTAGGCTCGAGAACGCTACAGGAAGAAGCCGGTTTGCCGGTGAGCGCCGCGACGATCCGCAACGCCATGTCGGATCTAGAGGAACGCGGCTTTCTCCACTCGCCCCATACCTCCGCAGGACGAGTGCCCACGGCCCAGGGCTATCGGTTCTTCGTCGATACGCTTTTGCAGGTGCAGGATGGGTTGGATCATCGGGCCCTAGATTCCCTGCGCAGTGAACTCCATCCCGATCGCAACGCAACGGAGCTTGTGCAGAGCGCCTCAAGCCTATTGTCCTCTATTACGGCGCAGGCGGGAGTCGTGACGGTGCCCCGTCCGGCCCGACAACCGTTGCGACAGGTCGAGTTTCTGCCCCTTTCCGGTGACCGGGTGCTGGTTATCCTGGTGATCAATCAGCGAGAGGTGCAAAACCGCATCATCCATACGCGCCGGGTGTTTTCGGAACAAGAGCTGCGCGAGGCGGCGGTGCAGCTCAACAGGCGCTTTGCCGGTCGTGAACTGCAAGATGTGCAGAGCGAAGTCGAACGAGAGCTGGAAGCCGCCCGCAGTCAACTTGATGACTATCTTTCGGCCACCCTGGATCTGGCTCAGCAGGCCCTGGCTGATGATCAAGATCCCATCGATTATCTGGTTGTTGGGGAGAACCGCCTGCTTGAGGGCGCCAGCCCAGAGCAATTGGATCAGGTTCGTGAACTCCTGGCGGCCCTGGAGCGAAAACAAGACTTGTTACACCTGCTAGATCGCTGTGCCACTGCAGATGGTGTAAAAATCTTTATAGGTGAGGAGTCTGGAGCCGATGCTTTTGGCGATTATTCGCTTATCACCGCGCCTTACGGCGACGGTACGCGGACCCTCGGAGTCCTTGGTGTCATCGGCCCAACGCGGATGGCCTACGATAGGGTGATACCCATCGTAGACGTCACATCCCGGATGCTGAGTTCCGCCCTGGGCAATTAGTAAGCACTTCCGGGTCCAGTCCAGCGACCTTCCCGAATTTCTGCTGAAGAACCCTTGAAAACTCTGGGGGCTGTCCCCATTTGCCCAGGGATGGGCAGGGCGACGATAGGTCGACCTGCGGTAACGGGAACGCATCACCAGGAGATTGGGGTGGCGGAAGAAAAACTGGACCAGGATCAGGTGGCTGACAGCGAAGCTATCGAGGGCAACGCGAAAGAGGCCGGAGTTGGCGACACCGCCACGGATGCCTCAGCGGCGCAGGACCAAGCCGTTGAAGGTGCACTTGAAAGCACCCACGCCGGGCAAGACCACGAGCTGTCGGCAGACGGAGTTGTGAAGGAGACCCTTGATGAGCAGGTAGCCCAGCTCCAGAGCGATCTCGAACAGGCCAAAGACATGGCCCTGCGCGCTCAAGCGGATGCGCAGAACATCAAGCGTCGCGCTGAGCAAGATGTCGAAAAAGCCCGTAAATACGCCCTTGAGCGGTTTTCTGGGGAGCTGTTGCCGGTGGTGGACAACCTGGAGCGCGCATTGGAAGCGGCCCATGGTGATGAGGAAGCGGTTAAACCGATCGCCGAGGGTGTGGAGCTTACCCTGAAGAACCTCCTCGACGTATTGAAAAAGTTTCAGGTTGAGCCCGTAGACCCCGTCGGCGAGCCCTTTGACCCGAATCTTCATCAGGCCATGAGCATGGTGGAGAACCCGGACGCGGAGCCCAATACGGTGCTCACCGTGATGCAGAAGGGCTACACCCTCAACGGGCGCCTTATTCGACCGGCTATGGTCATGGTGAGCAAGGCGCCGGCCGCCGGATAGGGTGGTCAAAAGGCTACGAAAACCCTGAGGATTTTTCTCGCAAGCCCTTGAATTCATGGGCTGCGGCCTCAAATAGAGCACAGATTGCAAAAAACTGAGGCAGCGCCGGCCACCAAGCCGCAGCAGCGTCTGCCGAACTGGGAGAATAGCTATGGGCAAGATTATTGGAATTGACCTGGGGACGACGAACTCCTGCGTCTCCGTACTGGATGGCGATGCACCTCGGGTAATCGAGAACGCCGAGGGCGATCGCACCACGCCTTCCATCGTCGGTTATACCGATGACGGAGAAATTCTGGTGGGCCAGAGCGCCAAGCGTCAGGCCGTGACCAATCCTCAGAACACCCTCTTTGCGGTGAAACGACTCATCGGCCGCAAATTCAAAGATGACGTCGTGCAGAAAGACATCTCCATGGTTCCCTACAACATTGTTGCAGCGGACAACGGCGATGCCTGGGTTGAGGCCAAAGGCGAGAAAATGGCTCCGCCGCAGGTGTCCGCGGAAGTTCTGCGCAAGATGAAGAAGACCGCCGAAGAGTTCCTCGGCGAGACTGTCAGCGAAGCGGTTATCACCGTACCGGCCTACTTCAACGATTCCCAGCGTCAGGCGACCAAAGACGCCGGCAAGATAGCGGGTCTGGACGTCAAGCGGATAATCAATGAGCCCACTGCGGCGGCCCTGGCCTATGGCATGGACAAGGCCAAAGGTGACCATACCATCGCGGTGTATGACCTTGGTGGCGGTACCTTTGATATCTCCATCATCGAGATCGCGGAAGTCGATGGTGAGCATCAGTTCGAAGTGCTTTCTACCAACGGGGACACCTTCCTCGGCGGTGAAGACTTTGATCTGCGTCTCATCGAGTATCTGGCCGATGAGTTTAAGAAGGAAAGCGGCATCGATCTGCACAATGATCCGCTGGCCTTGCAGCGTCTAAAAGAAGCTGCGGAGAAAGCCAAGATTGAGCTGTCCAGCGCACAGCAGACGGAAGTCAATCTGCCCTATATTACGGCGGATGCCTCGGGGCCGAAGCACCTAGTGGTGAAACTCAGCCGCTCCAAGCTTGAGTCGTTGGTGGAAGAACTGGTTACTCGTTCCATCGAGCCGGTCAAGGTCGCGCTGAAAGATGCAGATCTTTCTCCGAGCGACATTGACGACGTGATTCTGGTGGGTGGCCAAACGCGTATGCCGCTGGTGCAGCAGACCGTGGCGGACTTTTTTGGCAAAGAGCCCCGCAAGGACGTAAACCCCGATGAAGCGGTGGCCATGGGTGCCTCTATTCAGGGCGCGGTGCTTGCCGGTGACGTTAAAGACGTGTTGCTTCTGGACGTGACGCCACTGACCCTGGGTATTGAAACCATGGGTGGAGTGGCCACACCGCTGATCGAGAAGAACACGACGATTCCGACGAAGAAGTCGCAGATCTTCTCTACGGCAGACGACAATCAGACGGCGGTAACCATTCACGTGGTCCAGGGCGAGCGCAAGCAAGCAGCGCAAAACAAGTCTCTCGGTCGCTTTGACCTGGCGGACATTCCGCCGGCACCCCGTGGCATGCCGCAGATCGAGGTGACCTTTGATTTGGACGCTAACGGCATCTTGCATGTGGGCGCGAAGGACAAAGCCACGGGCAAGGAACAGTCCATCCGCATCACCGCGTCGGGCGGTTTGTCGGACGACGAAATCGAGTCCATGGTGGCTGACGCCGAGGCGAATGCCGAAGCGGATGCCAAGTTCGAAGAGCTGATCACGGCCCGCAACACTTGCGAAGGTTTGATTCACGCGGCGAAGAAAACCGTCGAAGAAGCCGGTGAGCACGCCACGGATGACGAAAAGGCGGCGATCGAAGCTGCCATTGCGGAAGCCGAGGAAGCAGTGAAGACCGACGACAAGGAAGCCATTGACGCGGCCGCCAACAAGCTCACGGAGACCACTGGTCCTGTTGCCCAGAAAATGTATCAGGCGCAAGCCGAATCGGCCCAGGCTGATGCTGCTGGGGCGGAAGAGGCCGCAGGCGCAGGTGAGGAAGCTGCGGCAGCGGATGACGTCGTTGATGCTGAGTTTGAGGAAGTCAGCGACGACAAGAAGTAAACTGGCACGTTTGACGGTTGTCGGTAGCTGATACCGAGACCGTCGGATCGATGGTTGGGCACAACGCGGGACTTCTGAGCCCGCGTTGTTGTTTAGGAGGATGAGCGGATTTACCGCTGTGGACTATGGCTAAACGCGACTACTACGAGGTTCTCGGCGTCAGCAAAGGCGCTGACGAGAAAGAGATCAAAAAGGCCTATCGCCGGGTCGCGATGAAGCACCATCCGGATCGCAATCCTGACGATCCCAGTGCCGATGAGAAATTCAAGGAAGCTTCGGAAGCCTACGAAGTATTGTCCGACAGCGAAAAGCGCGCCGCCTACGATCAGTTCGGCCACGCTGGCCTCGAAGGGCAAATGGGTGGCGGCGGTTTCTCCGGTGGCAGTTTCTCGGACATTTTCGGCGACGTGTTTGGCGATATCTTCGGAGGTGGCGGTGGCCGCGGTCGAGGGGGTGCTCAGCGCGGTTCAGATCTCCGCTACACCCTTGATATCTCTCTTGAGGACGCCGTGCGCGGAACCACGGTTGAGATTCGTGTGCCCACGCTGGTGTCATGCTCTACCTGTGATGGCTCCGGCGCCCGTAAGGGCAGCAGTCCCACAACCTGTGGCACCTGTGGTGGTGCCGGCCAGGTACGTATGCAGCAGGGATTCTTTCAGGTTCAACAGACCTGTCCGACCTGCCGGGGACGCGGCAGCACGATCGCAGACCCCTGTACTACCTGTCGCGGACAGGGCCGCGTTGAGAAGACCAAAAAGCTTTCGGTCAAGGTTCCTCCGGGCGTAGACACGGGCGACCGTATTCGCCTTGCGGGCGAAGGCGAGGCCGGCACGGAAGGTGGGCCTGCGGGCGATTTGTTTGTTCAGATGTCCGTGAAACAGCACCCAATTTTCGAGCGCGATGGCAAGCATTTGTACTGTGAAGTACCGATAACCTTCGCCGATGCGGCCTTGGGTGGTGAGCTTGAAGTGCCCACCCTGGATGGTCGAGTAAAGCTAAAAATCCCTGCGGAGACGCAAACAGGCAAGCTCTTCCGCTTGCGCGGCAAGGGTGTGCAACCCGTGCGCGGTGGCGCCGTCGGCGACCTGCTATGTCGTGCGGTTGTTGAAACCCCGGTCAACCTGAACAAGCGCCAGAAAGAATTGCTCAACGAGTTGCAGGAGAGCCTCGGCGAGGGGGGCAAAGGCCACAGTCCCCGGCAGACAAGCTGGTTTGAGGGCGTGAAGAGCTTCTTCGACGATATGAAGTCATGACGGTTCGCGTTGCCATTGCCGGTGGCCTCGGGCGCATGGGTCAAACTTTGATTGACCTCGTAAACGAGAGCGCCGAACTGACTTTAGTGGGCGTCACCCTTGCGCCCGGCGAAGCGGTGCCGGCGAAGGAAGACCCATCGCTTTACAGCCACGAAATCCGCACCGCAATTGCCGATGCGGATGTACTTATCGACTTCACCACTCCGACCGCTGCGGAGTCTCATGGCGCGGCCTTGGGCGACGCCGGCGTCGCCTGGGTATTGGGCACCACGGGGCTCAATGCGGAGCAGCAGGCGTCTGTTGACGCCGTATCGAGCCGCATCGCCGTCTGCCAGGCAGCAAACTTTAGTACGGGTGTAAATCTAATGCTGCGCCTGGTGGAACTCGCTGCCCGGGCCGTCGATGATGATACGGACCTCGAAGTCATCGAAGCTCATCACCGGCACAAGGTGGATGCTCCATCGGGTACGGCTTTAGCCATCGGCAAAGCCATGGCCGCGGGCCGCGGTGTAGCCCTGGATGATCACGCGGTGTTCAGTCGGGAAGGGATAACCGGTGCGCGCCCTGATAGTGCCATCGGCTTTGCAACCATCCGCGGTGGAGATATCGTTGGGGAGCACACGGCGCTATACGCTAGCGACGGAGAACGCATCGAAATTACCCACAAGGCGGGAACGCGCCTCGCCTTCGCCCGGGGCGCCTGTCGCGCCGCCACGTGGGTCGCGGCTAGGCCTGCAGGTCTCTACGACATGCAGGATGTGCTGCAATTGAGGGATGTCTAGGATCCTCGCCAAAAGCTTGGCGGATCGCATCCCCGTAACCGGATGACAGCCTAAGGATGGCCCCCATGCTCGATAACGCCGCACCAGAGACCATTGTTCATATTGATGAGAGTAATGCAGCTCGCTATCTCATCGAGGAATCTATGCAGCGCCCGGTAGTCGTCGACTTCTGGGCCGACTGGTGCGGCCCTTGTAAGTCTTTGTCGCCTGTCCTCGAAAAGCTCGCCAACGAATATGCCGGTGCCTTTCTTCTGGCCATGGTGAATGCGGATGAGCAGCAAATGATCGCGCAGCAATTTGGGGTCCGCAGCCTGCCCACGGTTATGGTAATGAAGGACGGGCAACCGGTGGATGGATTTGCCGGAGCTCAGCCAGAAACCGCGATTCGTGAAATGCTGGAGAAGTTTCTTCCCTCTCCCTATGAGGCAGCGCTCGCCGAGGCCCAGACGCAGCTGGAGGCGGGAAATGCATCCGAAGCGGTCGCGCTGCTCCGTGGCGTATACGAGGAGAGTGGCAAACGGCAGGATATTGGCATGATGCTGTGCCACGCACTTATCGAAGCCAAACGTCTCGATGATGCTCAGGCGCTCCTCGACGCCGTGCCCATGGCGGATCAGGATGCCCTGTATGAACAAATGAAGGCCCAGTTGGATCTGGCCCGGGAAGCATCGCGATCACCAGAGTTGGTGGCCCTTGAAGAAGCCCTGGCCAAGGATCCCGATGATCTCGATCTGCGCGAACAGATTGCCGTGCAGTACAGCACCTCGGGCCAGTACCGAGAAGCCCTCGAAAGCCTGATCTTCATCCTCGAACGAGATATCAATCACAAAGATGGGGCAGCCAAGAAGGCCCTGTTGGACACGATTGCGTCCCTGGGTAAAGGCGATCCGCTGGCCGTCGAATATCAACGCAAACTGTTTAGCTTGCTCTACTAAGACTCTCTCTGTGGCCGTCAGCGGGATACGGTTGCATAGAAGCTGGGTTCGGGTTATTTCTCAGTGACTGCGTGGCGGTCGGTGATGAGTCGATGAGTGAGTGCAAGGCGACAGCGCTCGCCCTGTTTATGGGCATATTGCTCTACGGCTGCAGTGGCCAACCCTCGCAGACGGTTATCGATGCGGCCCTGCGCGGTGATTTGGAATCCGCGGCGCGCACCGCTATCGAAGAAGAGCTTGCTCGCCAGGGTGTGCCCACCGACATGGCCGGCGTTCCCGAACTTATCGATGCACTGACCAAGCTATTACAGGACGTCTGGGGCGAAGACGAACCCGAGGTCGCTTCCCAGCGGCGCTACGTAAAATACAGCGGTGAGTTTCAGGCCCGGGCCGTAGTGGATTTCGAAGAGGGTTGGCTGCAGGTCGAGACCGTGGCCACGGAAGATCCAACCGCGGCGCTACGTCAGGCCATCATCAGCACCGTGCTCACTGACCGCGATATGACCGTGGAGGATATCTTCTCGGCAAGTGAACCTCCTACGGGGGGTGAGCCATTTCTCTACAAGCAGGTTCTGGATGAGGATGGGGAGCCTATTCGTTGGGCCTGGCGGGCGGAGCGCTTCGCCAACTATCTGTT
>DIYG01000119.1 GCA_002428935.1 Halieaceae bacterium UBA6060
AGGGAAAGCGGCGAGCCTTACTCCTGCGCCCCGCGGGCGTCTGGGGCGATAGGATGGAACGAGCCCTCCGGGAAGAGTGGCAAGCCCTTGGTGGTCAGCTGCCCGCCATGGCCCGCTATGACAAAGCGAGCGGGTATTCAAACGTCGTCCGCGATGCCTTGGCCCTGGACGCCAGCGCCGAGCGCTCGCGGCAGCTTAGAACACTCTTCCCGCGAGGCCTTGAAACCAGCGGTCGCCGCAGAGCGGATCTCGACGCAGTATTTCTCCTGAGCAAAGGCAGTGATGCGGCCCGCGCTCTAAAACCCCTCCTGGACTACCATTACGCGGGAGATCTCACGGCCTATGCCCTCTCCACCGCCGACAGCGGTAGCAACGAGCGCGGCGTCAACAGTGATCTGAACGGCCTGCAGCTCTTGGCCGCTCCATGGCGTGTCAGCCAGGCGCCCCTCCCCGGCAGGGAAAACACCGACGCGAACCGCTTCGATGCTCTACACGCGCTGGGCACGGATGCCTACCACCTGGCCCGGCGCTGGTGGCGCTCAGGCCCGGAAGCCGGGCTGCATTTTCAAGGCCTAACCGCGAGGCTGGCGAGCGATGGAAATGGCGCCCTACAACGGGAGTTAGTGCTGGCCGAATTCAACCGAGGACGCTTGCGCCAGCGCTGACCTAAACTCGCCGTGCACCTTATGCGCAGCCAGGGAGGGCTACGCCATGGACCGGCAGACTACTCATCGGAAGAGCGCTCACCCAAAGACTGTTCACAAGAGAACCAGGAACCTCGATGGCGAGTCCTATGAGGCGCGCAGTGCACGCCTTCTCGAGCACTACGGGCTAACCATCATCGCCCGCCGTTTTCGCTGTCGCCGGGGCGAAATCGATCTGATAGCTGCGGATGAACATTCGCTTCTCTTTGTCGAGGTCCGCGCGCGTCGATCACTCCGATACGGTGGCGCGGTAGCCTCCGTTGACGCTCGAAAACGGTGTAAGATCGCCCGCTGCGCTGGGCTCTTCCTGCAAAAGCATCCACAGTGGAGGCACCTCCCCTGTCGTTTTGATGTCATCGCCTGGGAACCATCGAGCGCCAAGGCCACGGACGAGCCATTGCAAGCCCGCTGGATACAGGCCGCGTTTATCGCCTGAGACAGGATGACGAGGGCGCGGTTGGGCGGCGACAAGTAGTGCGATGGCGGCGCCGTAAAAGCGCGGTAACCGTACAGTTATTGAGGTTCGGGAACTCACAAATCCATGGATAGCTACCAGCGGACCGCCAGCGCTTTTCACGCGCGCATTGACTGCATAGCCGCCGCCGTCGATACCCTGGCGCCGGGAATAGAGCTAGCCAGCCAGCTTCTGACCCAGGCGGTGCTCGAAGATCGCAAGCTTCTAGTCTGCGCCAGCGGCGAGGATAGCGCCCTCGCCCAGCTCCTCACTCGATTGCTTCGAGACCCCGAGGACGGCGGCCCACCACTACCAGCTATCGCCCTCGAAGCAAGCGCCCCGGTGGATGCGGGCGCCGTCCTGTGGCGAGACCTGCGCACCCTGTCTCGCGATGGTGATGTGCTCATCTGCATCGATACCAGCCCAGGTGCCACGCTGGCTCTCCAGGCCAGCGACTTTGCCGAACAACGAAACCTCAATGCCCTTCTACTGTCAGAAGAACAGATCAAGGCGAACTACTGTATCCCCCTCCCCGCTGAGACCCGGGAACTACGGAGGGAACTCCTGTTAATGGTGTTCCATAGCTTGATGCAGGAGATTCGGCAGCTTTTGTTGGGTGAATGAAGCGTAAGATGACACCAGGCTCTCTATCACATTTCATCCGTAGGCACGTCACGACCGCGGTGCTGCGAGCCGGTCTTTTTGCCCTTTGCTGCCTGCCTATCACGGGCTGCAGCTCTTTTCTCGTCGCCATGGAATCGAACGCAATTGACGACGACCCGGGAGAGCGCACCTTTTACCAACAACTAGCCGACGAGAGCATTGAAACGAAGGCCGTCGTGAACCTTCACGCCGAAGATGATCGCTTCGACGAAGCTCATCTGGTAATTCAGAGCTACAACGGCTACGTGCTTGTGGCGGGCCAGGTTCCCGACGAAGAGTTACGACAAATCACCAACGACGTGGTCCGAGAAATTCGCGACGTACGGCGTATCTACAACGAACTCGAAGTGGCCGCCCCCAGCTCGACGATGACGCGAGCTTCCGATACCTGGATAGCGAGCAAGGTAAAAACCTTTCTCCTCGCTGACAGCAGCACTCCAGGCAGGAGGGTAAAAGTCGTGGCCGAGGACGGTGTGGTCTATCTCCTTGGTATGGTGACCAAGGAGGAAGCCGAACGGATAGCCGCAGAAGCCGCCGATGTATCAGGGGTACAACGGGTTGTGCGTCTGTTTGAGTACATCAACGAATAGGCGCGGGCGCGTCCTCGGAAACTATTTGACGACCTTTAGGCTCGGCTTTCCCGCCCGACGCAGAGGTGTGGGGGCCGTACCACCGTCTTCAGGCGTTGGATCATCGCCGCCCTCATCGGGCTCAAAGGCCATTCCTTGGCCGTTTTCTCGCGCGTAAACACCGAGCACCGCGCCAATGGGAATAAACACATCCATGGGGCGCCCGCCGAAACGGCCGTTAAAGCTTACGCAATCGTCCGCCAATTGCAGTTCGATAACCGCCGACGGAGAGAGATTGAGAACGATCTGCCCATCCTTCACATACTGGGAGGGCACATCAACGCCAGGCATTTCTGCGTCGACAATAATGTGCGGTGTACAGCCGTTGTCCACTATCCACTCGTAGAGGGCGCGGAGTAGATAGGGACGACTGGAATTCACGAGGCCCGGGCGCCCTAGAGACGCATTTCCCGCTCTTGCTCCGTGAGGCTTTGCTGAAACGACTCGCGCTTGAACAGGGCGTCCATGTACGCAAACAAAGGCTTGGATTGCTTGCTGGGTCGAATGTCGATACCCAGGGTTGGCAGCCGCCAGAGAATGGGCGCGATGCAGCAATCTACCAGGGTGAACTCATCGTTCATAAAGAAAGGCTTCTCACCGAAGATCGGTGCGATGGCGAGAATGCCCTCCCGCAACTCTTTTACGGAGCGCGTGACCACGTTGTCACTTCGAGAGTTCTGGATCGAATCGATGAGCGAACACCAGTCCTGCTCGATGCGGTGCATGAACAGACGACTCTCCGCGCGAGCCACGGGGTAAACCGGCAGCAGTGGCGGATGGGGAAAACGCTCATCGAGATACTCCATCATGACCCGGGTTTCATAGAGCGAAAGCTCCCTATCTACCAGGGTCGGCAAGGAGTTGTATGGATTGTGCTCCGACATCTCCGCCGGAGGATGCGCGGGATCAACGTCGACGATTTCCGCCGTTACGCCTTTCTCAGCGAGCACGATGCGAACTCGGTGACTGTAGTGAGAAGTGGGATCAGAGTAGAAAATCATCGCAGTGGACAGGTCCCTGTTATCTTGGACAAAAGCCTAATGAGGCAAAAACACAAACGATGGCGAGGGATGAACTCCAATCGCCATCGGCTTGGGCAGGTTGTAGACGCTGCGAGCGAGGCAGCGATCAGTGTACGTCTTTCCAGTACTCGCGATTCAGCAACGACGCAAATACAAAGAATACCGCAATAAAGAGCAGTGCATAAACGCCGATGCGCTGACGGTCTGCCTTCATGGGCTCAGCGACGTAGGCCAAAAAGTTGACCAAATCGTAAATGGTCTCATCGTATTCCTCATCGCTCAGACGGCCTTCCGTAACGGCTTCCATGGTTCCACAGGGGTCGTGGTGATCGGCCATGGCCGTGCCGGAGATGGGCTCCATATGCGTGTGATCCGCCGTCGAAGCACAGGCCTTCAGACCCTGCAACTCCAGCAATACGTGAGGCATACCTACATTCTCAAACACGCGGTTGTTCACGCCGTAGGGACGGCCTTCGTCCTGGTAGAAGGTCCGAAGGTAGGTATACAGCCAATTTGGGTTTCGGGCCCGGGCCACCAGGGTAAGATCCGGGGGCGCGGCACCAAACCAAACCTTGGCGCGGTCCTTGTCCATGGCGTTTTCCATGAGGGACCCCACTTTCACCTCAGGATCGAAGATGAGATTGCCCTGCATGAGGTCTTCGGGAATGCCAAGATCTTCCGCGACTCGGTTGTAGCGCGCGTACTGCAAGGAGTGACACCCCATGCAGTAATTCATATAGGTCTGAGCACCCTTTTGCAGGGAGGCCGTGTTTTCCACATCCAACTCGATTCGATCACAGGGCATGGTGCCGCAGTCAAAGGCGGACTCGGCGCCGACAACCTTCAAGGGAATGAAGGTCAATGCAAGAATCAGGATGAGACCCGCCAGGGACCCCAGCACACCGATGCCGCCATCCATGGTGACACGCTCCGGAACGGGCTTGGTCTTATCCATGCTGCTCCAGATAGGCATCAGAAGGAAAAAGGCGAAATAGAACACGGTGCAAATCTGTGCCAGGACGGTTCGCGCCGGTGTGGGCGCTTTGACCCCCAAGACACCGAGAATCAAAAAGGACGCCACGAAGAGCACCAGCATGACCTTGGTGATGTTGCCGCGGTAACGCCAGGACTTCACCGGCGAACGATCGAGCCAGGGCAAAATAAACGGAATCGCAACACTGGCGGCGAAAAAGATAAAGCCCCAGAACTTATCGGGAATGGCCCGCAGCACCGAGTAGAACGGCGTGAAGTACCACACCGGCGCAATGTGATCCGGAGTCTTCAGAGCATTGGCTTCCTCGAAGTTTGCGTATTCCAGGAAGTAGCCGCCCATCTCGGGCATAAAGAACATCACGGCACAGAAAACAAACAGGAACACGGCGATGGCTTGCACATCGTGGACGCTGTAATACGGGTGGAACTTGATCCCATCCAGGGGAATTCCATCAGGCCCTTTGTTCTTCTTGATCTCGACCCCATCGGGGTTGTTGGAGCCGACTTCGTGGAGCGCCAGGATATGCAGCACCACCAGGGCCAGGAGGACGATGGGCAGCGCCACCACATGCAGGGCGAAGAAGCGGTTCAGGGTAATACCGGAAATCAGATAGTCACCGCGAATCCAGGTCACGATGTCCTCTCCGACCACAGGTATCGCGCCAAACAAGGAAATAATCACCTGGGCGCCCCAGTAGGACATCTGTCCCCAGGGAAGTACGTAGCCCACGAAGGCCTCAGCCATGAGGACCACGAAGATCAACATGCCAAAGATCCAAATCAGTTCCCGGGGCTTCTTGTAAGAACCGTAGAGCAGCGCGCGGAACATGTGTAGGTACACCACCACAAAGAAGGCAGAGGCCCCTGTGGAGTGCATGTAGCGCAGTATCCAACCGTAGTCGACATCGCGCATGATGTATTCGACGGAGGCAAACGCCTGTTCGGAGCTTGCCACGTAGTTCATGGTCAACCAGATACCGGTCAGCAGTTGGTTGACCAACACCAGCAGGGAGAAGACCCCAAAGTAGTACCAGAAATTGAAGTTCTTGGGCGCGTAGTACTCGCCCATATGGGTATTCCAGGCGCGGGTAATAGGCAGACGGGCGTCTACCCAATCACGCAAACCGATCAACATGTTGGCCATTTACGCTGCCTCCGCATCAACGCCGATGACAACGACGTTTTGACTTTCAAAGGAATAAGGGGGAACTACGAGATTCGTCGACGCGGGAACACCGCTGTATACCCGCCCCGCAAGGTCGAACTTGGATCCGTGGCAGGGACAAAAGAACCCGCCCTTCCAGTCGTCGCCACCCAGGTCAGCAGCGCCAACCTCCGGACGATACTTCGGCGCACATCCCAGGTGCGTACACAGCCCCTCGATGACCAGGAGCTCCGGACGAATACTGCGATCTTCGCCCGTTATGTACGCGGGCTGCTTGGAGATAGCGGAGTCCGGATCTTTGAGTTCGCCGTTCAAGCTGGGGAGATCTTCCAGCATCTCCGGCGTGCGATGAACGACGTAAACAGGCTTGCCACGCCACTCGATCACGACCATCTGGCCCGGCTCAAGTTTGCTGATGTCTGCCTTGACGGGGGCACCAGCGGCTTTGGCCTTGGCGGATGGGTTCCAGGACCCTAGGAACGGCACCGCGATACCAACCGCGCCTGCAGCGCCTACGGCACTTGTTGCCACGGTCAGAAAACGCCGACGATTACTGTCGACCGTAGCAGTGTCGCTGGCTGTGGCTGTTGCTGTGGACATAGACGTGCTCTCCTGTGACCGCCTGTAAACCGAATCTCAAACCCATCCAGACTTGCCCCCGACCCCAGCTAAAATCCCTCGAACCCGGGAAGTATGGAGCCAACCACTCCGGCCCTCGCGACGTGTTTTTACGACGGGGCGATTGGGTGCCTGGTGTGCGCCTGGGTTGCGCTCAGGCCGCGCTTGGATTTGAAGCGAAGCGGCGCATATGGATCGACACAAAATCTGGGCGCCAGCATGGTAAAGACTTTGCCCCGATCAGACAAGGAATAGCGCCTTTTTTACCCGCCAAACCCTTGATTTAGCTCCAATCTTGGACAAAAGTCGAATGCTCGGGAAAGCCGGCCGGATTCGACTGCGGGCGGCGTAATAATCGAGGCCAAAAAAAACCCGATCATGGAGATCGGGCTTTTTGAACCTGGCCCCTCGTTTGGCGAGGGCGCCAGTATTAACGCTTAGAAAACTGCGGGCGTTTACGGGCTTTGCGCAGACCCACTTTCTTCCGTTCTACTTCACGGGCGTCGCGGGTTACGAAGCCAGCACCGCGGAGCGTGCCGCGGAGGGAATCATCGTAGTCCATCAATGCGCGGGTGATGCCGTGGCGAATCGCGCCAGCCTGACCGAAGCTACCGCCACCTTCAACCGTGACTTTGATGTCAAACTTGCCCACCAAGTCCACCAACTCCAGAGGTTGGCGAACAATCATGCGCGCAACTTCGCGGCCGAAATACTGGTCCAGGGGACGGTCGTTGACGGTGATCGCGCCACCGCCGTTACGCAGAAAAACCCGCGCCGTAGAGGTTTTACGACGGCCGGTGCCGTAGTACTGAGACGTGCTCATCCTGACTCCTAGATCTGCAGCGGCTGAGGCTGCTGAGCGGCATGCGGGTGTGATTCACCGGCATACACTTTCAATTTGCGAAACATCGCGCGCCCCAGGGGGTTACGCGGCAGCATGCCCTTCACGGCGCCCTGGATCACACGCTCAGGGGCGTGATCGATGAGCTTTTCGAAAGACATGGACTTCAGACCACCGGGATAGCCCGTGTGGCGGTGATACATCTTGTCCGTACGCTTTGCACCCGTTACACGAACCTTTTCCGCGTTGACCACAACGATGTAATCGCCGGTATCTACATGGGGCGTGTACTCAGCCTTGTGCTTACCACGAAGCCGGTGGGCGATCTCGCTGGCGAGACGGCCAAGCGTCTTGTCGGTGGCATCCACGACATACCAGTCGTGATCCACTTCGCCGACTTTGGCGCTATAGGTTTTCATTGCTTTCGCCTCGGGAGGGCCAAAAAAAGAGCGCGGATTTTACTGATACGGACCACCTATGGCAAGCACGATTTTACCGTCGATTTCATACCGCCCAAGTCTTCACTGTGAACACCGCAGACGACCCGTACTGGGCAGAGTCTCGGAACTCACCCATTGCTAGACCCCACCACGATCTCCCTGATCCTCGCACGGCGCCAGGCCCGTCCG
>DIYG01000158.1 GCA_002428935.1 Halieaceae bacterium UBA6060
TAGAGCAGTATCAGCGCGATGCTCGTGCCCTTTTGCCGTTCAAGGACTCGGCTTAGCACCTACGCGAAAGGACAACAGCCGGTTATTGGCGGGCATGGCGATATCGGCCTCCAGGCCGTAGCCAGCCCCCTCCGCGAGTTCTCGCACCCATTCGAAATCGCGAATTCCACTACGCCCATCGCGCTCCTTCAGCCACTCGTCAAAACGCGCATTGGATTCCGAGGTGTATTGCCCCCCGTAGTTAAAGGGGCCATAGATCAATAGGCGTGAACCCTCCGTCGCCCGTAACGCGCAGGCTGAAAACAAGTCCTCTACCAGACTTTTCGCAACGATATGAAGGGTGTTTGCGGTGTACACCGCATCGGGCCAGGGCGATGGCCAGGGGCCCGCGGTTATGTCCAAGGACGTGGGCGAGGCCAGATTACCCAGCGCCGCCGCGGCACAGCGCGGTAGCAGGGTACCCAGCTGATCGGGATGCTCCGTGGGCTGCCAGCGCAGATGGGGGAATTCTGCGGCAAAACACACCGCGTGTTGCCCAGTGCCCGCGCCGATCTCCAGTACGCTTCGAGCCTCGACAAGGAGCGTACGCAGCTGTTGAAGAATCGGCGCGCGGTTGTTTTCCGCTGCCTGGGAGAAGGGTAGGCCGTCCATGGTGAAGGCCGGTCAGGCGCGCATATCGAAATCGGCAAATTCAACGCTGCGCATGTGCCACCAGTAGGCCAAGGTAGAACGCGGCCAATTGTTGACCACCTTGCCCGCAGCGTTTTTGTACCAGCTCTCGCAGCTGTTTACCCAAACGGTCTGGGCCAATTCTCCCTGCATTCGTTCGTTGTAGGCGCGCTCCACCTTGGCGTTGATCTCCAGGGCGCGCAGCTCATGTTTGAGCAATTTGTCGATACAGTTGACGACGTAGGCCACCTGCCGCTCGACCATAAAGATAATGGAGTTACTGCCCAGGTTGGTATTCGGACCGTAAAGCATGAAGAAGTTGGGGAACCCGTGGGTACACACACCGCGGTAGGCCTGAGCGCCGTCTTCCCAGGCGTCCTGGAGGGAAACGCCGTTTTCGCCGTGGAAGTCCACGGCACTGTGCATGGCCGAGGTGTTAAAACCCGTGCCATACACGATGAGATCGACGGGACGATCCACTCCATCCTCGCTCACCACGGCATTTTCGTTGATGGCGGTGATGGGCGATGTGACCAACTCCACGCCAGACTCGCGAAAGGCCCCGTAGTAATCATCGGATAGCAAGATGCGTTTACAACCCAGGCGATAGTCCGGGGTCAGCTTGGCCCGGAGCTCCGGATCGGGGACCTCTTCGTCCCGGTAGTCGCGAACCCACTTTTCCCACAGACGTAGCAAGTGGTCCGCGCTATTACGCAATACGGGGTAGAACAGCAACTCACCACGCAAGTAGATCCACGCCCGCACCAGTTTCTGGGCGCCGGGAACGTACTTAAACAGCCATTTCTCCAGACCCGTGTAACGGCGGTCGCCGCGCTTGATGATGTAGTTGGCGCTGCGCTGATAGACGTAGAGTTTGTCGGTCTGTTTCGCCAGCTCAGGAATGAACTGCAGCGCACTGGCAGCATTGCCAATCACCGCCACTCGTTTGCCACTGACATCGTAATCGTGATCCCAACGGGCAGAATGGAAGCTGTGACCGGCGAAGGATTCGCGCCCAGGAAACTCGGGAATATTCGGTAGATTGAGCTGACCGAGACCACTGACCAGAGCCCGCGTCGTCATGGTCTCACCATCGTCGAGGGTGATTTCCCAGCAGCCCTGGTCTTCGCGCCAGTCGGCGCGACGTACCGCCGTGCCCAGACGCAAATGCGGCATAAGACCAAAGGTCTCAGCGCAACGACGAAAGTAAGCTTTGATTTCGTCATGGGCTGAAAACTTGCGGGACCATTCGGCGTTGGGCGCAAACGAGTAGCTGTACAGCACCGACGGTACATCGCAGCAGGCACCGGGATAGGTGTTGTCGTGCCAGGTGCCACCCACATCGGGAGATTTCTCAAGAATCAGAAAATCCCGAATGCCGCGCTCAAGGAGTTTGATGCCCATACACAAGCCGGACATACCTGCACCGATCACCACCACCTGCTGATCTGCCTGCGCTATCGCCATGGGGCCTCCGCTCAGTTCGCCGGGGGTTTATCGCGGGTGAACACCAACTCCCGCGCTGTGGATTCCTGGGCGTTATAGCGGTAGCCCGCTACCCGGTACTTCTTCAGCGCGGCAATGTCGTTGATCTCTTTATCGATGATATAGCGAGCCATCTGACCTCGGGCCTTCTTCGCAAAGAAGCTGATGACACGGTACTTGCCGCTTTTCAGGTCCTTGAACACCGGGGTGATAACTTCGCCATCAAGGACACCGGGCTTCACGGCTTTGAAGTATTCGTTGGACGCGAGGTTGAGGAGAATCGGAGAACCGCTCTTTTTGAGCTGTTTGTTGAGGCTGATGGTCAGATCATCCCCCCAAAACTCGTAGAGATTCTTACCGCCGCTGTTGGCAAACTTCAGCCCCATCTCCAGGCGATAGGGCTGCATAAGATCCAGCGGTCTTAGGAGGCCATAGAGACCCGAAAGTATGCGCAGGTGCTTCTGGGCAAAACTAAAATTTGCCGCATTCATGGTGTCAGCTTCCAGGCCCGTGTACACATCGCCCTTGAAGGCGAGAAGAGCCTGCTTTGCATTGTCTTTGTCAAAGGGCGTGTGCCAATCCATAAAGCGCTGATGGTTTAGATTGGCAATGTTTTCGGAAACCCCCATAAGCTCACGGATCGCGGCGGGATCGAGGCGCCGGGCGTCATCCACCAGTGCCGAGGAGCGATCGAGAAACTCTGGCTGCGTGACCTTGCGGGTGTTCGGTGGCGTTTCAAAATCCAGGGTTTTTGCGGGGGAGATAACGCTCAACATGGGGTTCTTGCCTCGGAAATCTTGCCGCCAGCCGCCTACTGAAACCCTCACGCTTGGCCGGCCGAGCGGCGGAGTAAATACCGGGTATCTACGCCCCGGCACACGTGGCTGGCTATGATACCCTCGGCGCTTTCCAATAAGAAAGGCGATGACGGGTGACTAACTGGGCGCCGTCGATACGGGCGGGGTTGGCGACCTTCGTCACCGCTGTCGATCGTTTTACGCTCACATCCGGGCGTTTGCTGGCCTGGTGTGCTTTGGCCATGGCACTGTTAACCACGGCGGTGGTAATCCTACGCTACGGCTTTGCCACGGGCTCCATCGCCCTGCAGGAAGCCATCACCTATCTTCACGGCGCCCTGTTCATGCTCGGCACTGCCTATGCCCTGAAAACCGGGGCCCATGTGCGGGTCGACATTTTCTATCGAGATTTCTCGTCTCGACAGCAAGCCTGGGTCAACGCCCTGGGAGGCATCCTGTTTCTTTTGCCCCTGTGCGCTTTGATCCTGTTTATCAGTCTGAACTATGTGGCCGAAGCCTGGCGTATTCGTGAGAGTTCACCGGAACCCGGCGGGATTCCCTATTTGTACCTGCTGAAAACCCTGCTACCGCTCATGGCGGCAAACCTGGCCCTCGCGGGCATTGCCGATGTGCTGCGCAGTGCCAACGAACTTGTTTTTCGAGACCCCGCCTGATGCACGGTGCCATCGCTCTATGGATGTTTGCCGCCGTGTGTCTGCTGCTCATGTTCGGTTATCCCGTGGCTTTTACCTTGGCCGGAACAGCGCTGGCCTTTGCAGCCGTGGGCACCATCGTCGGCGTTTTTGATCCGGCGTTTCTCGAAGCCTTGCCCGGACGTCTGTTCGGCACCATCAGCAACGTTACGCTGATCGCTGTACCGCTGTTCGTTCTCATGGGCGTGATCCTGGAGAAGTCCCGGGTTGCCGAAGAGCTTCTGGAAGCCATGGCCGCATTGCTCGGGCGCCTCCGTGGCGGCTTGGCCATATCCGTGGTCCTGGTAGGCATGCTCCTGGCGGCGAGCACGGGCATCGTCGGCGCGACGGTAGTGACCATGGGTCTTTTATCCCTGCCTACCATGCTTCGAGCGGGCTACGGACCCAGCGTCGCCACGGGGACCATTTGCGCCACGGGAACCCTCGGGCAGATCATTCCCCCATCGATTGCCCTGGTGCTCCTGGGCGACATTTTGTCCAGCGCTTATCAGCAGGCGCAGTTACAACTCAATGTGTTTAATCCCCAGACAGTGTCGGTGGGCGACCTGTTTGTCGGTGCGATTGTTCCGGGCCTGTTACTGGTCGCCCTGTACTGCCTCTATCTTCTCCTGCTGGCGCTTTTCAAGCCGCAACTCGTGCCCCCAGCGAAAGTCAGCGATATGCCCTGGCACAAACTGCTCGACGGTTTACTGCCTCCTCTGGTCCTCATCGCCGTCGTTCTGGGCTCGATCCTCGCCGGCGCCGCCACGCCCACGGAAGCGGCGGGCGTTGGCGCCACCGGGGCTTTGTTATTGGCCGCCCTGCGCCGGGAAATCAACCGGGAGAAACTTCAGGACATCGTCACCAGCACCCTGGAAGTAACCGCCATGGTGTTCATGATTCTCATCGGCGCCGCGGTGTTCTCGCTGGTGTTCCGCGGTTTTGGCGGCGAAGAACTGATCCACAGCTTCTTTGCCGATCTACCCGGAGGCGTGTTCGCCGCCACCTTACTGGTCATGGCCGTCATTTTTGTCCTGGGCTTTGTCCTGGACTTCATCGAGATCACCTTCGTCGTGGTACCCATCGTCGGCCCGATCCTACTGATGATGGGGGGCGATCCCATTTGGTTGGGCATCATGATTGCCATCAATCTACAAACGTCCTTCCTCACTCCACCCTTCGGTTTTGCCCTGTTCTACCTCCGTGGCGTGGCACCCGAAACCGTTCCTACCCTGGCTATCTACCGCGGCGTGATACCCTTTATCCTGATTCAACTGCTCGTGCTAGCGGCACTGTGGCTTTGGCCCTCACTGGCCACCTGGCTGCCGTCTAGACTCTGAACCAAGCGGACAAAAACCATGAGTGACATCGATACAACGCCCCTGCCTCAGGGCGAGCTGGCTCTGCAGACCATTGCCATGCCAAAAGACACCAATGCCTCCGGAGATATCTTCGGTGGTTGGTTGCTGTCGCAGATGGACCTGGCTGGAGCCATCACCGCCGGCGACGTGGCCCAGGGCCGAGTTGCCACCGTGGCAATCGACGGTATGGCCTTTATTACGCCGGTGCATGTGGGCGCCGTCGTATCCTGTTACTGCGATGTCATTGAGATCGGACGCTCGTCGATTCGGATCATGGTCGAGGTGTGGATCAATTCTCCCCATGACGGTGAGCCCATCAAAGTTACGGAAGGAGAATTTGTCTTTGTCGCTATCGACGAGCAGCGTCGAACCCGGACAATTTCCCAGCCCTGATGGAGTTTCTGCTCAGACCAGCCTTCCCGTTTGGGGTTGCACCGGTGATGGTTTTAGCGGGGCGAAGCTGAGGGTTTTGAAACACCTCCGTCGAGGACCGGCAACACCCCGGACACGGAATCGATCAGATCAACTTGTGCACCCACGCCTTGGATTGGCGCTATTGGTGCTGGGTCTATGTTGGGGTGTGCGAACAATAGCGGAGCCCGTGCTGGCCGCCGTTGAGGCCGTAGAGTCACAGCTGGATGCGCGGGTGGGCTTTGTCCTTCACGACCTGCACACGGGTACCCGACTCACCCACCGCGCCGAAGAGCGTTTTCCCCTCGCCAGCACATTCAAGCTGTTCGCCTGCGCCGCGCTATTACAAACCGTTGAGCGCGGCGAGCACCGCCTTGACGATACGGTAGACCTAGGTGAACAGCCCCTGGTCCTTTGGTCTCCCGGCGTGAAGAAGGCCCGGGAGAAAGGTCAGTCGCAGTTCAGCCTGAACGAACTCTGTCGCCTGACTTTGGCGGTGAGCGATAACACGGCGGCCAATTCCGTGCTTGCGGCCATCGGCGGCCCCGAGGGTTTTACGGCATTCATGCGCTCCATCGACGACAAGGTTACCCGTCTGGACCGCTGGGAACCGGAACTCAACGAAGCCGTGCCCGGAGATCCGCGCGATACCAGCAGTCCGAGGGCCATCGCCGGGGCCCTCGAACAGGTGCTCCTGACGGACCGCCTTGCACCTGAGTCACGGGAGTCGCTGAAAACCTGGCTTGCCGGCCACCGCATGGCGGATGCGCTGTTTCGATCTGCCCTACCTACAGACTGGTCTATCGAGGACCGTACGGGAACGGGGGCCTACGGATCTCGGGCAATCATTGCAGTGCTCTATCCCCCGGAACGTAAACCCCTTGTCGCCGCCCTGTACATCACCGAAACCGCGGCGAGCAGAGAAGACCGCGACGCCGCCATCGCCAGGGTGGGGCGGGCGATTGTTGCTCACGTAACGGCTAGCCCTTAAGCCACCGCATTCTACTCCTCGCGGATTAGCTCCCCCATCACATCACGACGGGCGTTGATGTAGGCCTGCTCGGAAATCTCGTGATAAGCCCGAACGTTTTCCATGAACTGCGAAAATGAGGCATGGACCTTGGCGGCCAAGGGGTCTTCGGCTACGAGGCGCGCCATAGCGGCCTCGCTACCCCGATAAAGCGCTGCGAGCACATCGTCGGGCAGACGTCGAAGCTTCACATCGTGCACCTCGATCATCTCCCTTAGGGCTCGATTGTTTCGCGCCGTAAACTCGTCGAGCATATCTTGGTTCGCCGCCCGCGCGGCACCGCGGACAATAGCTTGAAGGTCTTCAGGTAGGCTGGCGAGAGCCTCGGCATTAACAGTGAACTCCAACATGGAACCCGGCTCGTGCCAACCCGGGTAATAGTAGTACTCGGCTATCTCGTGCAGACCCAGGGCGAGATCGTTGTAGGGCCCGACCCATTCCACGGCGTCGATTACCCCGGTCTGCAAAGCCGTGTAGACCTCCCCGCCGGGGATTCGCACCGCCTCGCCACCGGCCGCGCTAAATACCTCACCGGCCAAGCCCGGAATGCGCATCCGCAGCCCTTTAAGATCTCCCACGGAATTGATTTCCCGGTTGAACCAGCCCGCCATTTGCACCCCGGAAGAACCTCCGGCCAGGGGCACTATGCCCGCCGGCGCGTAGGCCTCTTCCCAGAGGGCCATGCCACCGCCGTAGTGCAGCCAGCCATTCATTTCCTGGCCCGTCATGCCAAATGGCACCGCCGTGAAGAATACCGACGCGGGAATCTTGCCCTTCCAGTAATAGGACGCACCGTGGCCCATCTCGGAAACCCCCGAGGACACGGCATCAAATACCTCAAAGGCCGGCACGATCTCTCCGGCGCCATAGACCCGCACATCCAGACGGCCGTTGCTCATCTCCCGCACTAACTCGGCGAACACCTCGGGAGTGTGTCCAAGGCCGGGGAGGTTCTTCGGCCAGGTAGTGACGAGCTTCCAGTGGATCGTGGTCTGGGCACCAGTTACCCCCGGGCCCGCTGTTGCCATATCCCGATCCGCAGCATGCTCCAGGGCCCAAAGACCGAGAACCACCACCAGCACCGCAGCGAGCACTAGTACCGCCAAAGCTTCACGATTGAATTTCACCGGTGTCACCCCAGGGCCTGCAATTTCGCGTACTGCACCACCAACCACTTGGTGCCCTCGGCGTCAAAATTTACCTCCACCCGCGCGTTCCCGCCCCGGCCCTCAAAGTTCAGCACCACGCCCTCACCAAACATCTGGTGATAAACCCGTTGCCCCAGGGTCAGCCCCGTGTCCGACGCCGGGGTACTGGCTGACAAGGAGCTTACGGGACGGCTGATTTTCGTCTGCAGGCGCACCTCGTTGACCAACTCCGTGGGAATTTCGCGGACAAAACGGGAGGGCGCGTTGTAACTGTCGGAGCCGTGGAGACGACGGCTCTCTGCATAGGTCATCACCAGTCGTTCCATGGCACGGGTAATGCCCACGTAGCACAGACGCCGCTCTTCTTCGAGACGACCGGGTTCTTCGATGGACATGCGATGGGGAAACAGGTTCTCTTCCATTCCCGCGAGAAACACCAGAGGAAACTCCAGGCCCTTCGCCGAATGCAAGGTCATGAGTTGGACACTGTCTTCGTGCGGATCCGCCTGACCTTCTCCCGCATCCAGCGCCGCGCTATCCACGAACTGCTGCAGAGGCGAAAGCTCTTCCCCCTCGGGGACGAAGGTACGTGCCGCGCTGACGAGTTCTTCCAGGTTTTCTACCCGGGCGAGGCCTTTCTCGCCCTTCTCTTTCTCGTGGTACGCCAGCAGGCCCGAACGCCGCACCACCTGGTCGACCAGTTCTTCCAGGGTCATGGGATCTGTCGCCGTATCCATTTCGTCGACCAGGACGCGAAACCCCTCCAGGGCGGTCAGGGCTCGCGACGGCAACAACTTGTGCGCCTGGCAGGCCGCGATCGCCTGCCACAAAGTGCACTGCTGCTCTCGTGCGGTCTCGCGCAGCGTATCGATGGTTTTACTGCCGATGCCGCGCGGCGGCGTGTTGATGACCCGCTCCACCGCCGCGTCGTCGCCCCGGCTGACCAGCAGACGTAAATAGGCCATGGCATTGCGAATTTCCAAACGTTCGTAAAACCGCTGTCCGCCATAGATGCGATAGGGCAAACCTACCCGGAGTAAGGCTTCTTCCAACACGCGAGACTGGGCGTTTGATCGATACAAAATAGCCACGGAACGTCGGGCATGGCCGCTGTTTATCCAGCTTTCAATTTGCTCGACGATAAACCGTGCCTCGTCCTGCTCGTTGAAGCCCGCATACAACTGCACCGCCTCGCCCTGCTCACCGGAGCTCCACAGTTCTTTGCCCAGACGACCGGAGTTATGGGCGATGACTCCATTCGCGGCCTGGAGGATGGTCTGCGTTGATCGGTAGTTCTGCTCCAGACGGACTACCCGGGTGCCGGGGAAATCCTCACCGAAGCGCTGGATATTTTCGATCTTGGCGCCGCGCCAACCGTAAATGGATTGATCGTCATCACCCACGGCGACCACCGGTATAGACGACCCGGCCAGAACGCGAAGCCAGGCATATTGGATAGTGTTGGTATCTTGAAACTCGTCGACGAGAATCTGGCGAAATCGATTCTGATAGTGAGCCAGCACCTCCGGCGCTTTGAGCCACAGCTCGTGGGCCCGGAGCAACAACTCAGCGAAGTCCACCATCCCACCGCGTTCACAGGCTTCTTCATAGGCGGCATAAATACGCAGCATGGTCTTCACATACATATCGCCCAGGGGCGGCTCGATATGCGCCGCGCGCAGACCTTCATCTTTCTGCGCGTTGATGTACCACTGGGCCTGCTTGGGTGGCCAGCGGGACTCGTCGAGCTGCAGCTCTCGACACACGCGCTTCACCAGCCGCAGCTGATCATCGCTATCCAGAATCTGGAAGTTCTGCGGCAACCGGGCTTCCTTCCAGTGCGTTTTGAGCAGGCGATGGGCGAGACCGTGAAAAGTGCCCACCCACATGCCGTGGGTGGGAATCTGCAGCATGTGCTCGATACGGCCACGCATCTCTCGGGCCGCCTTGTTGGTGAAGGTCACCGCGAGGACCCCATGGGGCGAAAAGCCCTCGGCGCGTATAAGCCAGGCAATGCGGTGCACCAGCACCCGGGTCTTGCCGGAGCCGGCGCCAGCCAAGACCAGCATGTTGCCGCTTTCGGCGGCTACCGCATCCCGTTGAGCGTCGTTTAGACCGGTGAGAATATCGCTGACATCCATGGCGGCATTCTAACCGCAACGACGACACCTTCGGTGATCCCCTGGCGAAACAGAGCGCCTGCACAGCGCCTCTGCTACTATCGCCCGCAGACCGACAGGCGGGAAACCCCATGGCGACAGACGATCAGAATCGGGGCAAGGATCAAGACACGGACAAGGGTGACGGCCTGTTCGGCTTCGTTGATCGCGATGACGATGGAGGGTCTGGTTTCAATGATGGGGGTTCCGGTTTTATCGACCGCGATTACGATGACAGTTTTCCCGGCATGGCCGAGGACAACTCAGAGGAGTCCCCAGATCCCGGGTACTCGGCGTTTTCAGAAGAACTGGACGACCCCCTGGCCGACTGGCCATCACCCGATTCCGTCCTCGATGACCTACCCGAGATGCGCGAGCAAGAAGCTGTAGACCCTGCGGGCGAAGTGGCCGCGGCAGAAGCCAGCGCGGGACTCACGCCCTCCCACGACGATGACCTGGCTCTCAACTCGGGCGGCTCTCTAGAAGAGGCTGGGGAGACGGACAAACCACTCTTTCTGCCCGCCGATGACGACGATTATCAGGATGATGGCATGGCGATGGATCGCTTCGACACAGACCAACCGAACGACAGGCAAAGCGATACGCCCCCTACCGTTGACGACGATTACAGCCCGCAGACACCCATCAATCTCAGCCCCGATGCGCCGGTAACACCGGCTGCAAAAAACGACCTGACACCGCCCCCTGAGTACGAAACCGCCGATTCACAAGCATTTGCCGCCAAAACAGCTGCGGACGACTTGAGCGGTCTGCAAACGGAGCCTCCATTCAACCAGGGGTCGACGGACTCAGACCCAGCGCCGGTCATCGACGACGTTCCACCTCCGCCTCCACCACCGAGCTTTGATGACTCGGGCTTCGATATACCCGATCCGCCGGGCGCAGAGTACGACACCAACCAAGAGGACCTTGAGAACCCCGAAGCAGAGCTCGACGACGCGCATGATCTGGAATCCCCGTCCGAGGCGGATTTTGTCGACGACTTTCTCAACGATCTCGATGACGGCGACGCCAGCGATTTCCAGGAGGAGACGCCCTCCGCCACACCCCAAACGGCTCCCGAGTTCGCCAGCACCATGCACGACGCGAGCGTCAGTCAGGCCATGGAGACTGCCCGGGTGCAGGACAACACAGTCCTGCGTGCCCAGGCCGAGGAACCCAGCCCACCGATGAACGAGAACCCCCCAAGCAAAAGCGGCCTGTCGTCCCTACCTCTGGGAATGATCGCGGTGGTCGCCCTCGCTCTGGTGCTTCTGATCGCCGGTGGTTACGGCGTGGTGCAGCAACGCACCTCCTTGCAGGGGGAGATACGCGAGCTGCAGGCTCAACTCGCCACGGCGGTTTCCCCCGATGAGGCCGCTGCGGAACGCGAGCGCCAACGACAGGTCGAAGTGGAGAATGAGGCCCTCGCTTCGGAGATGGAAGCGCTGCAGGCGGAGAACAGCGCTCTGGGTCAACAACTGGCCGAGTTAGAAGCACAATTGGCGCAGCAAGAGGCTGACGACGCGACCGCTGCGGCACAGGCCAAGGAAGCCGAGCGCCAGGCCGCCGCAGCCCGGGAGGCCGAACACCTCGCCGCTCAGCGGCAACGACAAGCGGCCGCTCAGGCGAGCGCGGCGAAACCTGCAGGACCCTGGTTTGTTAACTTCGGTTCCTACGCGCAACGGGATGTGGCCGACAGTTGGGCGAAACGCCTGAGGGTGAACGATGGTCAAGTGGTAGTGCAAAGCGCCAGTGCGGCAGGAAAAACCCTGTACCGCGTGCGTATTGTTGGTCTCGCCTCGCAAGACGCGGCGGAGCGAGTCGCCAAGGCCCTGGAAACAGAGCATTCCCTGCCTCGCCTGTGGGTGGGCAGGTCCTGAACACACGATAAGGAGACACCGCGATGAACCCTAACTATCGAGCCAGCCTGGCCGGGCGGAGCCTTTCTATGTTGAGAGGCGCGGCCCTGGTTAGCTGCGTGGCCATCGCACAGCCCACGCTAGGTGGCGATGAGTGCAATCAGCCCGAACGCCCGCCCATGCCAGACGGTGCCACAGCCACCATGGAGCAGATGCTGGAAGGTCAGAAAGGCGTGAAAAGCTTTCAGAGCACCAATATGGCCTACATGAAGTGCCTAGAAGAGCAGTTCAGCGAGGCGCAGTCGGTGGCGAAAAAGGCCAAGGAAGCCGATGCCAAAGCTGCGGCTAACGCGACTTACGAAGAGGCCATTGAAGCCTATAACGCAGCGGTATCAGCGGAAGAAGAAGTGGCCGGCGCATTCAATATCGAGCTGCGCGAGTACAAAGCGGCCAACAACTAAGGCGCTGCTTGCCCTCGATCTGGCTATTCCTGGCTCTTGTGAGCCAGGGCATGGGCGTTCGATTCCCAGTCCTGACCGTCAAAGTCAACGATATCCATGATCGGTCGAGGGCCATCCAGACAATTCATGTTCACATCTACCCCGTCGGGGTTTGAACGCGGGATGTAGAAAGCCTTCACACCACAGGTCGCACAGAACCGGTGCTGGGCCACACCGGTGTTGAACCGATAGGTGAGCAAATTGTCTTCGCCGCGTTCGAGGGTAAAACGAGAAGCGGGAACGATCAGGTGCAGATAACCGCTTTTCTGGCAAATGGAGCAGTTACAGCGCTCCACCTCTACCCTGTCCGGTGCCCGCACACGAAAAGCTACCGCCCCACAATGGCAGGATCCCGAGTATTCCTTTAGCTCTGACATGTGGCCTCCCGACGCGCGTCTTGCGCGTCGGAAATCAGATCAGGCCGCCGGGCACGCTGTCAATCGTGTAGCGGGAACGAAAGCTTCCTCTGAGGGAACCCGTGGTTCGGTCCGTGGCATCCAGGATGGTCATGAGTTCTTCCACGAAGGTTTTATCCGGCGCAGCGGCAAGGGCATCCAAATCCAAGGGACAATGCGCTTGCACGATGGCAAAGTCTTGCTGAATGCCTTCGCGATCCGTCAGACCCAGCATGCGCGATAGGCGATTGCAGATCGCCGAGATCGTTGTCACCTCTCGGTCCGTCAGGGGGTTACCCTGACGACGCTGCTGAAAAGTGTTGGCCGCTGTGTTCACTGTATCCGCTGTCCTTCCACCTGCGTGTCTACGCCGTTTAACCCAGCCCTCTCGGGAAGTTGGTTAGCCATCGCCCGCGAGCAGATCATCGAAGATCCCCGATCACGGGCGATGGCTGTGATTAAAGGTACGGCAGAGAGCGGGGCTGCGCTTCTCTACAGGGGGGAATCTGTGCAGCCCATCGCAGTTTGTTGGGTCTAGTGTGACCCTGGTCTCAGGGTAGTCAGCTATTAAGCGGTAGAAGCTTTGACTCCAAAGCCTCCCGAGGCGCGGGTTGAGCAGGAGCTTCAGCGTACCCCAGACGCACCAGCATCTGCACCGTATGCCCCTCGGGGGCCAACATAGCGTGGGCCCAGGCGTAGTGAGACGCCATGGCGGGAAACTCCTGCAGGGGCTGACTGAGGGGATGGAAGGCGACCCCTTCGCGGGTCGCGGCCTGCTGCAGGCGCACCCAGGTTGCGCCGGCGGCAAGCTGATCCAGGCGTGTATTGGTCGCCGTGGTGCTCCACAGGTGAGCCATGGCGGATTTGCAGGCATCAAGATAGGACTCGACCCCACCCTTATAGGCCGCAGTCCCCGGGGTGTCCATTCCCTCGCGGGTAACCACCCCCAGCGCACCCAGGGTGCTCATCAGGGGGCCGTCCAGGGTAATTCCCCAGGGGGCTTTACCGACCTCAGCTTTGCCGATGCGGGTAACCACTACAGTCTCCCCCCGGGCGGCGGGGTCTTGCCATTCCGCTAACCAGGCCTTGGCCGTGAGATCACGGAGTTCGCGTACCCGAAGGGGATCACCGCTGGCTTGCACGTGAACACCCTCGGTGGCGGCCTCGATAATTCCCGTCAGTGTCCCGGGGTCTACGGGCCGGTCAGCTGCAAACACCGCTCGGGTCGTGCGCCGGCGGAGAATCTGAGCGAAAAGGGGATCCCTTTCCACGGCCGCATCCTTGCGAAACTGCACCTGCGCCACCGGGCGCTCATCCAGGGTGGGGTAGGGCTCCCCCTCAGGAAAGGGCTTTACGGCGAGGGCATGGCCACCTTGGGCTGCAGCCTGACGGAGAAGCTCCAGAAAAGCCCCAAAACCGATCGTGGTCTGCCGTGCCGGGGGATCCGTCGCAGGGAGTAAACGGTCGGAATCCGCGAATACCGTCAGCGCGTCGTCGCCCTCAAGGCGAACCCGCCAGGGCTGCATATTGTGCGGGCTGGGAGCCAGGATGGCGTAGGCCAGCGCGTCTAGCCTGGGGTCCCCAAAGCTTTTGCTATCTAAGTCCCAAGGTTTGCGAGCACTTACTGACGTCCGTGTGGTGAGCCAGCTCCCGGCACCGCCCAAAACCACCACACTCGCTGCACCGGTGACCAGCAACGCTCGCCGAGACAGGCTCATTACTGATCAATACCCGTAGCATTGATAAAGGCCCCGGGGTCCTTGGGAGAGACCATAATGGTTTTCCCGTTGCCGTAGCTGATCGCCAGTCGATCCAAAGAGAGGGCGGGACTGGATAGGGGGTTCCTCGTCGGCTCGATAGCGCGAATGCTGTTCAAGGGCACGGTCCAGTGAAAGGGGCCACTACGAATCTTTAGCTCGCCATCGGCGATGGTGTAGTAGGTGCTGAGCAATAGCCAGGCCGGCAAGGCGATGCCGAGAAGCCCGGTGATCAGCACTGTGATGATCGATGTGGTGTTCACCACGGTCATCAGCACATAAACACAGGCCGCCAATGCCACAGCAACCGAGGAGAGCAATACAAGGAGCAACCAGGTATCAATTTTAGAGGGAAAAACCATCGTCACCGCGCCATCACCCGTGGACTGCGAGATTAGCAGTTGCCGGCGAAGATCGCCTTATCGCTGCGACAAAGTGTCCGCAATGGGCGACGGGCGACGGGCGACGGGCGACGGGCGACGGGCGACGGGCGTCAGGATTGCTGCTGAAGGGCGGCCAAAACCTCCGCCCAGATCGTCGGATTAAAACCCATGCCCAGATGCGCCGCGTCTACCTCGACGTGCTCGACGGCGGGACTGTGATGATCTATTGCCGCCTGCCAGCCGACAATTCCATCCGTTTTGCTGAAGATCGCGGTAATTGGCTGCTTGATGGCAGTTCTTTCGCGACGATTTATCTCGTCTTCAATCCAATCCAGATCCTGGCCGCGGCGACCAAATAGGGAAGCAACAGCGGTGTATTTGGGGCCACCTACGACCGGCGAGCCCAACGTGACAACGCGATCTACTACCTCAGGCAAATCTCGGGCGACCTCCCGGGCAAAGTAGCCCCCCAGGCTCCAGCCTATAAGGGCGATCTTCTGTCCTGTCTCCTGGTGGCGCCGGAGAACGCGCTCATAAAAGCGATCGATTAGGTAGGGCACCCCCGCCTCTCCGTTGTACTCATCCCGAGGGGTGAATTCCCATCGCTCAGAAAGATCTTCCAAAGAATGCTCAAGATTTGTGCCCGCCAGGTTCGTGCCCATTCCCCAGCCTTCTGCTTGAAAGCCTTTGCGTCGCAAATAGCGGCGTAGGGGCAGGGTGTAGCGATCTCCAGAACCAAATCCAGGCACCACGATCACCAGCGTATCCGCGCTTTCAGCTCTGGGGGAGAAGCTTGCGCGCAGGAGCGGAGACAGCATACGTGCCGCGTCCAAGGCGGCTCGGGACTCCAACAAAAACAGACTACGGCTGGGCGGGGTCGGGGTGTGACTGATGGCATTCATTCGAGTTTCCTCCAGGAAATAGACGGGCGCGTGGCGCTTCCGTGTTGACGTCAGCGCCTTAGCACCGCAGCGCTCGCCGTGGTGCCCAGGGCAATAGCATCTGGGTCGAGGGTTTGTAGGTGTTGGTACATATCCCGCATCAACGATTCGATGCGAGACAGGTCTCGGTCTGTGAGTCCCGCGGTTTGAGCACGAACAAATCGTTCCGCAGCCTTCTGGGCCCCCCGCACCCGGCGCTTGCCTAGGTCCGTTAGGCCACAGGTCATGGCCCGGCCATCACTGTGATGGGGGATCATGTGAATCAACTCGCGCTCTTCCAGGCGTCGTAACAGTCCCGTGACATTGGCGCGGGTGACCAGTAGACGCTCGGCTATGGACTTCGGCATGGCTTCAGCGCCCAGATGCTGAATCGCCACCAGCACGTCGAACTGACTCACGCTGAGTTCAAAATGCTCAAGCATCTGCCCATAGCGACGGCCACACTCCTCGTAGGCCCGAACCACTGCGAACCAGGAAGACGTTTCCAGCGCCGCCCGGGACGATACCGCGGCCAGGGGATGAAGTGCTTTGGGGTCGGACATGACCTGCAAGTTTAGTTAATAGGTTAACTATATTGCTGTTGCTACGCTCCGCCCGACCAGATGGATGAATGCAATTTGCTTTGCCTAGGCCTCACCTCCCCTGGCGGTAGCAAAGTACAGAAGAGGCGCGATGGAGCCCAGACCCAAAGTCAGGGCCACCCACAGCCAGGGATTCCGGTTGTGGGCTCTGGCGTGGGGAACAAGAAAGGTCAGCAACAGGATCAGGGAAATAATGAGGTCCACAAACACCTGCGCACCCCCAGGAGTTTGATAGGTATTGAGAATACCCATGATGCCGCCGTTCATCAGGGCCCAGGCGGTAAGCCCGAGAAACGGCAAGAGAAGGACAAGGGAAAGCGTTCGACGGTTCATGGTGGCTCCTTGGAAGCTGTGCTCCGAGTTTTGAGGGACGACAAGGGCACCCTGCGCTCCCAAGGGCCTTCAGGCAATTACCTCAGAGGTCATTGAATTCAGACAAGGGGCCTGCTCAGATGAGAGATCGTCGATCCAATCGCCGTCCGGCCCTGCAAGGAACCGCCCATGACCGCCGCCAAGCAATTTCCTACCTTGTGCCGCCACTGGCGCCGCACACGCCATCTCTCTCAGCTTGATCTGGCGGAAACGGCGGCCATATCCCAACGCCACTTGAGCTGGTTGGAAACAGGCCGAAGCCAGCCCAGTCGCGACATGGTGTTACGCCTGGCCGAAGCTCTGGAAGTCCCCCTGCGAGAACGAAACACGCTGCTCCACGCCGCAGGCTTTGCACCGCAATACCGGGAATCCAGCATCCACGAACCTCACATGGCGCCGGTTCGTGAAGCCCTAACGCAAATCCTCAGACACCATGAGCCGTTTCCCGCCGTAGTGGTGGATCGCAAATGGAACCGGGTGATGGGGAATCCGGCGTCAGACATGATGCTGTCCCTGGCGGGCGCACCAGCTGCGCAGAGCGATGAGGAGCAGATCTTTAATCTGGCAGCCGCCACCCTCGCTCCCGAGGGTCTGCGGCGCTTCATCACCAATGAAGACGTGGCGATTCCCCTGTTTGTCCAACGTCTGCGCAGTGAGGCTCTGGAATCGGGTGAAACCGCACTCATCTCCCATGTCGAGACTTTGATTCGTAACGCCGGGGACCTCCCGGAACACAGCGGATCGCCAGATCCCCTCCTACCGGTAATTCCTCTGGAATTGGATATCAACGGCTTGAAGCTGTCGCTATTTACAGTCATCAGCACCTTCGGTACACCTCAGGACATCACTACCGATGAACTTCGGATCGAGGCTTTTTATCCCGCTAATAACGAGACTCGAGATTTTTTTGCGGAAGCAATGGAGGCATGACTGCAGCCAAGGGTGTGTACCTGCTGAGCATCACGGTGGTGGGAATAATCAACCTGCTCCCCGCCATCGGCGTGTTGGGGGCAGAACGGATCAGCAGCGCCTATGGGGTCACCGTTACATCGACGGACCTGGAAATTCTACTGAGGCATCGAGCGTTGTTGTTTGGCCTCATCGGCGGGTTTGTTTTGCTATCCCTGGGGCTGCCGCTCTATCGACAGGCCGCCCTTGTGCTTGCCGGAATCAGCATGCTGGGTTTTTTGCTGCTGGCGTATACCAGCGGAACTCATGGAACCGCGCTGGGGAAGATCATCGTGGCCGACTGGGTAGGTTTGGGTGCGCTTCTCTTGGCGACGGTTCTCTACCACCACCCCGGGTTGACCCTATAAAGGTAAGCCTCCCCACCTAAGACCGGCGCTGCCCATAGCGACCATTTTCTCTACCGGTGATTCTTGTTCTATCCTTAGAGTGCTTACAAACCAAAAAATTGTCATGGCGCGTTCAATGAAATGAGAATAGGCCTGCGACTAACGGCTCTAAGCCTGAGCCACCTGATAGCGATGATTGTTGGCATCGCTATCGGTATTTACGCGCTTCCCATCATCATTGCGCCACCGTCACCCACGGAGGCACAGCTCACGGCGCTGTCATCCCAGGCCATTTTTCGCGGCGAATTCCGCCGGAATCTCAAAGGAAGCGACACCCTTCACTGGGGTGAAGGCCAACTGTCCGTTGGCAGGGAGTACATCAGCCTAATGGGAAGTCTCGCGCCCGGCCCGGACTACAAGCTCTATCTTTCTCCGGAATTTGTCGAGTTCATCACCGCCGCCCGGTATCGATAGTTGTCTTTGACCTCGCGCGTTAGCCAAAAAAATGTGTTTCTAATGCTCGCCGCCGCCTGCAGCACCGTCGCGGCGCTCGGGCACCTGGGCTGCATCGTTTTCGGTGGGGACTGGTATCGGGTCTTTGGCGCCGGTGAACAGATGGCTGTGCTCGCGGACCAGGGTCACTGGTATCCGACCCTGGTCACCGGCGCACTGGTGCTCATTCTCGGCACCTGGGCGTTGTTGGCGCTTTCCGGCGCTGGCGTCATTGCTCACCTACCGTTCCTTCGCCTGGGTCTGACCCTTGTCAGCGCAATCTATCTGGCCCGGGGCCTGGGTTTTTACTGGCTCATGCCATTCTTCCCCGACAATGACGTGATGTTTTGGCTCGCAAGTTCTTCGATCTGCTTGCTTATCGGAAGCTTCTACGCCATCGGTACCTATCAGCAATGGCCGCATCTTCGGCGAACCCATGAAGAGGAAGTCCTATGACAAAGTACTGGGATCAGTTTCAGGGTCTCAAACATACCCGCAGCTATGACAAAGGCACATCGCTCTCGCTGGCCATTGCCTGTGACCTGGCCTACGAAAAGAAAACTACCATCAGAACGATCTGCGAGGACTGGGGATTCACCCTGGTTGAATTTGTCGACGTTCGCAAAGGAAAAGACATCGATACCCAGGGCTTCGTTGCGGAAGACGAGAACAACGTGCTGTGTGTATTTCGCGGCAGTGAAAGCATTGAAGACTGGCTGGCAAACTTTCAGGCGGTCTACGACCCGGGGCCCCTGAAAGACACCAAAGCCCATGAGGGATTTCAGGACGCCCTTTATCCCGCAGTCATTGCCTTAACAAATGCCCTGGATTCCACGGACCTCAAGAGCAAGAAACTGTGGCTCACGGGGCACAGCCTGGGCGGGGCTTTATCGTCACTCTACGCGGGAATGCTCCTTGAGCATAAGTACCCCGTGTACGGCTCCTACACCTTTGCCAGCCCCCGTCCTGCGGATGATGGGTTCGCCTGCCAGCTAACGGAAGCCCTGCGGTCGGGCCCTCACTATCGAATCGTCAATGACGGTGACATTGTTCCCCACGTGCCCCCAGAGCCCTTCTACAGCCACCCGGGGCGCCGCCAGCTCATTTCCAAGACCTCCCGGCAACGCAAGGTGAGTGTGTGGACAAAGTGGCGGAAGAAAATGTTCGATAAGCTGATGAGATTCACCGGCAAGCTTCTCACGGTGGCCGACACCCATCGCCTCAGTTCATCAGAAGACAGTTACATCCCCAGGTTAATTAAAGACCTGGCGCGCCCTGGATAAAACGGTATCCTCGAGGGAACCAGGACGTCATTCCATGGTTCCTGGGCTTTGGGCACCCACCCCACCTACCGAGACCAAAACCCCGGATAAGCGTCGAGGGCCTTTTGCTGAGGCCCTGAGCTTTTGTATTGAGATATTTTGTCTGTGAAAATTTACGGTTCTTTACTGTCCGCCAACGTAAGAAAGGTAGTCGCGGCGGCCATCGAATTGGGCGTTCCCCACGAGCTTGAAGAGGTCAACGTATATCGGGGCGAGGGGCAGGCACCCGATTACCTATCCCTCAACCCTTTGGGGCAAATACCCATCGCCATCCATTCGGATCTGGTACTTCGAGAATCCAACGCGATACTGTTGTATCTGGCGACCCTTCACGGCGATAACACCGAAACCGTCCTTCCGCAAAAGTCCCTCGCGGCCATCAATGAATGGCTGTTCTGGGAGAGTGGTCAGTGGCAGCCCATGCTTACGGAAATCATGGGGGCCCAGGTAGGCAACCGATTACTGCCCGAGCTGGTGCCTGCCCCTGCATCGGCGCCCGACTGGGAAGCACCAAACTGTAGGAAGCAGCTTAACTTCCTTGAATCCAGCCTAAAGGCCCCTTGGCTCATTGGAACCAGGGTTTCTTTGGCTGATTTCTCTGTGGCTGCGATGACCACCTATTTCAAGGCCGCGAGCTTTCCTTTCCCGTCCTATCCAAATATCGCGCGGTGGTACGACTCGTTGAACGAGCTGCCATCGTGGCAAAAGACAGAGCACCCCCTTTGGGCGGTCGAGCCCCAGGCAGGCTAGGATGCTACCCATGGTTATCAAGCTCTCCCCCCACGGTAGCGTCCGTCAATGAATTCCCAACTACAGGACTTCGGCCTGGACAGCTTTTTTCTGCAGCAGCTATCCGTAGAGGAAATGGAAGGAAACGCTCTCGCTCGCGTCACGGAAGTTCAGCGCTCCGTAATCTCGGTGATGTGCGAGGATGGCGAGCGGGGCGTCAGTCTCACCACGAAGCTGCAACGGGGTGTATTGGAAGCACGACCCACCGTGGGAGACTGGGTCCTGCTGAATACCAATCGCGACACCATTGATCGCGTCCTGGACCGAAGAAGCCTGTTTAAACGGGCCGCCGCCGGAAAGGGTGATGAAATTCAGCCCATTGCTGCCAATGTGGACACGGTGTTTATCGTTTCTTCCTGTAACGATGAGTTCAAGGAATCTCGTCTGGAACGCTACCTGGCCCTGTGCCATGAATCCGGCGCCTTCCCGGTGCTGGTGCTGACCAAGGCAGACCTTACGGAAACTGCGCAGGACTTCGCGGCGCGAGCGCAATCGGTACAACGCGACCTACCCGTGGAGCTGATCAATGCCAAAGACCGTTCAGCCCTGGACGGTGTGCAAGCCTGGATCAGCCCTCGAGCCACCATTGCCCTGGTGGGATCCTCTGGCGTGGGTAAATCAACCCTCCTCAATGCCCTGGCCGGCGAGACCATGGCGGCGACCCAGGATATCCGAGAGCAAGACAAGAAAGGTCGCCACACCACTACCCATCGAGCCCTTTACCGACTCCCCGATGGCGGATTGATGATCGATGTTCCCGGTATGCGCGAGCTACGGGTCGCCGATGTGGAGGAAGCCCTCGCCGAGGTATTCGATGACATCGAAGAGCTGGCCCTGGGCTGTAAATTTTCCGATTGTAAACACGATTCGGAACCCGGCTGCGCGGTGAAGGCCGCCGTGGAAAATGGCAGCCTTGATCCCCGTCGTTTAGCGAGCTATCAAAAACTGCGTCGAGAAAACGCTCAGGCCACGGCGACTATTGCTGAACGTCGCGCCCACGAGAGAGGTTTCGCCCGGGTGGTTGAACAAGCAAAATGGGTAAAGCGCAACAAGGGTTTGGACGAATAGACAACGATACGAAAAAAGTACGCAAGTAAGCGAATAAGAAGATTCGGGGCAATATTCAGGACAATAAATGGAAACGCTCTACATCACCGGAGCCGGCGTTAGTGCCGAAAGTGGCATCCCTACCTTTCGGGGCAACGACGGCTTCTGGACCATAGGCAGCCGCAACTACACGCCCCAGGAAATGGCCACCCGGGCCATGTATCAGAGCGATCCCATGCAGTTCCTGCGCTGGTATTACCACCGCTTCGCGACCTATCGACATCACGGGCCGAACCCCGTTCACGAATGGCTGGCGGACAAAAACCTTATCACCCAAAACATCGATGGCCTCGATGGCAAGGCCGGCAACGAAGACTATATCGCCATCCACGGACGGCTGGACCAGATGACCC
Source organism: Halieaceae bacterium UBA6060 (assembly GCA_002428935.1). GTDB lineage: Bacteria > Pseudomonadota > Gammaproteobacteria > Pseudomonadales > Halieaceae > Congregibacter. The sequence continues at coordinate 21,902 of DIYG01000158.1, forward strand.
TGTTCCACGATCAGGATCAGGCCGATGCGGTGGAAGCGGTGCCAACCCCCTGGGATGAAGTAGACGAAGCTAAGCTTGACGAGTCCCTCCGTGACATTTTCCAGATCGATGATTCACCGCGCCTGGACCAATCCTTTAAACCCTACGTGCTGCTGTTTGACGAGTACTACACGGAGCTGTATCGCATCACCGAAGCCCGTCGCCGGATGCTTCTGGCCGAGCGTATGGTTTTTATGGGGACATCTTTCAGCGTAAACATCACCATGATGGCCTTGGAAATTGCCGTGCAACGTAACGTACCCGTAGAAATCGTCGACCCGAACCCGGTGGAAATCCCCTATCACCAGGCCACCTATCACGCTATGACTGCGATGGAATATATCGAAGGACAGGATTGAACGCTGTTGGTAGCAAATCCCAGCCAAACGCCCCCTAACACCATGCCGCTGAGAACCCGCCACGAGCCTTTTCTCCTTCCACTCTACCCCCTCCTGTTGGCCAAGAATCTAATGGAGCGGGGCTACGGAGAAAGAGACCTGTTCGCGGGATTACCCTTTGCCCTGGAGCAACTGGAAAGCGAACGCTTTCGCCTCACGATCGACCAACACGAGCAGTTCATCCTACGCCTGATTGATTTGACCGGGGACCCTCACCTGGCCCTGCACCTCCATCACCAGGATGCGGCGGCGGGCACCAATCTGACCATGCTCGCCATTGCCAACAGCGGTCAGATATCTCGAGCTCTGCACGGGGTCTCTCGCTACTTCAAGACCATCACCCGGGTGTTTTCCATCGCCGGCATGCACACAGACCAGGAAGCCGTGATGGATCTGGATGTGCATCTCGAGCACGAGCAAGTTATTTTCTTTGCCATTACCACGTTCGCGTTGTTTCTAGACGCGTTCTTTGCCGAGGCTTTGGAGGGAAAACACATTGTCCTCGGCGTCGACCTGCCCATGGCGGAGCCGGAGCGCCTGGCCACCCACGGCGGGGACTATCCCTTCGCCCTGCATTTCGGTACCTCCCGCACTGCGATTCATTTTCGCGGCGAGTTGCTGGACACACCCATGCCCCAGGCCGACCCACAAACCATGCGTCTGCTGCTGGATGTCTGTGAGCGACAGCTCCAGGAAGCCGAGGCGGAAACAAGTTTTGTAGGGCGCGTGAAGTGGTTACTCATCAATCGCGTCGGTTCTCCGCCGCGCCTGGACGACGCAGCGCGGCAGCTTGGGATTTCCCCTCGTGGCCTGCGCCGACGCCTCGCCGAGGCAGGTACCACGTTTCAATCGCTCCTCGACGAGGTTCGCATGCAAACCGCCTCTCGATTACTGCGCGAGTCGGACGCCCCCGTAGCTACCATTGCCTATGAATTGGGCTTTGGCACCCCGTCGGATTTTTCCCGGGCCTTTCGCAAGTGGACCGGCGAATCGCCGACTACCTTTCGCCAGACCTGAGGCCAGTCTGGCCGGATTTGCATGGCGATTGGCCATGTCGGCGCTTCAGAGACCAGGCCCCGCGCACTACCGTAAGCGTGCTTATTCCGTCCCATCGATAATCACAGCTACGGAGACGAACATGGACTTACAGATCAAAGGCAAGAACGCAATTATGGCCGGTGGTAGCGCTGGCCTAGGTCGGGCCACGGCGGAACGCCTGGCCGAGGCGGGAGTTAATCTCTTTATCACGGCGCGCCGCGAAGAGCGCCTGCGCAAAGCCGCCGAAGAAATCTCCGCCAAGTACAACACTACCGTGACTCCCGTGGTCGCCGACTCGTCCACGGAAGACGGCCGTCAGGCTCTGTTCGACGCCTGCCCGAATCCCGACATTCTCTCCATCACCATAAAGCCGCCGGCACCGAACGGCAGTTTTCTTAAGGTGACCCCCGAAATGTGGCGCGACTCCGTCGAAACCGCCCTCATTGGACCGGTGGAAATCATGCGTCACTACATTCCCGGCATGATTGACCGCGGTTGGGGTCGCATCGTCAACATCGCAACCTTCTCGGCGAAGAACCCCATGATCTGGCGACTCATGTCCGGTCCGGCACGATCCGCTCTGATCAACTACACGGCCAGCGTTTCCCGGGAAATCGCTCGCCATGGAGTTACCATCAATAACCTACTACCGGGAATCTTCCGCACCGAAGGTATGGATGAATCGTTTGATGCCTATGTGGATGCCTTTGGCCTGGAGCGAGATCGCGAGGTTGCCATGACGCACTTTCTGGAAAACAACAAAATTCCCGCCGGCTTCATGGGCGAATCCGAAGACCTCGCACCCATGGCCGCACTACTGTGCAGCCCCCTTTCGCGGTTTATTGTCGGCCAAAATATTGTTATCGACGGGGGTCAGCACAGCTCTATCTTCTAAGCCCTTAGAGGTCCCAAGCCATGGCGGCCATCAAACTTCACGGTCTGCGAGTCTCCTACTACACGGGGAAAATGGAGGCCTATCTGCGGTACAAAGGTATTGAGCACGAGTTCGTTGTGCTCAATCGCGAACGCTTTCGCATGCTGCAGGAAAAAACCGGTGCCAGTCAGATGCCCGCCATCGAACTTCCCGATGGGCGATTTATGACCGATACCACGCCGATGATCGCCTGGTTTGAAGAGCAGTACCCCGACAACCCCGTATCGCCGGCAGACCCGGTGCTGCGCTTCGTTGATCAGCTCATAGAAGACTACGCCGAGGAGTGGTTGTGGCGCCCCGCCATGCACTATCGCTGGAGCTACAAAACCTCGCGCCTACATCTCGGTCGTAAAATCACCGAGGAAATGCTCACCGATGTACCCGGCCCCGGTTTCCTAAAACGCGCGATGATACGCCGCCGGCAGTGGAACGAGTTTGTGAAGAAGGATGGCGTAGACGCCAACACCTGGGACCACGTGGAGTCCATCTATCTGGACAACCTTGATCGACTGGAACAAGTCTTCGCCCACCGTCCCTATCTGTGGGGTGAGCGGCCCACCCTCGCCGACTTCGGTTACTTCGCTTCCATGTTTCGCCACTTCGCCCAGGACCCCACGGCCTCAGACATCATGCGCCGGCGTGCACCGGGAGTCTTTGCCTGGCAGGCCCGACTGTGGAACGAGCGGGCGAAGCCCGACCGTACCTTGGTGGACACCTTGCCCGACGATTTAAAACCGATCCTTGCGGATATCGGCGGCGCTTATCTGCCTTACCTGAATGCCAATGCACGGGCCTGGCAGTTACGGCGAGACAATTTTGATCCGGTGGTTCAGGGCGTGTCCTACCGCAAAGTCCCCGTGTCCCAGTACCGGGTCTGGTGTTTGGAAGAACTCCAAAGAAAGGCTCGACAGCTCTCCCAGGCAGACCAGGGCAAACTGAGTGCGCTGCTGAACGCCTGTGGTTGCTGGGGGCCACTGTTTGAACTTGAAGCGCCCGACTCTCGCTACGACGACTCCAACGTGCCCTTCCACGGGCGTAAGGTGCACTACGACAATGCGCGGTAAAATCGCGCCGTATGACTGATCGCATTCTCTTATTCGGCAACTCGGGCTCCGGCAAATCCACCCTGGCAAAGCACCTCTGTGCTGAGCACGCCCTGGCGCATTTGGATCTCGATACCCTGGCCTGGCAGGACACAACACCACCGGAGCGCCGACCCGTGGGCGAATCCGAAAAGGATATTCAAGGCTTTACCGCGAAGCACGACCGATGGGTAATCGAAGGGTGCTACACGGATCTCTTGGAACTGGTCGCATCCCGGGCGGATGAGGCGATCTGGTTAAATTTGCCTGTGGAGGCCTGCGTTGAAAACGCTCGGGCTCGGCCCTGGGAGCCCCACAAATATCCTTCAAAGGAAGCCCAGGATGCCAACCTGGGCATGCTCATTGACTGGATCAGAGCCTACGAAAGGCGCGATGACACCTTTTCCAAAACAGCCCATCGCGCCTTATTTGAGGGTTTTACGGGGCGTCGCCGAGAAATACACGAAAATACCCGCCGTTAGCTCTAAGCCTCACGATTCGGCGATGTCTTCAAATCGAGGCAGCCCATCGAGGGCCTCAAGGGTGTAAGGCTCATCATTGAACAGCTTGTGGTAGTAAAACTCCGTAAGCGCCTTGTGAAAGGCGTACACCTGGCGATCGTAAGCCAGGGTCGCCTCAACACCCGTGCCCGCCAGGTCTTGCAGGATCAACTGCACGGCCACCGCTGGCGACAACCAGGCGATGCTCTTAACAAGATCATGGCGCTGGCGAATCGCCTCTCGATAGGCCTGAGACATGGACGCTACCGCCACATCGCCGTTGTGCTGGAACGCGTAATACCACTTCCATTCAAAGGGAGCCGTCACCGCAGCCCGATCCGCGTACTCGGGATAGCTTTGCAGGAACTTTTCCATGGTCGTTTCTTTTGGCAAATCCCAGGCATCGTTCACGGCCTCGCGCTGAGCCATGGCGATCTGCGCACCGTCGACTCCAGGCACCCGTTGATCGATAAGCGGTTTGGCCAGCACGGGAACCAGCAGGGACGTCACGAACCACAGGGCGATCAACAGGGCCGCGCTCGCCGTCGACGTCGGCATGAGCCGCTGCACGCCCAGGGCCAATACTCCCCAAAGAGCGACTACGGCGATCACCACTCCCACTACCGCCACGGCAGCGAAAAGAGAAACCTGGGACGCCAACAGAAAGAGAACCAGCGGTAACAACACCGCCGACAGCACGGCGCCGACACGGACCAGGGCCCGCTGTCGCCATAAACGCGCACCGCGACCGGCGGTGACAACCAGTAAGGCCCAGCGACCCGCCTCCTTTTCTCCCGAGTAGATATCGTGCATCACAAGGATCACAAATAGCGGCACGAGATAAGCAAGGACGAAGGCAAAGTCGAGATACCCGGCTAAGGACAATTCCGGATTCATCGAGTCCGCCTCATAGACCTGTCCTTCCAGGGCCAAGGCACGGACTCGCAACATGTAAGGAGCGACATCGCGCTGGCCCACCGCTAAGGAGGCGAGGTCACTCGGCTCACTCCAGGTGAGATGAAAACCATAGTAGGCCGCACTGCCATAGTCGTTGATGCTGGCCATGACCGTTGCCACCGCCTGGGCATTGGACGTTCTTACGCTGCTGATGGCCTCCCGCTGCCGCTCAATCTGTTGCTGACCCGTAAACAGACTTGCACAGACCAGAAGGGTGAGGAGAACCATGGCTATCGCCACCGTTCGATGGGACAGCAACAGCTTCATTTCCCTAAGCATTGAATTTGCCATAGCTATACCAACCTTCGCACAGCGTGTTGGAACAGCATTACGGCCACGCCCAGCCAAACCACCAAAATGGCCAGAGGCAACATGGCCCGGGAAAACCGCTCCATCTCCGAAGACGCCGTAAAGGCAAACTTTGGAAGCTCCGCCCAGTGTTCGGCACTGATGCGAGTTCGGCGCTCCGCGTCCCGATCACCACTGCGGTTCGTATCGTCCGCATAGGTCAATTCATGGGCATGGAGGGTATTTAGGGCCTGAACAAAGGCAAAGCGATGGGCCTCCGCCTCGCGAAGAAATCGATGGTGATCCTCAAGGCCCGTGCCCGCCAGATTGGACGAGCCCTGACGCAGGGCAAGGACCGGTGACAACACGGCAACGCCGCGAGTCAACGCCGATTGCACGGCCTCCCTGGTCATCCGCTCTTCTGCAAACTCATTCAGCACCTCGGCCTGGCGAGCTTCACCTTCCATGGCGACCAGGCCCCGGAAATTCACGGGAAGTTCTTCAACGGTGGCAACCCCATACTGGTCGAGAATCTCCTGCCGGAACCGGGCAAAATTCGGATCGGAGGCATTGTGGCTATCTCCCAAGGCCAGCAACGCTTCCTCCGTCGCCATGGCCGTTTCGGCCTGCGTGGGAGAGGGATAGACCACCAAAGCAGCCTCCGAGGCAAGCCGCGGCAGCAGAATGGCGATCAGCAGCCACAAGCTGAGCAAACTCATGAGGGCCTGTTTGTCGGAACTGGCTATGGCCGACACGCTGACCGTGACGACACACCAAAAAACGGCGTACAACACATAGGCCAGGGCCATAGTTACGGCCGTTAGGGCTTCACCCTGGATTCCGGCGTACACCAGGGCCGCCGCCAAAGGCAGGTAAGCGATAGCGACCGGCAGCAGCAGAGCTCGCAACTTGCCCAGAAGCAAGGTCTTTGCGGGCACAGACTGGGCGAGCAATTGCAACAGGGTTCCCGAGCGACGCTCACCACTCACGGTGGCGTAGCCAAATAGGATTACCACCAGAGGCAAGAGAATCTGCAAACAAAAGGCCGGCGAGAGCGTGCCAAAGCGGGTCAAGTCAGCGCTTTCACGCACTTCCGAGAAGGTCGCCGTGTTTTGTCGATGGCCTTCCAGAAAAATGGAAGTACCGGTGAAGGCGTCCACCCCCGGGTCTATCGCCGCCAGGGGCGGCAGACTGCGATACACGTAGTGACCGTAATGCACCATTCGATGGGGGTGCCGGTCCGGTTGCTCTTCAAAAGCGGCCTCTGCGGCCTGTTGATTGGCGCTGCGAAGGGCGGTTTCACTTTGCGCAAACCAAAGCGCGTTCAAGCTCGCCACGAGCATGACCAACGCCAATAACACCGCGAGCACCACAGCCAGGCGTGAGTGACGTAGATGAACCAGCTCTGCCCTTGCGATCAATTGGGTCGCCGTCATATCAAGCCACCTCCGCAAGCATGTCTTGCAGGCGCGCCGCCGTCTGCAAAGGCTCATCGTCGTTTACCAGCGTCGCCGAAATCTGACCGTTTTTAAGCACGGCAATGCGAGTTCCCACTTCCACCGCGCCCAGAAGGTCGTGGGTGACCATGAGGATCGACGTTCCCTGCTCCCGCAACACAGCGATTAACTCGTTGAACTCCTTGATAGCACCGGGATCGAGTCCCGAGGTGGGTTCATCAAGGAGTAGCACAGAGGTCTTGCGCAGCAGGGCCAAAGCAATGGCTACCTTTTGTCGCATACCCTTGGAATAGGTCTTCAGAGGCCGGTGGCGCGCCGCTTCCGGTAGCTTGACCCGATCCAGGGCGTCATCGATCTCCGCGTGGTGGTCCTCCTGCTTCGCCAGGGAGAGGAAGTATCTGAGGTTGGCCCGCGCATCCAGGTGCTCGTAAAGCGATGCACTCTCCGGTACGTAGGCGATATGCTGGCGGGCCGCTTCCGGGGTAGCCAGTACGTCGTGGCTCAACACGCGCACGGATCCAGACTCGGGTCGCAGAAGCCCCAGGAAGGTGAGCAAGGTCGTCGACTTGCCCGCGCCGTTACCCCCGAGCAAGACCAATACTTCACCTTCTTCCACCTGCAAGCTCAAATCGCGGAGCACGGGGTGATCCCCTCGCTGCACATTTACATCAACAGCTTCCAGCGCTGTGTTTGACATCTCTACATCCTCTTGGGTGCGCGTCTTGCCGCGCAAACAGCCGATTTTCGTAGGAGCGGTGGATACCCATCGCCGCGCTAAGCTGCGCCTACCGTTTCTCTATCAAGGTTATTTGGAAATCGCTGGGGCGGCCCAGCGATCGGATCTCAGGGGGATGCTCGCGCGCTATAGGGTCTTGGCGTTTGCTGCTCGGCAAACCGAGGGACCCGCGACAGACCGTTGACTGAGAGGCAATCAAACCCTGCGAGGATCAGCGTTTTCGCGAGGGGGCTGTCTCCCGTATCGGCCTGGATACAGAGCATGCACTGCGCTTCGCCGTGACCGTCATGCCCACCGTGCTCGTCGTGGTCATGGTTTGCCTTGAGCACGGCCGTGAACAGGACCACCGCCATGAGCAAACACGCCGCACAGCGAGGGGCCACCGACATATTTGCACGAGGGCGCATGAAGTTCACAGGATTTCCATCGGGGAAAACTCTTGATTGTCGTCGGTGAGGGAATGGCTTTTATTGCTAGCCCCGTACCGCACAACCTCTGTGCAGTGATAACACGGGGACCCCAAGACATCAATTACTGGCACGGCAGCAATTAAGACAAAACCGATCTGTTTTTCCAAAACAATCAATTTTACTGATTTCCTGTCGATGGCTATCGTATCTCTCATGGTTGAGGCGTGGTGCTCACAAGCGGGCCGCGAACGGCAAAACACCCAAGAGCCGTCATCAACCCCTGGTTTGAGAGAGAGGAGACCATCGCCATGAACGACAAGGAACAGACGCTCAATCTGGTGAGTTATCCCGCCTATTGGCTGGGCATGGCCGCGGCGTTTGCCGCCTGTCTGCGACTCATGCATCACATCGTTTGACGGGCCGTTGTTACGAAGAAGTAATCAAAGCGTGAGACTTTCGTGATAACTCGCCCCTAGGACCCGGCGCAGACTGCGTGCTCCATCCACCCCCCCTGGAGACACGTATATGAAGAAGACTCTCGCTCCGCTGGCCCTGCTGGCGGCCGCGGCTAACCCCGTTGGCGCCGTTGATTTCGACGTAGAGATCATCAACCTCACGCGCGGTAGCTGGTTTACCCCATTTCTGGTGGCGGCCCACGACAACAGCACCCGGCTCTTCACCAGCGGTGAACC
>DIYG01000092.1:0-3705 GCA_002428935.1 Halieaceae bacterium UBA6060
TTGCATAAAGTGGTGTTCGATATCGAGTAGGGCTCACGCAACGTGTCGGCCTAAGGGCTGAACTGGAAGGGGCGTTTTTTGCGCAGCTAGCGCATTGAACGCCCCTTTTTTGTTTGGGAACGCCCTCGATCCAAACTCCTACGGTGGATCGCGAATTCATCGGACCAACTCTTTTGCCCGGGTGAATGGCCGCCGCAATTCATCGTATGATGTCGGCCTTGTGTGAAGCCCCCGTAGCTCAGCTGAATAGAGCATTCGCCTCCTAAGCGAAGGGTCGCAGGTTTGAGTCCTGCCGGGGGCACCAAATCTCATCGGTAGATGGTTTGTGATTCAGGAGGTCGCGATGAAACCCGTTTGCTTGGTAATTGGAGCCGGGGCCGGTATCGGTGGCAGCGTGGGACGGAAGTTCGCCCAAGAGGGCTACCACGCGGTTCTCTGCAGGCGCAGTGATGGTGAGGGTCTTGAGGCCATGGTGGCGCAGATCCAGAATGAGGGCGGTGACGCCACAGGTTTCCTTCTGAACGCCGCCGAGCCCGATGTCCTTGAAGACCGCATCGCTCAAGTCGAGCGCGACATCGGTCCCATCGAAGTGGTGTTGTTCAATCTCGGCGCGCAGATTGGTGATCGAGCTCTTGCCGATACCAGTTACAAACAGTTTGAATTGGGTTGGCGTTTGGCCACCTTTGCGCTTTTTCGTGTCGCCCAAAGCGTGTTGCCCGCGATGGTCGAGCGTGGTCATGGCACCTTGCTGGTTACCTCGGCGACCGCGGCGGTCCGAGGTAATGGCGGCCAGCACTCCCATGCGGCGGCGATGGGCGGCCGACGCATGCTCTGCCAAAGCTTGAACGCGGAGTTTGCACCGAAAAATGTCCACGTTGCCCACGTACTTATCGATGGAGCGGTGGATGCCCCGGATACCCTGGGCCGCATGCTCGGTGAAGAGACCTTTGAAAAACTTCGTGAGGCTCGCGGAAAAGACAAAGACGGTCTACTTCTGCCTGAGAAGATGGCCGAAACCTACTTTCATTTGGCCCAACAACATCGGTCAGCCTGGACCCACGAATTGGATCTTCGCGCCTTCTCTGATCTGGCCTGGTGGAACCACCGCTGAGCATGGTCAGGCTTGTATTTATCTGGTTAGCGCTTCTTGGCCTGGCGGCGTGTGCCGGGGGAACCTTTAACCTGCCTGCGGTCTCCACGGACACGGACGGACAGCGTAGCGCCGGCAAATTCATTTGGCACGATTTGATCACTGAGGATCCGGATGGGAGTCGGGCGTTTTACTCATCCCTGTTTGGCTGGGAGTTTCGCTCCTTGAATCTCCTTGGCGCGAGCTACTGGGTTATTGAGTTAGACGGCGTGCCGTTGGGCGGTATGGTGGCTCGCGACGCCGAGAAACCGGGAAATCCCTCCCAGTGGGTGTCGGTAATCTCCGTAGACGATCCCGACGCCGCTGTGGCCACGGCCCGCGCTGCGGGGGGTACCGTCTTGCGCGAACCCGTGTCCCTGGGGGAGCGTGGCACCATTGCCGTGCTTGGCGACGGACAGAAGGGCTTATTCGCAACCCTGACCACGCCCCATGGGGACCCTCGCGATCGAGATACTCTGCCGAAAGAAGGGCGCTTCTTTTGGCATGAACTGTGGACGCCGGATGTTGCCGCCGCTGGGTCGTTTTATCAACAGTTGACGGGGCTGGAGCTGCGTAGCAAAGATCTGGTGACCCGCGATGGGGGGACCACCACGGCCCAGATACTCTATGACGGTGAGCGGGCACGAGCCGCGATCCGTAGCCTGCCCGATCCCGCTATGCCAACCATGTGGATGCCGTATCTGCGCCTAGGATCCGAGGCGAGACTGGCAGAACTCCTGGAAGCCGTTCCTCAAGCGGGTGGAAAGGTACTAATTCCCGCTCTGGAGCGCCCCCTGGGCGGTTACGTGGCGGTAATCGCAGGGCCATCGGGGGCACCTGTTGCCCTGCAGACTTGGACAGATGATCAACCGCTACCCAGGGAGCAAAAGCTATGACTAGCCGTACAAGCTCGCGACTCTTCTTGCGACTCTTGAGGGTGTTGGTGGTTGCACCGCTGGTCGCCGTGGTGTTGTCCCTCACCGCCTGCGATGACCCGCAGATCTATGGGAGCGTCGGCGTGTCTACCGGCTATGGCGGTTACGGTGGTTATGGGGGTTGGGGTTCCACGGGCGTACGGACGAGTATCTCCGTAGGAGGGCGCATTCGTTAATCAAAACTCCCAGCCCACGCCCGTCGTTACACCCCAGTCGAGTTCCCCAGCCTCGCTATCAATAGCAGCGTTGTCATAGCTTCCCCAGATACTGAGATCCCAATACAAATCGCTAAACATCTCCCAGCGCAGGGTGGCGTTGGTGTCGGCACGAACCCGACCGGATTCCGTTAGGGACGGATAAATCTGCGCATCGAAATCGAGATCCAACTCCGGGCTGTCAAAGCGCCAGGCTGAGTATGTCCCTGAAAGCACCGCTTCCACGCTCTCCTGGGTGTCGCCGCCGGTGCTGCGCTCCTGGAGTACCTGAAGTGCCATACCCGCTGTGAGATTGCGAGAGTTGTTGTCGATGAAAAATCTCCCCAGGCCAGCGCCAAGGGTATAGCGGTAGTCCAGGCCCAACTCGTCATTGGTCTCGTAGCCACCGAGTACATTGCGATAGAGCGCCTTACGATTGGTGTATACCTTTCGCGAGAGGGTGATGCGGCTGCTGCTGGTGGTCTCGTCGTCTGTATCCGTGAGGGTAAGGCGGCTGGTCATGGAGTTGATTGCGTCTTCATCCTCGTAGTCCAGGTTGGCGCGGAACTCCGTCTGGGTCACCCCGCTGGCCTTGGTAAAGGAATAGTTGGCGCTGACATAGATATCAAAGCGGTCTTGAAAGGAGTCTTCCACGGGGCGAAGTTCAACGACTTCCTGCCAACTCAAGCTGCGCTCCCCAAAAACATCCGTTAATGCGATGGTGCCGGGAACTGAACCGGGTCCGAGGCTGCCAAAGAATCGTTGCCCATCCGTGAGGCGAACTTCGTAGTTATAGTTGGAGACGACGCTGGCTATTTCCTTCCATTCAATATTGATGGTGCCCATGGCGTCGGTGCTCAAGGACATTTTGCCGCCCAACAGGGATTTTATCTCGCCCGTAACGTGGTCGCCGTTGTACAGGGTGATAACATCAGTCTTGCGCGTGGCGTTGGCAGATGCGCTGATCAGGAGGAGAGTCAGAAGACATACGATGGTAAGAAGGTTCAAGTCCCAGGGTCCCGTCGAGCGGTACAACGAGTCCGACGGTGTAAGTGCCGGGCAATGCAGCCTCCGCCGCCACGCCACAAGTAGTATCCCTTGCATCAGCCTACATCCTTTTCTACCAACGTCTGCCTATTACGCCTTCCGGTACTTTCAAGGTGAAAGTAGCCAATGAAGGTTTACACCCGGATTCATCGCTCATGAGTGTAACGACTACCCACCTGCATAAGGTCGCAGCGGTGCTTATTGTCGCCTATTGGGCCCTTGGGAGTCCCGCTTATGGCTTTCTCAATAGCGATATGGCGGGTAAGACCTATGCCGATGACCGAAAAGTGTTCCTGGAGTTGCGCAAAGCTGCCAAAGCGGGCGACTGGCGACGCGTTGAAACCCTGCGCGCGAAAATCGACGACTATCCCTTGAGTGCCTATGCCGACTACGAGCGGCT
>DIYG01000092.1:3780-10113 GCA_002428935.1 Halieaceae bacterium UBA6060
TCATGGCCCGGCGAGCCAGAACGTCCGGCGACGAAGCTCGTCGCTTTGTCGAAGCCAATACAAAAACACCATTGGGCGTGCGTTATTTGGGCCATTATTTGGATTCGGCGGGGCGAGATCGACGTTGGGGCGATTATCTGGCCGCCGCTACCCGTGAACCCAAGAGTGAGAAACTGCGCTGCTATTACGCTAGAGCAAAACGGGGGCGTGGTGCCCAGGAGGAAGCCTGGAAACTCGCCGAGCGGTTGTTTGTTTCTCCGAGTTCCGTGCATGACAGCTGCGATCCCTTGTTTCGCCTTTGGCGCGCCCAAGGTGGGCTGAGTAAAGACCTGATTTGGGAGCGGGCCAAGTTGGCCTTCGCAGCGCGCGAGCGAGGCCTGTTGCGCTATACCGCATCCCTGGGGGGGAATGACCCGGCCCTATCGGTCCTACAGCGGGTGTATCAGGAACCCCAACGGGTTGAGGTGTTGGTTAAGGATTTGCCCCAGCCCGAGCGGGGTGAGGTTCTCGCCCTGGGGTTGGAGCGTCACTCTCGCTACGACCCGGCTCGCGCATTGCGTCAGTTTCAGGGATTGGCGACCGATGAGCTCACTTTGCGTCAGCACGAGCGTGTGGCCGACGCCATTGCCTTCCGGGGGCTATTGGAGCGAGACGAAGGCGTGCGCCACTGGGTGGACAAGAATCTGGCGACCTGGCGCAAGGATCGACTTACGGAACTCCGCTTGCGCTGGGCCATCAGCGAATCGGACTGGAAGGCGATCGAGGCTCATGTCCCAAGCCTGAACGATGGCAAACGTCAGGACGGTGCCTGGCGCTATTGGTTGGCCCGGGCCCAGGAGGCATCCGGTGACAAGGAGCTTGCCAAAGAGGCCTTGCAGGCCCTGGCGGAGGAGCGCAGCTACTACGGTTTTCTCAGCGCTGATTATTTGCAAAAACCCTACTCGTATCTGGAGGAGGGGCAGACCCAGGAAGATCCCTCTACAGCTTTGCCGGCTTGGGCGCAAAGCGCGGCGCTGCGGGTTCAGGAGCTGCAAGCCATCGACGAACCCCGCCTCGCTCAGGCCGAATGGACGCACACCTTGCAGCGTTTGGATGCACCGGCCCAGTATCAACTGGCGCAGTTGGCTCACGGCCAGGAGTGGTATCGCCTTGCCATCGATGCGGCGAACGCGAGCCGCCATTGGAACGCCCTCGATTTACGCTTTCCCCTCGCCTATGTGGACGATTTCCAGCGCCGCGCCCAAAGCCGCGCGGTACCGGTCAGCGAACTCATGGCCATTGCCCGCCGGGAGAGCGCCTTTTTCCCTAGCGCTCGTTCGCCCGTGGGGGCGAGAGGGCTCATGCAACTCATGCCCTCCACAGGCATTGCCGTCGCGCGGAAAGAGGGGATTCCCCTTAACGTGAGTGATCTCTACAGCGTGGAGCACAACCTGGATCTTGGGAGCGCCTACTACCGACAATTGTTGGATCGCTTTGATGGCAAACGCCCTGTCGCCCTTGCGGCCTACAACGCAGGTCCCAATCGCGTGCAGCACTGGATTGGCCGAGACTTACCCCTTGATGCCTGGATAGAAACCATCCCCTACCGGGAAACCCGCGACTATGTGAAAGCCGTGCTCGCCTACAGCGTGGTGTTTGATCATCGCCTGGGACAGACGGCGCAGCTCTTAACCACGGAAGAGCGTCGCGCTCGTTTCTAGTACCTATCGTGATCAGCTTCGTCATACCCGTGCTCAACGAGGGGGGCACAATCTCGGGCTTGCTTACGCAATTGCGCCGCAATTTCCCCCGGGCGGAACTTATTGTGGTCGATGGGGGAAGTGCCGACGACACCGTCAAACGGGCGTTGACGCTGGCCGATGCGGTTCTCCAGGGCCCAGCGGGGCGGGCGGCGCAGATGAATCTCGGTGCCGGAGGCGCGAGGGGAGAATGGCTGTTTTTTTTGCATGCCGACTCACAACCGCAGTTCGATGGTCGTGAGCTTGAACCGTATTTGGGTGGTTCCGACTCCTGGGGATTCTTTTCTATCCGCTTGCTCGGCCGGTCCCGCGCGCTGGGTCTCATCAGTTGGTTCATTAATCGGCGTTCCCAATTAACGTCCGTAGCTACGGGCGATCAGGGACTCCTTTTACGCCGGGAACTATTTCTGGAACTGCAGGGCTTTGCCGAGCTTCCCCTCATGGAAGATGTGGAATTCAGCAAGCGCCTACGCCGCAAAGCCAAGCCTCTGCGTTTGCCGTTGCAGATAAGCAGCAGCGGGCGACGATGGGATGAGCAGGGAGTGGTGAATACCGTCCTGCGGATGTGGGTTTTGCGGTTTTTCTATTGGTGTGGCGTTTCGCCGCAACGTTTGTGGCGACATTACTATGGCCCCAAAGCCCTGGGTGTTCGCTCCGGTGCGGACCAGCACCATGATTGAAGCGGCTCCGCCCCAGTCGGCTCGCTTGTTACAACAATTTGCCCGGTACCCCGTGCCCGGCCGCGTGAAGACCCGGCTGCAGGAGGCCCTTTCCGCTGAGGAGGCCTGCGCTGTCCATGAGACTTTACTGGCGCGTACGGCGAAAACTCTCCTGGCCTCGCAACTGGCTCCCGTTGAATTGTGGTTGGATCAGATAGCGTCTCATCCTTTGATCACGGAGCTCTGCCACCTTGGCGCGGGCGGGCCATTCCTGCAGCGCGGAGAAGACCTGGGTGCGCGGATGGCGCATGCTCTGGGTCGCGGACTTGAGCGCGCCGAGACCGTCGTGCTCGTGGGCAGCGATTGCCCGGATCTCGATAGAAGCTATTTGCAGGAAGGTTTTTCCGCGCTCAAGACCCACGATCTTGTCCTTGGGCCGGCGGAAGATGGAGGTTACGTGTTAATCGGTTGCCGCGTTTTAGAGCCCAGGATCTTCGAGGGGATAAGCTGGGGTACGGGAAGGGTGCTGGAGGAATCCCTAAACCGGGTTAGCCAGACTTCTTTGAGCTGCAAACTTCTGGAGCCACGTTACGATATCGACCGACCAGAGGACTTTTATCGTTGGCAGGCCTCGGGGGATACCGTGGATCAGGCGTGAGCCGCTACCCGTCGTTCCATGGTCCTGGAGCCATGCCCGGGCTGCCACTCGTTGTCACCGCGTGCCCGTTCTGACATCAGATAGGCGATAGCGGTGCAGTAACTGAGGTTAGTCTGTAACTCATTATCGGGGTTACTCAGAAAGGCTCGTTGGCTCGCGAGTCCGCGTACGCGGCTGGCAATGTCCGGTCGGAATGCCAAGTAGCGATCCCATAGGTCCCGGTGCTGATTCGAAGTGATGCGAAACAGCCCCAGTCCCGACGCGCGGCGAGAGAACAAGCTTTCCTCTTCGCCACGCAGGGCAGAGGCCAGCAGCTCCCTTTCCGCTGCCGGGGACCACACCCCGAGGTATTCCAGGGTGGGTTTTATCACCTGCTCTCGCAGGTGTTCGGCCGTGATGTACATGTAGCAGGCTCCTCGCAGGATGTGGGCTGGACGATTTAGGGTTGCTCGTCTTCTAACCCGGTTTGCTTGCTAACGCGTGCTGGTCGCTTTCTCTATCTAAACCTTTCGATGTTTAGCCTTTGAGGGCCAAACCTTGCTGGATGATGTCAGTGGGCAATGTTTGCGGTTCTGATGCCGCAACTCTTCTTGCCTACCTAATACCTAACCACCAGCTAGATCACGAAAGAGCGCCTAACTCACGGGCACTTTCCTTAGCACCAGGGTAATTTTTACCATAGGAATGAGAAATATCCAATATAAATTAACGATTTAGAAAGGTTTATTTAGTCTGTAACTGGGAAAAGGCGCTAACTCCCTATTTTTTACTGTCTATATATCCAGGGGTTTTGCAGTAATTTTTGAAAATCGTTCAAATGTGATCAAAAAATAGCCAGTCAAGCCTGAATTGCTTGTTTTTTGATCGAAAAATGGACAGTTCTGGCCCTAACCACCAGCCAGTTTCACCGTGTGGCCCTGATCCTGGAGAAAGGCTTTGATCGTTTCCCGATGATCTCCCTGGAGTTCCACGATGCCATCTTTTACCGCGCCGCCAACGCCGCAGCGCTGTTTCAGGGTTTTAGCCAGGGCTTTCACGGCTGCGGTATCACCGGGAAGACCGGTCACAACCGTGACCACCTTGCCGCCTCGACCCTTGCTTTCCCGTCGCAGGCGAACGATTCCGTCCCCGTCGCCGCTCGCCGCAGTCTTTAATAAGCGGCAACGACAGTCCGCTTCTACGACGCCGCAGTCCGGGCAGAGGCGCCCCTTGTCCGTGCTGTATACGGGCCGCGAACTCTTGGCGCCACGACGATTCATAAGCATTGCTCCCGGGTTGATACAAGGTGTAGGGTACAGCGCTTTTGCGCGGGGAGGTGCCATGGCGGAAGATCGTATGCAGGACTCGCTGGCGGCGCTGGAAGCCGAGTTGGCCTTTCAGAACGATGCGGTTAACCAGCTAAACCAGGCCCTCGCCGATCAACAGCAAGACTTGCTTCTGCTGCGCCGACAGGTGGTCCTGCTCGGCGAGGAACTGGCGGCGTTAAAAGCGGGAGGAGCACCTGGTGTTCCTGAGGCGGTCGATGAAAAGCCACCTCATTACTGATCTTCTCTCCTAACCCTCGGGCTTCATCTTCCATGCAGTTATCGTCCTTTGGTCAAAAGTTTGCCCTGGAAAGCGGCATCAGTTCCCTTATGGACGACCTTGGCACAGCCCTGGGTGAGAACCCGGATTTGATTTTTATGGGTGGGGGCAATCCCGGGCGAGTCCCTGCCGCCGAGGAACTCTTTAGTCGCCGTTTGAGCGATATCCTCGCCGACGGTCAGCGCCGTCACGAAATGCTGGGGGTGTATCAGGCACCTCAGGGTGACCTCTCATTTCGCCAAGAACTGGCGACCTTTTTACACCAACGCCTGGGCTGGCCCGTGGGGGCGGATAACATCGCCATAGCCAACGGAAGTCAGTCCGCCTTTTTCATTCTCTACAATATGTTTGCCGGCCCCATGCCCGATGGAACGGAGCGCCGCATTCATCTGCCGCTGAGTCCGGAGTATGTCGGCTACCGCGATATTGGTCTGGGCGAAGATTTTTTCTCCGCCACGCGACCGATGATCGAGCGTCTTGAGGATCGACGCTTTAAATATCACGTGGCCTTCGATGAGTTGTCTCTCGATTCAGGGGTCGCGGCTCTGTGTTTGTCTCGGCCGGGAAATCCCACGGGGAACATGGTTACCGATGATGAGATCGAGCGTCTGGATAGCATCGCTCGTCAGCACGATGTGCCATTGATCATCGACGGGGCCTATGGCTTGCCGTTTCCGAGCCTGATCTATGGCGACGGTCGTCCGTTTTGGAATGAAAACACCATTTTGATGCTGAGCCTGTCGAAGTTGGGATTGCCCGGGGTGCGCACGGGTATTGTCATAGCAACCCCGGCTATCGCGCAGGCCTTTGCCCGGGCGAACACCGTGGTCAGCCTGGCCAGCGGCACCCTCGGTCCGAGTCTCCTCCGGGGCACTCTGGCCGACGGCTCCCTTGAACGCCTTTGCCGTGAAGCGCTACAGCCGTTTTATGCGGAGCGTCGAGCACAGACCCTCGCCGCTATTGATCGGCATCGCGGTGATCTACCGATATGGACACACAGCGCCGAGGGCGCGTTTTTCCTCTGGCTGTGGTGTGAAGGTTTACCCATCGACAGCATGGCCCTTTACGAACGTCTCAAAGCCCGGGGCGTTATTGTTCTACCGGGCAATGACTTTTTTATTGGCACGGGAGAAAACTGGGCCCACCGCAAAGAGTGTATTCGTCTGTCCTATGCTGGCGATCCCGGCAGGATAGGTGAAGGTGTTCGCCTCATCATGGACGAACTCTACCGCGCCTACGAGGCGTAGAGAATATTCATAACAATCCCCTGGAGTCCTTAAGTATGCGCAGACTAATCGCTTCTCTCGTTTTGAGCCTGGGCACCCCGCTTGCCCTGGCGGAGGTTCATCTTGATTGGCTTGATCAGCATTATTCGCAAACCGCGGCAACAGCGCGTTCTCTCTGGGAGTTCGCGGAGGTGGGTTACCAAGAAACCCAGAGTAGTGCCTTGCTGCAAGAGCAACTGGCCGCCGATGGCTTCGAAATAGAAAGCGGGGTGGCCGATATACCAACGGCCTTTGTCGCAAGCTACGGTGAGGGTGAACCGGTGTTGGCGATCCTGGGAGAGTTTGATGCCTTACCGGGTATCACCCAGGATTCGGTCCCCGAGCGTAGCTTGCTTACGGAAAAAGCTGCCGGTCACGCCTGTGGCCACAATCTCTTTGGCGCGGGCTCGGCGGCGGCCGCCATGGCC
>DIYG01000097.1 GCA_002428935.1 Halieaceae bacterium UBA6060
CCGAGCTTCGGGCTCTGGAATGGCGGGAAATCGGCCCCTTCCGCGGAGGACGTTCAGCCGCCGTTGCTGGCATCCCCAGCGACACCCAAACCTATTACTTCGGCGCTACCGGCGGCGGTGTTTGGAAAACCCGCAACGGCGGTGAATCCTGGAACAACGTATCCGACGGATTTTTTGGCGGCTCTATCGGCGCCGTGGCCGTATCGGAGTGGGACCCGAACGTAATCTACGTGGGCACGGGCGAAAAAACCGTGCGCGGCAATGTCTCCCCCGGGCATGGCCTGTGGAAATCCGTGGACGCGGGGGACAGTTGGCAGTTCATCGGGCTGGAAGACTCCCAGCATGTGTCGCGAATTCGTATTCACCCGCGCAATCCAGATCTCGCCTATGCCGCCGTGATGGGGCATCTGTTCGGCCCCAATGAACAACGGGGGGTGTTTCGCACTACCGACGGCGGCGAGACCTGGGAAAAAGTCCTCTACGTTGACGACGAGGTGGGCGCCGTAGACCTGGTTATGGACCCAAGTAACCCGCGTATCCTCTACGCCAGCTTTTGGCGGGTAAAACGTACGCCCTACTCCCTGGAAAGCGGCGGCCCCGGTTCCGGCCTGTATAAGAGCGTTGACGGCGGCGATAGCTGGACCGAGCTCACCGCAAACGAGGGTCTGCCGAGGGGCACCCTGGGCATCATCGGCATCGCGGTGTCGCCGAGTAACAACAAAAACCTGTATGCCATGATAGAGGCCGAAGACGGCGGACTGTTTCGCTCCCGGGACGGCGGCAAGACCTGGGAGAAAACCAGTGAAGATCGCAATCTAAGGCAACGGGCCTGGTACTACACCCGTGTGTACGCCGACCCCGTCGATGAAGAATCCGTCTACGTCCTCAACGTGAGGTTTCATTTCTCCAAGGACGGTGGCAAAACCTTCGCCGAAATCGATACGCCCCATGGCGATAACCACGATCTGTGGATTGACCCCGCAAACCCCGAGCGCATGATCCAGGCCAATGACGGCGGTGCAAATGTGTCCTACAACCGCGGCACCACATGGTCCGTGCAATCTAACCAGCCCACGGTGCAGTTTTACCGCGTTTCCACGGACAACGACTTCCCCTATCGCCTTCTGGGCGGCCAACAGGACAACTCTGCGGTGAGGGTACGTTCTCAGTCCTTTTCTGGAGACCGCATCAGCGTGCGTGATTGGGAGCCCACCGCCGGCGGTGAAAGCGGTCATATCGTTGCCAAACCCGATGAGCCCCATATCGTTGTGGGCGGTTCTTATGGTGGCCTGCTGCGCCTCGTGAACCACCAAACCGGGGAAAGCCGCTCCATCGATGTTTGGCCCGACAATCCCATGGGCTGGGGTGCTGCGGAACTGAAATACCGCTTTCAGTGGAACTATCCAATCCTTTTTTCCAAACACAATCCCGATGTACTCATGGTCGCCGCAAACGTACTCTTTCGTAGCGACGACCTGGGCCAGAGCTGGACGCAGATCAGCCCCGACCTAACCCGCAACGACAAGAGCCGCATGGGCAAGTCCGGTGGCCCCATCACCAAGGACGACACCAGCGTGGAGTACTACGGCACCATCTTCGCAGTCGCAGAATCCACCCATGACGCAAACGTGCTGTGGGCGGGCAGTGACGACGGACGCCTTCATCTCACCCGCGATGGCGGTGAAAACTGGGACGATGTCACGCCCTCGGCGCTGCCCGAATGGGCGCAGATCAATAGTATCGATATTGACCCTGTAAGCCCTGGCGGCGCCTACATCGCGGCCACGCGCTATAAGCTGGATGACTTTAAGCCCTACCTGTATCACACAGACGATTGGGGCCGGAGTTGGAAGCGCATTAGCGGCGATATTCCTGACAATCATTTCAGTCGTGTCCTTCGCGCTGACCCCGAGGCCCAGGGACTGCTCTACGCCGGCACGGAACGTGGCGTATATTTTTCACGGGATAACGGCCGGCGTTGGGCGCCACTGCAGCTAGATCTGCCCATCGTTCCCATCACAGATATGCAGGTGAAAGGCGACGATTTGGTCGTCGCCACCCAGGGGCGCGGATTCTGGATCCTCGATGACCTTGGCGTGTTGCGCCAACAAACGATCGATACGGTACCCGAGGGTTTGCATCTGTATACCCCCGCAACCACTCATCGCCTCGTGGCGGGGAGTCGCGCCAAAGAAGCAGGCAATGCCGGCACCAATCCTCATACGGGCGTCAGCATCTACTATCAGATACCCGAAGACGCCTCCGACGCCGAGACCCTCAAGCTGTCCGTGTTCGAAGCCAATGGCGATAGTCCAATCTGGACCTGGACCGCGGCATCAGAGGACGCGGAAACGGAAAACTCCGACAACGATGGCAAGATTGACACGGCGGTGCTGGCTACCGACGCCGGACTCCATCGTCACAACTGGAATCTTGAGTACCCCGGTATGGAGCGTTTCGAAGGCCTCATTTTGTGGTCCGATATGAAATCAGGCCCTCTGGCCATACCCGGACCCTATCGCGCAGAGTTAACTCTTGGTGAGACAACGCAGACGGTTCATTTTGAGGTAGTCCCAGACCCACGCTCAAGTGCCAGCGCGGAGGACTACGCGGCGCAGTTTAGCTTCGTCACGGAAGCCCGAGACCTGCTCACTCGCACCCATCGGGAGATCAACCGAATCCGTGCCTTGCGGTCCCAGCTAGAAGCCCTTGAAGATCGGCTGGCAGACGCACCAGATGAAGATCTGGAAAGCCGTTTACAGACCATTGGCGACACGATGACGGAAGTCGAGGAGGCCCTTTATCAAACCAAGAACGAAAGCCGTCAGGATCCGCTCAATTTTCCTATTCGCCTAAACAACAAACTGACCAGTCTCATGCGCATGGTTGCAAACGACGACCGGGGTCCCACGGAGCAAGCCTGGGCCGTGAAGAAAACCCTGAGCGATGCTATGGAAGCCGAGTTGGAACGTCTAAACAACGTATGGAACGAGCAGGTGCCTGCCCTCAACGAAACGATCCGGCAGCGGGGAATGGATATGGTCGTCGCCAATCCCGTGGAAGACTAGTGTATAACCGCCGGTCAGGGCTGTTCCTGGCCGGCGGAACCGACACCACCCCATGAGGGGCTTGTCCTAAACCTGTTCAAAGGCCTATTCCCACTCTATTGTAAATAAGCCCTTATTATCTTTTATATTCAACGACTTATTTTCCTGCTAAATCGTAATACCATGAAAAATACCATGCTCGGAAAATCCTTCGAATTGCTCAAAATGTGCCGATTGAGCACTGATACACAACTCTTAAGACAAACTTCCGGGCTTTGACTTCAGGTGAATCCCTTCCTGCTCCTGAAGGTATCGGATCACCAGCAGGATTGATTTTCCATGGGGCTGCGATGCTGCGCTAGGAAAATAACCAGGTCTCGAGTGCAGCGCTGACAAAATCGGATGAGATTCTTTCCTGTTCCAAACGGGTAGACAGGAACCGGCCGGCTGCGAGATCAAGGAACAATTGCTGTTCCTGACCGGTCAACTGTGTGGGTAGCGTGCTCAACGGTTCGGGATCCTGCACCATCCGCTCTTCGTGCGCATCGAGCGTAGCCACATCCATCATCAAAGGCTCCACTGAAGCCAGACTGGTGCGGGCATCACTCAATATGGCTAGTCCCCAACTGTCGATATCGCCCCAGTAACCGACGCGTTTCGCCGTCAACCAGGATGCATTCATCCAAGTAACGTTGCGCCCCCCGCCGATCACTGCAATAGTATCGTCGAGATCGGGTAAGGCCAGACCCGATTGAAGATTCTCCACCACCAGGATGTTGGCGGCCGGCAGTTCATGTTGCCGCAGCAGTTCCGCGCTCAACTGAAACAACGGCAAACCCTGATAAGCATGCCGCGTATCCGCACTCAGGGGACGTACCACCGGTACACCCCGGGCAAGCCCTCTGGGTATGTGGGTGCAATCCAGCCAGGGATACAGGCCGCCGGACGCCGCGATCTCTCCATCATGCAACGCATCCAGCAGCGCTTCGATCAGGCCCGAACAGGTCTCGACAAACTTGGTATCGGCGCTCTTTAACGGTAGCGCACGCAGGTAACCACCCGCGCTGAGGCCCCGATGCAACTGCGGTAAAACATGGGCGAGCAATTCAGCATCATTCTTTCCAAGGCTTTCAACAGCTTCGATGTGCCTGACTAGAACAGGATAAACGTGCTCGTGTGGATACTGCTGTAAAAGTGGCAGCATGCTCGCCTGCCATCGCGCGGATTGCGCATTCGCGGACGGACCACAGAGCTGCGTGAGCTGCTGGAAGTTGCCGATGGTGATTCGCGTGGGCAGTCGCTGTTGGCCCAGTTGGCGAAAACTGACCGTTTTCCAGTGCAGAAGGTCCGGTATGGTGAACTTTTTCCAGGCTTCGATCCAATCCTGCAGATGAGCCAGATTGTCCAACGGTTGTCTGGCGCTGGGCGGTTTCAGGGGAATATGTAGCGGGAAATCCCGCTCACCGGCCATCAAGGCTTTCAAAACCGGGCGATTGTCCCAGAATCTTTTGCGTGCCAGGGCCGCGGCCTGTTCCGGCATGATGCCCCACGCAGGAGCTTCCGGCTCAGGCATCGCTGTTCATACCGGGACGGTCTTCAACTTCGATATTCAGACCCAGCAGATTATCAGCCAATTTCGCCTCGCGCTGCTCACCCAGACGCCGATCCACTTCCTCCCAGGTGATTTCACACAGATGGCTTTCGTGTCGCTCCGCATCGCGTTCTGCTATCAATAACGCACGGGCCGATTCCCGCGCCAGATTCAGGTTCTTGTACGGGGTAATCAGGTTCACATGGATATGCAGAGCCTTGAAGACCTTCAATACCCGGCGACTGACTGCCTCGGCGGTGTTTGAAAAAGCCTCGTCGAGAAACACGGTGCAATATACCGGCCGGTCATGTCCCTCGGGGGTCAGCACGTAAGCCAGGCTTGCGGCGACGATGGTGCCAGCGAAGGATTCCTTTTCGCCACCGGATTTTCCACTGGAGGAATCCAGCACGTCACGCGTTTCACCGTCTTCGAAGCCGATTTCCTCGGCAAAGAACGAAAGTTGATAGCGTGGATCGAGCAGACGCAGGCTTTCGAGCGTGCTGGCCGTGCCGACTGCGCTAGCCTTTTCCAGCATCGTCACCACCGTTTCAAGTTGCTGGAAACGTCCCTCATGGTCATCGCTCGTGACCTGGCTCAACACCAGATTCAACTGCTTTTCGAATTCCTGCACATGCGGGTATTTTTCCCGATGCGATCCCAGCTTCAGGTAAGAGCCCTGTTTAAACTCGGTACGCGCCAGAACCTGGTTGATGACATCGATGCGCTCGAGTATGTCTTCGCGTTCGCTGTCCAGGCGCGATTTGATCCGCGCCAGCGACTGTGTGGCATGCTTGTTGAGCCGTTCGACGAATTGCTCCACCAACGCCGGCAAGCCCTCGCTGACCAGTCGATCGAGGTGATCGAGGAAATCCGGCAGACCGGCCAGTCCCGAGGGCCAGTCGGCGGTCAGCGCCTGCCAGCGATCCTTGCCGCGGAACGAGGACATGACGCCGACCGCTGAAGTCTCGGCCTGGTTCTTCTGATGGCGCTGGTTCGATAGCAACTCGTCCAGGTTGCGTTCGATTTGGAACATAATCTCGGCTACCCGGTCAAGATCGTCAACCGAAAGCTCTCCGACCCGGTTTGCCAAAGATTTCCGACAAGTGTCCTTGAGGCCTTTTTCAGATTCAACGGCTGCTTTATGTTGCGAGAGTCGCGCTGATTCCAGTTCTTGCGCGATACCACCGGCTTGTTTTGACAGGTCCTTCAAGGCTGCGGATATCTCACTCAACGATTGCTTGGCCACTTCCCACAATTTCTTGGCCTCTTCCAGGCTGCCACGGGACGTTTGCAGCCGCTGCAGATCCTCCTCCAATTTATCCAGCCGGGATTTCCAGTAAGGCGCATTGATACCGTCCCAGTCGGTATTGCCGATCTGTTGCAGCAGGCCTCGCCGTTGGCTGAAGCGATCCAGTTCATCTCTCGCCTGCTCGACCAGCCTGTGTTGTTCGGTCAGGCGCGTTTGCAATTTCGCCAGTTGCTGATTTAACAGCTCGAGCCGTATTGCGTTGGAAAAGCCGAGTTGCCATTCGTTGCGGTCATCAATACGATGCAAATCCTTTTTCTCGAATCGGCCTTTTTCCTTGTGAATCAAGCCCTCTCTAGTCATCGAGAAAGGCGTGACGTCCAGCATCGCAGTGTCCGCAACACAAGTCAGGTCGAAGCGTTGCAAATGCTGCTTCGACCACTCGCGATAGGGATGCTGACGCCAAACCAGTTTGCGCAGAAAGCCCTCCGCCAGAAATTGGGGCGATGAGGATTTAGCCTTGCTTTCCCGAACCACCTGGACCCGCACATGCAAACCTGTATGCCGTGCGTTCAACCATTTGGTGACCATCGAGAACACCCGCTCGGGCACTGCGAGCGTGGTACGCAATCCACCCAGCGCGCGCTCGATGGCGCCCTGCCAATGCCGCTCTTCTTCCCTGACGTCGAGCAATTCCCCTATGAACAGACAGTCTTCACCCGGCAGACCAAGAGAGCGCACTAATTCGTCACGTAAGGTCTGATACGCTCGCAGAATGTTGGAATCCGGCCGTGCGGAGATATCGATGATCTCGCCGTTGGTCGTCTTGATATCCGCTTGCGTATTACTCCACAACCCACTGATTTCGGCAAAACGGTCTTGACTCGCCTTGGTGTCGTGTTCGATGCTCGCCAGACCCTGTTCGGCCAGCGATTGGTTTTGCCGGAAAATCGCTTCATCCAGCGTATCCGAATAATTCAATTGTCGGGCGGTTTTCTGGTAGCGGGAGGATTCGGCGGTGATGAATCTCAATCGATCGCGGGTATGCTCGAGTTCCTTTTTCAGCGATTCGATTTGGTCGCCGCCGAGTCTCAAATATTCCCCGTGGCGACGTTCGACCAGCGCTTGCGCGTCGCGTTCTTCCGTTTCCTTTTGTCCTATTGTCAGCTCCAGATCCACGCGCTGTTTTTCCAGCAATTCGATCCGTCGGCTCCAGAGCGCGACCAGCAGTTCGCCGAAATAAACCGGCAGACCGAGCTTTTCCTCATGCAACGATTGAATCCTACCTCCGGTCTTTTCGATCGTCGCATACAATTCCGGCAATCGGGCTAGGTGCGCCTGCTGCTGACGCGCGTCGAGCAACTGCGCATGTATCGCCACCAGGTCGGCGAACTCGGTAACCACCTTGCGTGCATCGTCCCGGACGCCGCTGGGCTCCAGCACCAGTTCACGGATCAGCGCGGTCAGGTCATCGATCTTTTTCAAACCGAGCGCGCGTGACAGCAAGGCCGGTGCATTACGGTTCTCCATCATCAGCAGCTTGCGGTAAAGCTCCTGGTATTCGGCAAAATTCTCGTCGCAGCATGTAATCGCCTGATCGGCGCGCAACCATTGTTTGAGCACCCGCGCATTGCCCTCGCCGAAGGCGTCGAGAACTGCTTTCAAGCCGACATTCCTACGGGCCACCGCGTACACACGTTTGACATCCGCCAGCGCATTGCTCGCCTGGGTGGTCCAGAACATCGCCAGTAGCGTCAGCTCGCTGCCGTCATTGGCGCGGTAAGCGGCCCTCAGCGCGGTAACCACTGCGCCCTCGCGCTTGCTCTTGACACGCGTGGCGCCGCCATCGTGCGCGGAACCAAAACTGCCGCGCATATACGACAGCAAAGAGCGATCCGCCTTGTCGCCTTGCGCGGCCGCGACATTGAAGCTCGCCTTGCCCGCCGGCAGTAACAGCGCCATCAGGGCGTCAATAAAGGTCGATTTTCCGGAACCGTTATCGCCGGTGACCAAGGTGCCCTGCGGGTCGATGCGGGCGCTGTGAAGACCGTGAAACGACCCCCAGTTGTACACAGACAACTCGCTGAGACGAATTTGCCCCATGGCAAAAAAATCGCGGCCGTAGTTCGTCGATTCAGTCATCGTCCTGTGGATCGTCTCGTATCTGTTCGTCGCCCGACTGTTCGTCAGCCAGGCGTTGATACTCATTCAACATGTGCTGAAGAAATTCGGCAGATACCACGTGACGAATCAATGGCGAAATCTCAAAACGTTCTTCACTGCCGCGAACAATTACCAGGATTCGCTTTTCGATCATGCGTTTCAGCGAAGTGACCAGTTGTTTGCGGTCCGAGCGAGTGCTGTTAGTCAAAGGCAAAAACGGGCTCATGCCTGCTTCTACCGTTTCGATATCGATAATAATCTTGTGCTCACCCTGGGTTTCGCGGTCCTGAAAATACTTGCGCAACACCAGGATCAGCAGGGTATCGTAAAGAGTCAGCGTTCGACGACTGATCAGCCTGACGCTCTCGCCATCGTCGTTCTCGTCTTCGGGGTTTTGTGCGTTGGCGATAAACGCGACGCCGTAGCGCTCATCGATGACCAGTCGCAGGTACATATTCTCAAGGTGGTTGCGCAGGGCATCCTGGTAGCGGCAGACCAGTTCGAAGATCTCGCCTTTTTTCTGCGCCAACGCCGAACCCTGGCGCAACAGATACACCAGCGCGCGGCGGGCTTCGTGCGGTATGGCTGCCGAATGGTCATCGACAGCTGGTACGGATACCGTCGCATCCGCTGACGCCTGCTCAACGCCGTTGTCCTCATCCACAATTCGCGAATCGGCCTCGACCGTTACGGTCGACTGCGCCTTGATCAGATCGTCGAAGAAGTCCTTCTCGTGCATAGGCTACAGTGTCAGCTCGTCGATGTTTGCGGGAAACAAATCGGCGCTCATCAGGAGACCGGGAATCGAGGCTCGAATCCGCGAACCCTGTTTATCGTGGACTTCGACCAGTTCAGTGGTGTTGAGGTCCGTCGCGTGAACGGCCCGGGCCACCCTCATGCAAGCAACCAGTTCCTCCAGCCCCGCCTGTAGCGGCTGGTGTCGGGATAACGCGGAAATCGTCATCGGACCATGTCGGCGCAGGGCATCCAGGGTACGCTCGGCGACTCGGCGGATCTGTACCGCCTCCAAACTGTCGAGCATTTCCATACTTGGCTCGCGGCGATTGGCCTGCTCCTCGACGCCAGAAGTATCCAGGTTTTCGTCGGGCTGACGCAGATTCAGGCTTTCGGGGGACCGAATTCCGGGTACTCCAACCTGCAGCTCCAGCCGGGTTCGGGTCTTCAAATCACAGCCGTTTTCGCGCAGAGCGATGGCGCTGCGTTCCAGCTCGGACAACAGGCGCGTCACCGCACGGTTTTCCTGCGCGGCGCCACTTTCAATATACCCGCGCAAGCCCTCTTCAGTGCGCCGACGAATGCGGAATACGCGCTCGCTCTCGCGTGATAATTCGCGCATCAGCCGGGCAAGGAACTGGCGTTGCGCGGGATTGAGGTGATGGGCTACCGGCAGACTGAGGATACCACGTAACTGATCGCTGAATTCGGCTGAGCGGTTCTGGTCACACAGCAGCTGAAAAAAGCCTTCGAACGCACTGCCCGCATCAGTATTCGCGAGCAGAATCTCCTTCTCCATCAGTTCGAGCAACACGTTTCCGCGGGTGGAATCACCTTCGATGATCTGGATTCTTAGATCCTTGTCAATGCGTCGAATATCATCCTCCACACGGCGAAAATCACCAGTCAGTACTGACGCCAGTTGATAGATCTCGCGTATGCGCTCACGCTGCTCGGCTTCACTGAGCTCCACGCTCACACCCGCATGCAGTTCGTCGATACTGCGCTGGATTTCACGCTTTTGTTGCTCAAGCTGGGCGGCGCGCTCATCGAGATCCGGGTTGACCGCAACGGCGAAATCGCGCACGGCATCCTGCACGATTCGAAGATGAGAAGCGGAGGTACCGGCAGCCGGTTCATCGAGTGTCCGGCAGAATCGTAACGCGGTTTCACTGGCGTCGGTTTTACTCAGCATATCGTCCATTTCGCGCAGCCAGCCTGTGCGTATCCACTGGTTCAGGTAGGTTCCCGCGCCGCTTTCGCTTGACCAGTAGCCCAGCTCCCGGCCACGCTCCAACTCCGTATCCAGCGCGATGCGCGCCCGGGCAAAAGGCACTTCATTTTCCTCCGCAAACAAATCGGCAATGAAGGCGAGAATGATGGGGGCATTGTCCGCACGCAACAGTTTCCAGGTCGCGTGTTCATCCTGTAAACGGCGAAACCTGGCCTGCCAGCCGGAAAAATTCACCAGACCCTCATATACAGTGTTGCGAACTGTTCACAACGTTCACTCGCATTCGCTCCTATACTGATCATCAGACAAACAGATGCCTCATAGCTTAAACTGCGAGCTCGATCCTGATGTTCTTACCCAGCGCTCTGGCTGCGCGTTCGAGGGTCAGCAGCGTCACTGAAGGATTCTCAGGGTCGAGCAACCGCTCCAACGCAGAACGGCTGGTATTCATACGCCTCGCCAGTTGAGTCTTGTTGAGTTTCTGCGCCTTCATCAATTCCTCGAGTTGAAAAGCAAGCACACGTTTAA
Organism: Halieaceae bacterium UBA6060; assembly: GCA_002428935.1. Taxonomy (GTDB): domain Bacteria; phylum Pseudomonadota; class Gammaproteobacteria; order Pseudomonadales; family Halieaceae; genus Congregibacter. The sequence goes on from DIYG01000097.1 coordinate 10,545, forward strand.
CAGCAATAGCTTCCGCTTCCGCAAGCACACCTTCCTCTTCCAGAAAATCATCGAAGTTACTGCCAATGTGTTTACTCATGTCATTTCTCCAGGTTGGCTCTGCGGTCTTTAGCCAATTGCAAATCGGCTTGTGGTGTCTTCTGGGACTTCTTAATGAAGCCATGCAGCAAAATCATCTTTTCACCGTTTACTGTAAACAAAATTCGAGCAATGCGTTGATCAAGCCGACATCTGACTTCCCATAGTCCGGGCTCCATTTTTCGCACCACCGGCATCCCGATAGGCCAGCCATATTGAACGGTTTTAATATCGCCACCGATTATTCTTTTGTCCTGTTTGCTCAGATCCTGCAACCACGCGCGAACCGGTTCATTTCCCGATTCCGTTCGGTAAAAAACCACTTCAAGAGGCATATCGGCATCTATGTGAAAAATGTACCATATTTGGTACGCTTTGCAAGCCTTTGATTATGAACGCCAGAAATCTGAGAACAAACAACTATGCCGCCCAGAGAGGGAGGAAAGTGATGTGGATGCGTTCCTGGCCCTACGAATGCCTGATCCAGGTGACTCGTACTTGGTCACTAATACCATGACGGATGTGACATCCATGGCATGGTATTGGATCACAGCGCTAATTATGAGTGCGGCGATACCATGAGCTATACCATTGAAAATCAGAAAGAACTGCTTACCGAAGCCTGTCAGTGCCAGATGCTGCTAGACGGAAATGAGGATAAGTTACTGGATTTGTGAGAATACTGCGTCTTGATGCCTACAGTTGCCAGCAAGTGCCAGATCTGCCCTACTCCCACTCAATCGTCGCCGGCGGTTTACCACTGATATCGTAGGTCACCCTCGAGATACCGCTGATCTCGTTGATGATCCTATTGGAAACAGTCTCAAGCAACTCGTAGGGTAGATGAGCCCAGCGGGCGGTCATGAAATCGACGGTCTGCACGGCCCGAAGGGCAATCACGTACTCGTAGCGTCGCGCATCGCCGACCACACCAACGGATTTCACCGGCAGGAATACGGCAAAGGCCTGACTGGTTTGTTCGTACCAACCAGATGCCCTCAGCTCTTCTATGTAGATGGCATCGGCAAGGCGCAGCAGATCCGCATAGGTCTCCTTTACCTCACCCAGAATGCGAACACCGAGACCCGGCCCCGGGAAGGGATGCCGGAAGACCATGTCGTGAGGTAACCCCAGCTCCAGGCCAATCTGACGCACCTCGTCTTTAAACAGCTCGCGGAGAGGCTCCACCAACTCCAGGGCCATATCCTCGGGCAACCCGCCTACATTGTGGTGAGACTTGATCACGTGGGCCTTACCCGTCTTGGCACCGGCAGATTCGATGACGTCGGGATAGATCGTGCCCTGAGCGAGCCAGCGCACCCCTTCGATCTTCGCCGCTTCCGTGTCGAAGACCTCGATAAACGTGTTGCCGATTATCTTGCGCTTCTGCTCGGGGTCCGTAACACCCTCCAGGCGATCCAGGAACGCTTTCTGCGCATCGGCCCGAATCACTCGCACACCCATATTGCGAGAAAACATTTCCATGACCTGATCGCCCTCATGCAGACGCAGCAGACCATTGTCAACAAACACGCAGGTAAGCTGATCGCCGATAGCGCGGTGAAGCAGTGCCGCAACCACCGAAGAGTCGACGCCGCCAGAAAGACCCAAAAGCACGTGGTCCTCGCCCACGGTTTCACGCACGCGCTGGATTGCGTCCTCGACGATACGGGCGGGGGTCCACAAGGCCTCGCAGGCGCAGATTTCCAATACAAAGCGTTCCAGCACCCGCTTACCCTGGAGCGTGTGAGTTACTTCCGGGTGAAACTGAATGCCAAACCACGGCTTTTCCCGATGAGCCATCGCGGCAATGGGACAGGAATCGGTCTCGGCAACGCAGTCGAAATTCTCGGGCAACGCCGTCACCTTGTCCCCGTGACTCATCCAAACATCGAGAAGACCAAGGCCGTCGTCAGCGAGATGATCCCGTATATCGTGGAGCAAGCGATCAGTGCCCCGGCTGCGAATCTGCGCATATCCAAACTCGCTGGTTGCGGAGCCCTGCACTGCCCCACCCAGCTGCTCTGCCATGGTTTGCATGCCGTAGCAGATCCCCAGGATGGGCCAGGCCCCCTCAAACAATACTTCGGGAGCGCGGGGAGAGCCTTCTTCCGTAACGGACTCTGGCCCGCCCGAAAGAATAATGCCGCTGGGCGCGAAGGCCTCGATGTCTTCTCGGGGCATGTCCCAGGCGCGAATTTCCGAGTACACCCCGATCTCGCGTACCCGGCGGGCGATGAGTTGCGTGTATTGAGAACCAAAATCCAGGATAAGGATTTTACTGGCGTGAATATCCGTCATGGGAGACTCTTTGTGGGGCGGCGGGGTTGCCGCCGCGGTAACTATCAGCTCACGGGGTAGTTGGGCGCCTCTTTGGTGATAGAGACATCGTGAACGTGGGACTCGGACATACCTGCTGCCGTGACCCGAACGAAGCGTGGCCGCGTTCGCATGGTCTCGATATCAGCGCTACCCGTATACCCCATGGACGAGCGCAAACCGCCCATGAGCTGATGAATGATGGCGGAAGCGGGTCCTTTGTAAGGCACGCGCCCTTCGATCCCTTCCGGTACCAGCTTTTCTGTGCCCTGACTTGCGTCCTGGAAGTATCGATCCGAGGAGCCCTGACTGGACGCCATGGCTCCCAGGGAACCCATACCCCGATAGGACTTGTAGGTCCTGCCCTGGTACAGCTCGACCTCGCCGGGCGCCTCTTCCGTACCTGCAAACATACTGCCCATCATAATGGCGTGGGCGCCGGCAACCACCGCCTTGGCGATGTCCCCTGAAAATCGGATACCCCCATCGGCAATCACCGGTACATCGTATTCCTTCAGCGCTGCCACCGCGTCGGCCACCGCGGTGATTTGCGGCACGCCTATCCCCGTGACGATGCGCGTAGTGCAGATAGAACCAGGCCCGATACCCACCTTCACACCATCGGCACCGGCTTCGGCCAGCGCTCGCGCGGCCTCTCCCGTGGCAACAT
>DIYG01000038.1 GCA_002428935.1 Halieaceae bacterium UBA6060
GCGTCGACGGGTCTTGCGAAGGGTGGTTGGCCACGTTGGGGGGGTAACAACGGGAACACGGCGAACCAGTGCGGTTATTACCTGGATGTGGACGACACAGACAGTGATGGGGTGAGTGACTGTCGGGAATGGATTGATGGTACGGATCCATATAACCCTTAAATACCGGAATCTCTACGTGACACCGAAGCATTCGGTGATCGCCGGATGAGTCTTCGTATGGACGTGCTAAGACTCAATGGAAGGGTTAAGAGACTTTCGACCCTTGAATTGAGTCGTTACCAAGGTGTGGCAAGCACCACTTCACCATCATATCTACGTGAGATGAGCGCTGCCGAGGTGGCGGCATTGGTTGCAAGTCTTCAAGAGGCGGATCGGCTCATGCTGCTCGATCACTTCTCTCTTGATCTAGGCGGTATCCCAAGAAAATCAGTGTTTTCGACACTGAAAAGTGCGGTAACTCAAATTTCATAACTGAGGGTTTGATCATGGGTATAAAAAGTGCGCTAAAAGAATTGAATGGGAAAGTGAAAGATCTGAGTAGTCTCCATGTTCAGACGTTCTCAGGGACACTGGAGATTAAGGTTTCGGAAGAAGACAAATTCACCAAGCTGAGTGACGCACTTGATGCTGCTGATGGCTCCGTGAATCTCAGTGTTGAAACGCTAATGCACTTTGACGGCGACGCCTACAACTTCGTAACCGATGGAATTGCGCCCGAGCTACTGCAAGTGCATAAAGATGCGTTGGAAGCGGGTATGAACGCTCGCAAGGCACTGATGGATATGGTGTCTGGTTGGATTAATTAACCATGGGCTCATCGCTGAAGCCTCCTTCAGCGAGACTTCGACAGCCAGAGCTCTGGAACAATCAAGATATTCCGGCTGCCTTCGGGAGCCTCGAAGAACTCATCTTTGAGTCTGGGCAAAAGGGCGTCATAGAAGACTTGCCCGGGTCCAAAGAAGAGGCTCAAAGTGAGAACTACGCTTACCGTGCACGAGTGATAGGCGAGAGACTGTGGTTATTAGGTTATCTGAGTGGGTACCGACTAAGCGCTCGAAGGCTCTTTCGAGCTGATCGTGCAGCCTTTCTTGATGCGGTAGCCGCTTTTCAAGCTGAAGCGGGTCTCGTCGCTGACAGTTGGGTAGGTAAGAAGACCTGGTCAGCGCTAGAAGAACTGGTCAGCTTCGAAGGACTACCGCTTGGTGATTCCTGGTTTCGTGGGGAGCAACTTTGCATAGCGTTTCAAAGGGCTGTGCAGTGTCGGTTGTTTGCCCTTGGGCTCGTAAGACATCGCCCCGCCAAGACCTTTGAGGGTATCGAAGAGTCCGGAAGGGCTAGGCTTGAGCGAATTCTAGTCTCTCTTCGTGTTTTTGAGAGCGATGATCTAACCGAAGAAAAACTATATCGATGCCTGCTCGATCAAGATCAAATCGCCGCCGCCATTGCGGACCTGGCGGTAAATGATCCCTCGGGCAGTGCCAGTAATGATCAATTGGTGTTTAGGTACTATGTGAGACCGAGCTGGCATAGACGCAAGCATCAGCGGCTCATGAGAAAGTTCATTCTTCAGGTGGCCAAGGTGGAGTTGTGGCTACTTGGTTTTGATATATCGATCGATGGAAAGGATAACTTTCCCGTTCGGCATTTTCCTCACGCGTCTGGCAGGAAAAATAAGAAAGTTCAGACGGTGCTTTCGCAGTTCTACAGGGATCTGGTGGAGTTGTCCCAGACGCAAGCTGATACGCTGAGCGAAGAAATCACTCCCGAGTTTTTCCGTGCAATTGTCCTTCAGGAACATCTTCGTAAAGACGATGTTCCGGTAAATGTCGAGGATGGTACCGACGTCCAATTATTGCTAGACGAGTTCAAATCCCAAGCAGAGATCGATGCCGCTCTTGTTGAAGGACGTGAGCTAGGAATGCGAATTTGGGATGGCATAAAGCGCGTTTTTCGATGGTTTCGCAATCTCTATCGCCGAGTTGTCCGTATCGGAAAGAATCTCGTGCGTGGCTTCTATCGGTACGCGACAAAAGGTGTCCAGATCGTCAGGCGATCACTACGTGCCTTCACGGAAAGCGCCTATACCTACATTCACAGTGAATGGCGCGACGCGCAAGAGGATTGGCCGCTGGTGCAGTTTCATCGTGATCTCGACGTGCTTGTTTATCAGGGCCCGAATACCAGTGCCGAAGACTGCCGTCGCGTGGGACTACGCCTATCTTTGTTTTCGCTGAGATTTCGGTTTTCCGCCAAAGCCATTGGATTGGTATTTGAAGCCTTGGTTGCAGGCGTTCTTAATCATTGGGCGCGTCTGGCACGCGCGCTGGTCGAGAATTTCAAGGAGTTGTTACCGCTCTACAGACAGCTACAAGAAACTGAGACCCAATTGGCCTAGTTTGTTTGAAGCTTTGACTTGTGAGGGTTGGGTGTAGATTTCCATTAATGAGTTAGTGATGTTCGAAAAGCGGCTTCGTCGAAAGAGTTGTTGAACTTGGCTGATAGCTGCTCATAACCGGAGTTGAAAGCATGAACTTAGTAGGGCTAGAGCGCGTCAATGAGACCTTCCGAGCCACCATGCGGCAAGGAGTGCCTTTGGTAGCTATCATGATTCTGTCTGCGAAAAGCTGCCTTCTTCTCGCGCAAGATTATTCTGAGCAAACCGAAGTTACCAGTAGAGTAGAACTAGAGGCTAACTCGGGTGTTTGTCGCGTGGAAGTACCCAGGCGATCCTACAAGACACTCTGGCTAAGTGTAGTATCAAATCACGGATCGGGTGCCCTCGTGGACGGACGCTACCTAGTAACAGCCGCACATAACGTCGCAAACTATATTGGGAGCCGGGTATCGGGGAATATTACAGTCCGATGTGGGTACACGAGTAAAGATGAGTATCTTCACACTGTTACTGTACCGAATGTGCGTCCATCTAAGGTGAATGTCCCCTCCTATAGATTTAGCTTTGGTTCGTCTCGCTACCAGCATGATTATGCGTTTTTGGATCTTGGAGAATACCTGGATGGTGTTGCATCGTTTGAGCTAGAGGAGGATTACACTCCGATAGAAGACAGCAAGGTCCATATAAGCGGCTATCCCGGTATTGCTTTTGACGGTAGAACACTAACCACCGCCGAAGGAAAGCTCACCGCCGAGGTCGGAAACACGGTGGCGTACGGTATCACCACCTATACGGGAAATAGTGGTGGACCTGTTTGGATTGCGACCGAGAACGGAAGGGCGCTTGTGGCGGTTCATGTGGCAACCAGGCTGGGAAGAGTTGTTAACCAAGGCTTCTTGAATGACTGGACGGCTTGGCGTGACTCGATTGATGGTGAAGCACAGTAAAAGCCTTGTCATCCGTGGTCTCACCAGTGCTGCGGTGAGCCGTGTTTTGGTCAAAAACGAGTGTTGAATTGACGCGCGCTTTAGATCAGCTTCAGGGAAACTCCCACTCCAAATACAGCGCATTAACATTGGAACCTCCGTACACATTCCCGTAGAGGTTGGCGCTGGCAAAGATCCCCGAACGGTGGTGCACGTAGAAGCCAAAAAATAGGTTCTCCAGGTTTTCCTTACGAAAAACATCGCCTACGGAAACGTCGAGGCTGAATTCAAGATAGTTGATCAAGTGACTGGTGCGCCGATCTTTTTCTTCGGCTTTTTCCTTCTCGATTGCCGGGACGCTATCTGCGTAGGACAAGCCCTCGGCGAAACCGAGGCGCGTTTCCACCTTGTCGGACCAGGGGAAGCGTCGATAAATCGCTTTAAACGCCAATACGCCCTCGAGAAAGTTGTCCTGCAGACCATTTTCATCCCGCCAGGCGACTCCGCCGATGAGCCACGCTTCTATCGGTAAGGTGAATACATCGTCGGAAAGCTTGCGACCAGCGAAAACACTGCCGAGACGGGTGCCACCTCCTCCGTCGCAGTTAATGTTGCCGCGAAGGATCTCATTGAACTTGGTTTCCGTGGTGCAGCCATAGGCGACACGAAGACTGGTGGGGTTGCCGTTATTGCCGAAAAAATTGAAATCTCCCGCATCTCTCGGAATGCGCAGTTGATCCAATTCGTAACGGTAGGTGAGGTTAACGCTGGCTACCCCGTGCTCGGTGACGATAGGGCTGTCGGTAATCGTGTCGCTGTAATTTCGGTAGGCGAGATTGGCGGCGAAATGATGCTGCTTCCATGCCGTATAGCGAGTGGCGATGCCGATGCCCCAGGTGTCAGCGGCGTCTACGGAATAGGCCGGTCGCGTATCCGTGACCTCATCCTCGCGCACGCCGAAGTAGTAGTCGGACTTTTCCGAGGATAAACGTCGGTACTCGATCCAGGGCTCCCACTGCCAGGGGCCGTCCCGAAACACCTTTGCCCATTGGGCTCGGACTTCGCCGCCGTTGTGCACCCCGTCGACGTCGTGGCGCAGTTGAACACCGAAGCGGCCGAGTGATGTTTTCCGGGTGAGTTCTATACCGCCTTCGAGAGCATTTTTTCGCTCCATGCCTTTAAGGGGGTCGTTGTCATCGCGTACCTCCCCGGTGTCACTAAAGAAGGTGTGGTCGTTGTAACCCTGGATGAAGTAGCTGCCAAAGATATCGAGCTGCCAGCGACCGTTGTCGATGGCGTGCCAGCCGAAATCCGTGGTGTCGAGAAAAAAACGCTTGCCGGTATATGTGAAGGTAGGCATGAAATCGGTGCGATAACTCTCACCCGCATACAGGGAGTCCTGCCAGGTATAGGCAAAGCCCAGGGACCAGTTACCCGAGCGGTCTTCGGGATCCAACTGCCGGGTGTCATTAAAGCCGTGAGCGGGGCCGATGAAGGCCAGGAAGATACTCCAGACCAAGACCTTTACGCTTAGAAGTGCGGAAGGGCGGGAGAGTAAACGCCCTGTGCCCACCTTGCTCGTCACATCGCTCATGACTTTGCTCATGACATTGCGAATCACAACAACACCGCTAAAGGAGCCCTGAGGTATCCGACCTACGAGGCCTGCACGTCGATGAAGCGACCACCGTCGCGGGCCAAACACTTTAGAGTTTCGCAGGGTGTCACCTTGTCATCCTCCTGGGCGAGGGACTCCATGGTGGCCAACACGGTTTCCGCACCCACCATGTCGCCGTACAGCATGGGGCCGCCCTTGTCCGCAGGCCAGCCGTAACCATTGAGCCAAACGATATCGATATCGGATGCTCGCTGGGCCTTACCTTCTTCGAGGATTTTCAGGCCTTCGTTGATCATGGGGTGAATACAGGCCGCCACGATTTCATCCTGGCTAAGGGCCTGTCCCGCTTCCACACCCGTGATTCGAGCGATAATCTCAGCGGTGACTTCCGAGGGCACGGGTCGATTGTTTTCGTCATAGTCGTAGAAACCTGCGCGGGTTTTCTGACCGCGGCGGTCGAGTTCGCACAAGGCGTCCCGGAAGGGGTTATCCGTGGTTGCGCCCTTTTTCCAGCCAATATCCAGCCCCGCGAGGTCGGACATTTGGTAGGGCCCCATGCGGAAGCCAAAGGCATTCAGAGCGGCGTCGATCTCCCAGGGTGTGGCTCCCTTCATGAGTAGCTTGTGAGCCTCGGCCTGTCGCGCAAACAGGATTCGGTTGCCAACGAAGCCCGGGCAGACCCCCACCAGCGTTGCTACTTTGTTGATGGTTTTCGCCAGCGTCATGCTGGTAGCGATGACGTCTTTCGCTGTGTGCTCGGCGCGGACAATTTCCAGAAGCTTCATCACGTTTGCCGGGGAGAAGAAATGCAGGCCGATAACGTCCTCGGGGCGCTGCGTGACGCTGGCAATCTCGTCGATATTTAGCGCCGAGGTATTGGTGGCCAAAATGGCTCCTGGTTTCGCTACCTGATCCAACTCCGAGAAGATTTGCTTCTTAATGGCTACATCTTCAAAGACCGCCTCTATGACCAGATCGCAGTCGGCGAAATCGGTGATACGGAGCGTTCCGCTGAGCAAGTTCATGCGCAGATCCACCTCGTCCTGGGGAAAGCGCCCTTTGTCCGCGCTGCGCTGATAGTTTCTCCGCACCACATTGAGGCCGCGGTCTAGTGCCTCCTGTTCCCGTTCGAGGATTACCACGGGGATGCCCGCGGTGGCGAAGTTCATGGAGATTCCGCCGCCCATGGTGCCCGCGCCGATGACCCCCACTTTTTCAATCGTTCGTGTCGCCGTATCAGCGGGAACATCCGCTACCACCCAGGCGTCTCGAGCGGCTTGTGCGATGTAATCGGCAACGTCGGATTGGCTTAGGGTAAGTGCTGGCATGGCGTGGTTCCTGTGGTGTTCACGTATGGGGCGTCAATCTACTGTAAAGGTCCTGCTCGCGTCCAAGCTGAGGGGCGAACCTATGTCTCGATAGGTGTTTCCCTGCCAGGGGAAAGCCTATACCCAAACGTCGTTCTCGGCGGTCAGGCTGCCCCCAATGTCACCGGTGTTGATCACGCCCTTGGGCTCAACGAGCATGATCTGGCACTCAGACACAGCGACGGGCTTGTGCTCCACCCCTCGGGGAACGACGAACAGTTCGCCGCTCTTTAGCGTTACGGATCGGTCGCGAAACTCAATCTGTAACTCTCCATCCAGAACAATAAACACTTCATCGGTATCTTCGTGGCTGTGCCAAACAAACTCACCCTGTACTTTTGCGAGTTTGAATTGATAGTCGTTCATCTCCGCGATGACCCGCGGGGACCAATGCTCCGAGAAACGAGTGAATTTGTCGGCGAAGTTGATCGGAGTGGTCGACATGTTTCACCTCGGAATCAGCGCGTCGGGCAATCGAGAAGCAGACCTGGGCCAGAAACAGATCGGGTCCAGGCCTGCACGGTACCTGGAAGCGGCGTTGTATACCTAGTCGGACATGGTACGAATGGCCGGAAACTCCCAGGAGCCGTCGAGAATCTCGGCTCCGGGTTCGTACATGCGGATTGCGTAGTTCCAATCGTTCGAAATAGGCAAGCAGTTGTTGCGGCCATCATTGCAGTCGCCAAAATGAATGGTAATGGACCCGTCGCTGGCTTTCGTCGCGGTGACGTTGTTGTAACTGTTGATCCCCGCCTCATTGGGCTCCAGGTAGCCGTCTTCGTTGTAAACCGTGATGGACCAGAACGCGCCAACGGGTACCTCGCCGACGGTTACCATATGGGGAGTCGTTCCATCATTGGCATCAACGGTTTCCAGAATGTAGAAGGCAGCGGAGCGGGGCAGGCCGCCCCAACCGGCGGCTGCCCCAATCAGGTGGTCCACGGGGTCCACCTGATCTTGGCGTCCAAAAGCTCGAGTCGTCTCAAAGCCGAGGGTTGCGACGTCATTTAGGGCCTTACGGGCAATCGCTAGATCGTCCAGATTCCAGTCTGGAGTCACCAGGGGCCCTGGGCCGCCCCCGCTCAGGCGTATGCCATCTTGGGCGCGATGAGCCGCGTCAACGTCTTCGGGATCGTTTACGTCGGCAAAGGTACGGATGATGACGAAGGCGAATTGGGTGCCCACATCTTCCGCCGATAATTCGTAGGTCCCGGGTTTGGCTTCGACAAACATGTAGTGGTCCTGGTTGATCACATGCATGGACATGTAACGACCGTCCGCCTCCGGCAGGGTAATGCTGGCCGGGCTCGACAAATCCAACACCACTGATGAGTAAAGGGTATCCTGGTTCGTGCGAATGACTGTTTGGTTTTCCGCCGTCGCAGGTTCGCGTAGATGCCTGAGCTCACCCACTTCGCTTTGGAGTTTAGCCATGTTGGCGCGAAGCATATGGTCGCTCTCGGCGCGAACAAAGTTGCTGATGGTAACGGGCTCTGCAAGAGCGAGCGTTGGCGTTAGGGCGGCGGCCAGGAATAGGGCTCTCATCGCGATCTCCTTTTTGGATTTATGGTGCAATCTTGAAGTCACTGGGCTTCCAGCTCTTATCGAACCAGGGCTCCAGGGGCCCGTAGAGGCGCAGCAGCACGGCGAAGCCTTGATCCGGCATGGTTTGTACCCAGTTGCTGGCCTTGCCCTCGGGAGGCTCGGGACCGAACCAGATCGTGTAGGAGCCGTCTTCGTTCGCAGCAATGTCGGGAACCGTGCTGTCTATGCCCGCGAGTTTCTGATCCGTCTCGAGCATCGATAGATGCTGTGGCGAATAAACGGTAAAGGACCAGAAATCCTTCGCCGGTACCGGTCCGGGTAGGGTTACGCTATAGGTATTGCTGCCATCCAGATAGGCGCCGCCAGCGTCATGGGCCGTAAAGGCGTATACAGAGCCGGTGCCCACCTGAGGCCGCGACATGGCCGGTGTAATTCCTGTGGCGCCGAAGTGGAAGGTGGTTCGGGCGTCGAGCATCATTTCGCCATCGGACAGGAATTCGTGGCTACCACCTACAAAGCTCGTGTACCACTGTCTGTCATCATAGAAATACATGGCGTCGCGGTCCCGGGCTCTAAATAGCAACGCTCTTGCGGTGGCGTTGGCAACCACGGCGGCTTCCTCAAGAATCTTGTTCATACGCTCGTCAGGAGTGAACGGCAGGCCTTTCTTGATGCCAATGGAAGCAAACAAGCCGGTCATCTCAGGCGGGAAAGCGCCGGCCGGCTCGTGCTGCAAAGCGGTGTTAATCTCTCGGTAGAATTCCCCGGAGCGGGCGTGAATCGTATTCATTTTCAATCCAGAGAAATTGATGAAGGTCTCCGCCACCGGCGATGGTGCTTCACTCAGGGGGTAGATGTTCATTTCCGCTTTTACCGCGGCAACGGCCGCTTTTACATCTCCGTCGCTCGCGATGGCGCGACCGAGAAACCAATGGCGGTAGGTGTTGGATCGGACAACATGGAACCCCAGGGCCGGAACAGGTCCATCGTAGTCTGGGGGTAGAAGAAGGTAGCGTCCTCCGCGACCCTGATCCGGCCCCGTAAGCCCTATGTCCGTTACCCAATGAAAGACCGCGTCATTAACAAAGCCAAGCAGTCCTGGCGGTGCATTGATCACCACGGGCCCCTGAGACAGGTCCAGGCAGCTGGTGACGTAGATCGTCGTCGAGTTTGGCGTTAGCCAGAGGGAGCGTGCATCCATCAGGTCTTCCGTGATGCCCACACTCTGGTCGTCCACGCCCGCGGCATTGAGGCCTTCACACATGGCGTGGAGCGAGGCCACGGGCATCCCCGTTAGAAACGCTTCGACACCGCGACTGAAGTCCAGCTGGTCGTAAACTTTGCTTACCGATGCATCGTCGGGCATGCCATCGAAAAACCGTAGGGTCCCGAGACGCTCCGTTGTTACCTCGTCGGGGGTGATGAGGAAATCGGGAACATCAGCGCTGTAGCGCTGAGCTACAGCTATGCTGCTCACGCTCGCGATCAGACCCGCCGTCAAGTACGTCAAAAGGGCGGTCAAAGCTTTGGCGGAGCGTCGTGACGGGGGGCAAGTTCGGTGCTTCATGGATTCTCCTCGCTATTAAAAATACGCTGCCATTCGTCCTCGGTTAGGATATCGCGTAAGGCAAACCGCAACTCGATAAAGGCTTCATCGCTCTCGTGGACGTCGGTGTAAAAGTCGTTCCAAGTGGTGCTGAACTGATCTTCGGATGAGTTGTAATCCGAAAGCAAACCTTCGAGATGCTGAAGGATCGCCACTTTTCTAGCCTCGTGTTCCGTGACCGCAAGTTCCACCGCATCCAAGACGTCAAGGGCTTTGCGTTGGCGTTGTTCATCGGTGACTACAGACTCCACCGCGATTCGGGAGTCGACAATGAAATCCAGATCCGTCATCGGTGTTCCGCCGCCGTACAGGTACATGGTTAAGAGTGCGATGAGCATCTTGTCTCCTTAGGGTGCAGCCAAGCTTTTAGCCAGTGCGGCCATGTAGCGGTTGCTGGCAGCACTTAAGGCGGACCACTCCTCCTCCGTCAGTGCGTCTCGCAGCGCGCGTCGCGATTGGCGAAACTGCTCGTGGCTTTGGACAACTTGCTTGTCGTGGGTCGCGTAGAACACCTCGAAGTCCTCACGGGTACTGTTGTAGTCCGCGTTCAAAGACCGGAACCTCTCGCGGCGCAGTCGCGATACTTCGCGCAACTGCCAGAAGTCCGCCTCAAACTGATCTATGAGTCCCAGAATAAGCGCTTCCTCTTGTGAGCTGTCCTGCAATACCTCGCGAATTGAGGTACGCATGTCTTCAAAAGCCTGTCGGGCGGATGCCTCACCAGAGGGTTCAGGAGTATTGGCACAGGCGCCCAGGTACAACAGGGCAATGAGTAGAAATCTCATGGGGGCGCGAGGTTTCACTGTAAGGAGGGTATTGATGGCTCATCTCCTGAAGGAGCAGGTTTGGTCTAGGTTGAAATCAGGGTCGACGGCCTCAGGGATTATATTGCCATGTATTCTGTGTGGGATGCCCAGTCATTTCGTGACAACCCGGTTGACATTGATCTGAATCAACAGGATTGTCGGCTCTGGTGCCGGCGGCCAAGCTCTGGTTTAGCTGCGCTGTTCTTGCTGCGATTGCCGTTGGTAGTATCGACCTTTAGGTTGCGCCGGGTTTACGCCCCGCTCTTGGGAGAGTTCACCGTAGGGCCCGAACCCGCACGGTAGAGCTCTGATCGATATAACCGCGACCCTCGTGGGTATCGGAAGGAAGCACGAACAATCACGGGGCTTCCCGTCGGAACGATTATTTGGAGAGAGGCCAGGACATGGCGTCACGCAGACTGATTCACGGCTTTATAGCGCTATACGCGGCCACATTTCTTGCGAGCTGCTCTGGTCCGAGCGTGCAACCGCTTATGCCCACCCCGGTGTTGTATTCGGAGTTGGACGTCAGCCCTCTGGATCACGTGCCTGAAGATAAGCGCTGGACTCCGCGTTTGGTCTATTACGCCACCACCCGGGCACGCGATGACAACCTACAGCGGATCGACTACGGCAATAGGGAAGGGGAGGAAATGTCCATCGGCATGACCCTGGTGGGCTTTGGGGGTTCGAAACTCACCTGGTCTGATCTCAGCGATTACTCTCGTCAGGTGGAGCGTACAGATATCGTCGATTTGTCCATCGCTGGTTTGGTGGAAGTAGGTTCCTTCGTTCCTTCACCCGGCCAGCGGGCCGAGTCCGACGAATCCGGTGCTTTGCCCTGGCTCATGAACGACATCAACGCGTCGATCGAGGATGCCCGAGACAAGGATCTGTTGATCTACGTCCACGGGGCCAAAGTGAATTTCTATAATGCCAGTGCCTTTGCGGCGCAGCTCGATCATTTCATGGGTCGTGACATGACATCCCTGGCCTTTTCCTGGCCAACGCGGCAGAACATCGTTGCTTACGGCGGTGGCGGGGACGTGCGCCGGGCCTATCGCGCGGCACCCTCATTGACGTCGTTGCTGGAAGTGCTCTCTCAGGAAACCGTCGCCCGCAGAATTCATATCGTCTGTTGGAGTGCCGGTGGTCGCGTGGTCACCTCCGCCCTGCAGGAGCTTTATGATCGTCATGCGCAGGAGGGTCAGGATTTACGGGAGCGCTTCCGCCTGGGCACGGTCTACTACGCGGCCGCTGACGTCCCCGAAGAAGAGTTCCTGGCAGCTCTGCCAGCCATCAACGAGCTCTCGTCTCGTGTGGTGGTCACCGTATCCTCCAACGACGATGCCCTGCGTATGGCAAGCAAGCTCATGGGCGGTGGGGTACGCATTGGTCAGCGCGGTCACAACCTTGGCGAGGAAGAAATTGAGACCCTGCTCGCTGCAGATCGCCTGGAGGTCATCGACGTATCTCGAGACTGGGAAGGGCGAGGTTTTGACATCACGGGTCATCGGTATTGGTTTGACCATCCCTGGGCCAGCACCGATGTAGTGCTCTCGGTTCGCAGCGACTTTGATCCTCAGGACCGGGGTCTGAAGCCTGTTGAAGCGGGGTATAGCCAGTTCTGGAGCATTCCTCCCGATTATCCGCAGCGTCTCCGCGATAGTTTGAGCCGCGACGGCCTGCGGCTTCGAAAAGATGAACCGTTAGCAGAAGGTCCCGATTCGTAGGCGCGGATTGGAACAACCTCGTTGGCAAGGGCTAAGCGATCCTGGATTCGTTTTAGCCCTGAGTCCCTGGCGATCTCCTACCTATCGAATGGGCTGCCCCGGGTGCCAGGGTGCTCCCGCTGCGTGCAAGGCCCCTTCAAGCTCCGCCAGGGTTTCGCTCTGTAACCTATCCAACTGTTCTTCCACCTGTTGCAGTCCATCGGCTGCGATGACGGCACTGTTGCGCTGGGTCGCGGTGGGGGCCATGCGTGTGCTCAAAGCAAAGGCGGCATCGTTTACCCAGCCGGCAACACCGGGGACGGTAAACTCGCTCCTTGATCGGCGCGCTCCATTGCCACGGAGGAGGGTCTTTAGATCGACGAGGGCTGCGTTCAAAGCATCGACTTGTCGATAGTGCGCGGCGTCGGCCTGCGGTGCCGCATCCAGGGCGGCGCGTAGATAGGCCACACGTTCGCTAAAGGCGTTAATCGTACCGTCCGCAGCGGCAAGACGTCGTTGCAGATCTGCCGCTTGAGCCTGAAAACGGGCGGTGGCGACGGGGTCATTGCCCGCTGGAAGATTGTCCAGGGCCAGCAATTCAAAGCTCTGTGCATCGCCGAGAGTGCGTACCTTGTCCACGCCGAGTTCCAAGAGCCGCGCCTCATAGCGTCCCGGTGCCACGAGAGGACCTTGAGGGTCTGATACCCACGGTGGTTTGAAGGCGGGCTGCTCGAAACTGATGGCATTGGGGGCGGCGGTTCGCATATCCCAGGTGATGCGTTGGGCACCGGCCTCGGCTTTTAGGGGAAGCCTGCGCAGGGCCTGACCGCTGCTGTCGCGAATCTCAAGAAGGTAGCGAGTGTCGGCAACCCGGGCTTCATCGGCCAGGGCATCCCATCCAGGGAAGCTGATGTTTACTCCCTCTTTGGCCTGCTCTTGCTCCCGGGCGCGGCGTTGTTCCTTGGGTGTTTTCCCTATCTCGTCTAGGTACACGGTAAACAGTGCACCGTGCTCGGGGTTGGCTGCCCGCCAGGCCGTGCTACCTCGTGTGGGAAGACCCGGTGCCTGTCCTGGTGTTGAGGGTATGTACCACCAGGCATCGCGAACACCGAAAAGCCTCGCGCCATCGTTAAGGTTTTTGCTCTCCCGATACTGAGCCGCCAGTTCCCGTAGAGGGCTGTAGTCGTCCAGCACATACACGCCGCGGCCAAAACTGCCGCCGACCAAGTCCCCGTCGCGGCGTTGCAGTTTCAGATCGCGAAATGAGATCGTCGGCACTCCGGCTTCCATACGTCGCCACTGCTCTCCGCCATTGAGGCTAACGTATAAGCCGTTCTCCGCCGCGAGGAACAGCAGGTCCGGCTCGACGTGGTCCTGGGCAATGGACCAGGCGATGATAGTGTCGGGCAGGTCGCCGCTGATGTCGCGCCAGCTACGGCCGCCGTTGTCGGTGGCATAGACCATGGGTCGGTAGTCACCGGTCTTGTGGTTATCGGCCACGATAAAGGCGGCGTCGGGCGAATGCTCTGAGGCGATGATCATGTTGATAAAGGCCCGCTCGGGCAGTTTTGGCGGGGTGACATCGCTCCAATTGCTACCACCGTCGGCACTTGTATACACCAGGCCGTCGTCGCTGCCGGTCCACAGGCGGCCCTCGTCGAGGGGAGATTCAGCTAGCGCCGTAAGGGACGCATAACCGGACATGGCGCCCAGATCCCAGAGGGCGTCAGCGCTACGCACGCGATCATTTACGGGCAGCTCGAAACGATTCGCGCCCGTGGTGAGATCGCCGCTGATCGCGGTCCAGGAGTCGCCGCGGTCATCGCTGCGCCACACCCGCTGCGACGCAAAGTAGATTCGACTCGGGTTGTGAGCGCTGAGGGTCAGGGGGGAATCCCAGTTCCAACGCTCGGGACCTTCCCCGGGGGTCGGTCGCGGCCTGATGTATACGTTCTCACCACTGGGTACGTGGTGTCGCACGAGATTGCCGCGTTGGCTCATCTGATAGAGCAGATCTGGGTCGCCCGTATCGAAGGCAACGCCGTACCCATCGGCACCGTAAGTTACGGTCCAGTCTTCGTTACGCACACCTTCTTGATGGAGGGTTCGTGCCGGTCCCAGGAGTGTGCCCAGGTCCTGCGCACCCACCAACACCTGGTAATAGGGAGCGTGATTGCTGACCGCGAGTTTATAGAATTGACTGATAGGTAGGTTTGGGGAGTGGCGCCAGGTGATACCGTCGTCGAAGGTTTCATACAGTCCCGCGTCGGTGCCCACGAGCAGGTGATTCGGAGCGCTGGGGTCAATCCACAGCGCGTGATTGTCGCTGTGTTTCTCTCGGCCCGTACCTAATTCGGTGAAGCTGTTGCCACCGTCGCGGGTCGTATGAAGGAATACGTCCATTTGGTAGACCCGATCCGCATCGACGGGTGAGGCTTCAATCTCCTGATAGTAGTGGGGGCCCGTTCCTCCCGAGATGTATTCATTACGGCGGCTCCAGCTTTCGCCGCGATCCAGGCTCACGTAGAACCCCTGTTGGTCGTCGGAAGCTTCGATGGTGGCATAAACGCGATCGGGGTCCGCGGGCGTTACCGCCAGGCCAATTTTCCCCACCTCAACACCGTCATCGGCGGATGGCAGCCCTTTTGTTACTTCGCGCCAGGTCTCACCGCCATCTTCGGATTTGTAGATCCCTGAACCCTGTCCGCCAGCGAGAAAGGACCATACGGCGCGGCGGCGCTCATAGGTGGCTGCGTAAACAATGGAGGGATTCGTGGGGTGGAACTCCAGGTCCGTCGCACCGGTGTCGTCGTCGATTTCAAGAACCTGGGTCCAGTTCTGACCCCCGTCGATGCTGCGATACACGCCCCGCTCACCGCCCGATGACCAGAGGGGGCCCTCGGCGGCGACAAGCAGGGTATTGGAGTCTTCCGGGTGGATAAGAATACGACTGATGTGCTCGGATTCCTTCAGTCCCATGGATTCCCAGCTCTGTCCCCCATCGCGGCTTCGATAGAGGCCATCACCCCAGCCAACATGGCGTCCGCTTACGTTCTCCCCCGTGCCGACCCAGACCACGTCGGGATTGGTGGGATCCAGGGTAATTTCTCCGATGGAGTAGGAGATCTGATCGTCAAACAGAGGCTGCCAGGTTGTGCCCGCGTTGCTGCTCTTCCAGACACCCCCAGAGCCCACAGCGAGGTACCAGGTTCGCGGTTGTGCCGGATGAATTGCGATGTCGGCGATACGGCCTCCGGCCACCGCGGGGCCAATAGCCCGAAACTCAAGGCTTGCAAGGACCGAGTCCAGCAGGGATTCCGTATCCTGGGCGTAGGTCGACGATACGCCGAAGATCGTTGTGAGTAGGACGGCGATAAAGCCGAAGGCAGTCGAAGTTCGAATGGCCATGGAAGGAGGCTCCGATAGCGATGGTAAACGTTGAAGAAACACTCAAGGGGTGAACAGCGGAAACGTAAAACGGATCGGCGGCAGGTTTGCCCCAAAGACAGGGGAAGCGAACACGCGGAGCCCCTTAGGACGATTGGGGTGCGGCAAAGGCTTTGAGGATCTCAAGATTGGCCTTGTCTTCGTCGCTAAGCTCCACCGGCTCGCAGCGAGGATCGGTCTTTTGGATGGTAGCGATCACGCTACGGGTTAGGGGTATCGGGTCGCAACCGTGGTTGTTGTCGCAGATCAGATCCCACTGGGGAGCGGCTTTGACGTGACAGGCGAAGCAGTTGCCGCCGAAGCGATTGTTGACCTCGGCAAAGCCCCGTTTTCGAATACTGGTTCCCTCGGGGCTGACGTCGAGTTCAAAAAACTCCCAGTCGTTCGTTGCGGGACTGAATCCCGCCTCCCGTTTGATCATGGCTTCGCCCGGCACTAGTTGCACCAGAGAGCCTTCCGGGTAAGTCCCCCCATCCGGTGCGTTGGCCACAGCGACGGTGGCCTCCAGATCGCCCTCTAGGTTGTCGACGAAAAAGTGCTTCACCCGAGTCATATCCGACAAGCAAGTAAAAGTATCGGCGTTTATGGGGTCAGGACTCTCTGTGCCATAGCTTGGGCCAGCAAACGTTGCGGCGAGGAAAATAAACGTGAAGGCGGTTTTACTTATGCTCATGGGCCTGGTCCAGTCTCTGGGTCTCGGGTGAGTGTAGCTCAAGCTTGACGGATGATGGAGCGAAGATCCCCAGAAAGCTAACCTCCGCTATGGAATGATCGACAAGCATTGACGATCCCTTTGAAGTGCTCAAGGATTAGCCATTCCTGATCTCCAAGGCGTCTATCGTGAACGTTGCTCTAGCCCAAATGGCTCCCGTATTCCTGGATCGAGAAGCCACCCTGGCCAAGGTGGTCGCGGCAATTCAGGAGGAGGCCACGGCAGATCTCATGGCCTTTGGTGAAGCTCTTGTTCCGGGCTATCCATTCTGGGTAGAGCGCACGGACGGTGCCCGATTTGCATCACCGGAGCAGGAACGCTGGCACGCGGCTTACCAACGGGAAGCGGTGCAGATCGAACGGGGTGATTTAAAAAGCCGTGTGCGCGGCGGCGCGTGAGACCCAAACGGCGGTTTACCTTGGTGTGATGGAGCGGCCTCAAGCCCGCGGCGGTCACAGTCTCTATGCCTCGCTGGTATTCATCGATACGGATGGGGAGATCAAGAGCGTACATCGTAAGCTGATGCCAACCTATGAAGAGCGGCTCGTGTGGTCTGCGGGGGATGGGCACGGGCTCCGCACGCACCCCATGGGCGACTTTATCGTTGGTGGTTTGAACTGTTGGGAGAACTGGATGCCGCTGGCCCGTTCAGCGTTGTACGCCCAGGGGGAAAACGTGCATGTCGCGGTCTGGCCGGGGAATCTCAATAACACCGAGCTGATCACACGCTTCATCGCTCGCGAGGCGCGTAGCTATGTGCTGTCGGTCTCCGGTTTAATGCGTCCCGAAGACTGGGTGCGAGGGAAGTTGCCCGACGGTTGCGAGCTTCCCGCTGAGGAAACCTGGGCGAACGGCGGTAGCTGTATCGCATCACCCAATGGGGAGTGGCTCCTTGAGCCCGTATTGAACGAGGAAGCCATTGTCACGGCGACCCTCGATATCGACGCCATACGCGCCGCTCGGCATAACTTTGATCCCAGCGGGCACTATGCGCGACCAGACGTCACCCAGCTTCAGGTAAATCGTAGCCGCCAAGAGATAGTCCATTTTAACGACGATTAGCTCAGTGCTTCTTCAGGGCAGCCATCGTGAAATCCTTGACGCCGACGAGTAGCTTTCTCATGGGTTTTTCACCCAAGACGCTGCGGTAGGCGCATCCCTCGATCATCTCCAGAATCAAACGCGCAGCCTCGGTGGGCTCGACACCGGGCCTGTAGGCCGCTTCTTGAATCCCCCGTTCAATGAGCTCCGCGAGCGCCCGGGCGAGTTCTTCCTGATTGCCCAGAAACAGGGCACCAATATCCGGTTTGCGGATCGCTTCGCTGGTGATCTCCACCGTCAGTAGTACGTTATCCACGGAGGCCAGGTATTTGCCATAGCTTGTCAAGAAACGTTCCAAGACTTTGGGAGCGGGGCCTGGCTTACGCAGTAGTTTGATCATCGGCGCGAGCTCCGAGCGCTCCAACGCTGCAATCTCCACCAGAACATCGTGCTTGCCCGGGAAGTGGTTATACAGGTTCCCAAGGCTTACTCCGGCGCGCTTGGCTATGTCGCGCACCCCGGTTTGGTGGTAGCCGTTCTCCAGAAAGCACCACAGGGCCGCTTCGAGTATCTGCTGTCTTCGTCGTGCTACCGCTCGTTGGCGGCTGCCGTCTTCTTTACTTGGTTTATCGGACATGATTTATATATTTGAGCGAACGATCGTTCATTGTAATATAGTTGCCTCGCGAGCAGGTTAGCCTACCCAAGGAGCTGATCTGAAGGAACAACTGAGTGAGGAGTTTCCATGAACCAGCAAGACTGTACGAGCGGCGACAAAAATCGTCGCTGGTGGGTTTTGGGTCTGGCGATGTTTGCTCTAGTTGCAGCGCTGATCTTGGTGTGGACCTCCGAGGACCTCGCAGACGTTTCCAGAACCGCCGAAGCGTCTATCGCACCACCGGTAAGTTACTTACCTATCACCGTTGGTCCTGCGGTGGCCCAGGTACATAGTTTCGCGGAGCTCCGCCCGCGCTGGGACGCTGAGATCCGATCATCGGTAGGTGGACAGATCGTGGCGGTGCATGATTCCGCCCTGGCAGGCGCTCGCGTGGAAGCGGGAGAGCCCCTATTTGATCTGGAGACGACTCAGTATGAAACCGCCGTCGCTGCCGCGGAGTTGCAGTTGGAAGAGGCCCATTTGGCCCTCTGGCAGGCGAAAAACGCGGTTACCGTAGCTCGGGCCGAATTCGATCGCACGGGCACCAAGCCCCCCAATGAGCTTGCCTTGCGTTTACCGCAACTGCGTATCGCCGAGCGTTCCGTAAACGCCGCACAGACGCAGCTAGAGGCAGCGCGCGAACGTCTCGAAGATACGGTAGTAACGGCGCCGTTTTCCGGTTTTGTTACCCAGCGTATGGCTAGCCTGGGTCAGACCGTTACCGCCGGTGAGCCTCTGGTGAGTCTTGCGGATGATGTGACGCTAGAGGCCGTGGTGGAAATCAAACAACTCGATTGGTCGAAGCTCGCGCACCCCATTGCCGATACATCCGTCGAATTGTTTCATCGCAACGGTGCTTTCCTCGGTAGGGCCGTGGTTCGCGAGGGTGGAGGTTTTCTCGATGTTGCGACCCGGCAGCGGAGGGTCTTTCTGGACGTGGAAACCGCTGCGGCGAAAGTTCTCGCCGGTGACTTCGTTCGCGTTAGATTTCCCGGGCGCCACTATGAGGAAACGTTCACAGTGCCCGAATCGGCGATCACGCGGGAGGGCTATATCTGGTTCATCGATAAGGGAAACCAGCTCGCGCGTTCTACCCCGGAGGTGCTATTCCGCTCCGGCCAGCGGGTCACCCTTGCCGCACCGGAGGCTCGCCGGGAGCTGAAGGTGGTCGTCACACCTATGGCATCATTTCTACCGGGGCAAAAGGTAACACCGCAGCCGGCACGTGAGCACGACCTGACCGGTTTTTCAGACGGGCAAACCCCAATTGCGCTTCTCGCGGCTTCCGAGGGTCTCTGATCATGCATGCGCTAACGGCCTGGTTTATTCGCAATCCGGTGGCCGCTAACCTTCTCATGCTGTTGATTCTGTTTCTGGGTCTGCAGACCGTATTCTCTATTCGTATTGAGGGTTTCCCCCGGGTGCCTCCGGAAACCGTAGAAATCTCCGTGGTCTACCCCAACGCGACGGCTGAGCAGGTTGATGAGTTAGTCACTCAGAAACTAGTAGCCGCCCTCGAAGGTATCGACGGCGTGCGTAGCGTGAGTTCGCAGTCGGCAAACGGCGTTGCGGCGGTGTCCGTGCGACGTCGTGGAGGTAAGGAGCTTCAGGAGATTCTCGATCAGGTTCGCATTCGCGTAGACGGTATAACAGACTTTCCGGAGGATGCCCGCCGTCCGGTCATCGAGACCTCGGCGTTTGATTTCCCTGCCTTATACGTCAACCTTCACGGTCCCACCGATCCCGCCACGCTTCAGACCCTGGCTCAGCGCTTGAAGGAAGATCTGCTTTCCCAGCCGGAACTCTCTCGATTGAAGCTCTGGGGTTTGATACCTCGGGTTTTGCGCATTGACATTGATCCTGAGCGACTGCGCCATTTCGGCTTGACCGTTGCCGACGTGAGATCAGCAATCGGTGCTAACTCTCTGGATTTTCAGGCGGGAACGCTCCGCACGGAGGGTGGAACCGTATACCTGCGCGCCGATGACCGGGCCCGCTATGCACCGGACTATGAGAGCCTTCCCATTATCGAGCGACCTCGCGGTGCGAGCGTGCTACTGCGAGACATCGCGTCCATCGAGGACGGATTTCTGGACGGTGACTTTTTGTTCCGTCTAAACGGCGAGCCGACGATTGGTATGGAAGTACTGGTCGGGCAAAAGGAAAACCTTCTAGACATCAGCCGCGTCGTCCGCGCCGTGGTTGATGAGTTTCAGCCCCGTTTGCCGAGCAACGTGCAGATCAGTGTGTGGGGTGACAGCGCAAATTACATCGCTGATCGCCTCGCTTTGCTGCGCAGCAACGGTGTCCAGGGTTTGCTTCTGGTCGCCCTGATGCTGTCGATTTTTCTCAACGTGCGTCTCGCGTTTTGGGTGGCCATGGGTATTCCCATCTCTGTTATGGGTGCCATCGCCGTCGCGGGTACCCGGTGGGTGGACTACTCCCTGAACGATGTAACGACCTTTGGGCTGATTATTGCCCTTGGAATTCTCGTCGATGACGCGGTGGTGGTGGGGGAGAGCGTATTCGAAGAGCGAGCCAAAAACCCGGATCCCATCTCGGGTACGGAGCAGGGTGTTGAGCGTGTGGCGGTGGCGACCGTGTTCGGGGTCTTAACAACCATTGCCGCGTTCTATCCCATGCTGCTTATCGATAATCCCCTGGGGAAAGTGCTGGCGGGGTTCTCCGGGGTCGTGATTCTGGCACTGATCTTCTCTTTGCTGGAAAGCAAGTTCATTCTCCCGGCGCATCTTGCTCGGGTGTCGCTGAATGACCGTCCTTCGAAGGGGTTTTCCCGGCTCTGGGGCAAGATCCAGGATGGTGCCCAGCTTGGGCTCGATTGGGTGCGCGATCAGTTTTACGCACCGTTGTTAACGCATGCTCTACGACATCGATATGCCGTACTGGTGCTGTTTCTTGCGGCGGCCGTTGCCGGTCTGGGGCTCATGGCCAAGGGCAAGATCCAAACCGTGTTCTTCCCCGACGTCCCCGGGCAGGTAATTAGCGTGAGTCTGGAAATGGATAAACGCGCGCCGTTTCAACTTACCCGCAGAAATACGGAGCGCATCGAAGCTCTGGGACACAGCCTGAACGAAGAGCTGCAGCGTCGCACGGGTATGAGCCGGCCGCCCATCGACACCTTTTTTACCATCGTGGAAGGTACGGGGCGGGCACAGATTTTTGCCGAGTTACGACCGGTGGCGGAACGGCCAGAGGTACCAATTCTGTCCGTTGTCAGGGAATGGCGTGACCGGGTGGGGCAGGTCGAAGGGGCTACGGAGCTGCAGTTCAGTGGTTCCGAAGCGCTCGCCGGTGGATTTGTTTTGCAACTCGTTTCCAAGGATCCAGAGCTTCTCCGTCAGGCCAGTGAGGAGCTTCGCGGCTTCCTGGGAGCGCTCGATGGAGTGTCCAATGTCCGCGACGATCTCGATGGCGGGCAACCGGAGCTTCGTCTGCGAATAAAATCTGAGGCCCGAAGCCTGGGTTTTAGCGCCGAGGGGCTGGCGCGCCAGATCGGGTACAGCTTTGGCGGCGCCGAGGTGACACGGCTCCGCCGCGATGGCGCGGAAACCCGTGTTGTGGTGCAGAGTTCTCGGGCCGCGCGAGACACCATCGACGACTTGATGGAGACTCGTCTGCGCAGTTCTGGAGGTGCCTGGGTGCCTCTTGTAGAAGTAGCAGAAATCGAGGGTGCTTACACCTCAGACACGGTTTATCGACGAAACGGAAAGCGGATGAATACCGTATCCGCCTCCATTGATCGGAGTCGGGTGGCTCCCGAAGAGGTGGGCCAGGCGGTGTTTGAGCAGATCGTGCCCGAACTCAGGGCCAAGTATCCCAGCGTGACGGTGACCGCTGGGGGCGAGCTAGAGGAGATGGGCGAAATTCGCGGTGGTTTGCGTAATGCCCTTATTCTTGCGGCGGTGCTGATCTACGTTTTGATGGCCGTGCCCTTAAAAAGCTACTGGCAACCCCTGGTGATTCTGACCATTGTGCCTTTTGCTTTTGTCTCCGCCGCCATGGGACACCTGATCATGGGGGTCCCCCTATCGTTATTGTCTTTCTTTGGCATGTTGGCCCTTACGGGGGTAACGGTGAACGACAGTCTGGTGCTGATCACGCGCTACAACCAGGGGAGAGAAGCAGGTGCTGCGGTAAGGGATGCACTTCACGGGGCGGGTATCAGTCGTTTCAGAGCGATTTTTCTGACCACCGCTACCACGGTGATTGGCCTTACACCGTTGCTCATGGAAACTTCGGAGCAAGCGCAATACTTGATACCAGCGGCGGTTTCTCTTGCCTTCGGCGAACTCTTCGGCACGGCACTGATGCTGGTGCTAGTGCCCGTTCTGGTCGCCGTTGGTGAAGATGTTTTTGTTTTACTCGGATTTAGACATGCACGTGCAGTGACGTCGGTATTACAACCATGATACGGGTGGGTGATGACCTCACCCTGGTCACCCTGCTGCGCGCGTTTCGGGGAAAGGTCGTCCTGACCTGGGTCATGATTCTCCTGGAAACTACCCTCATGGCATTGGTTCCCTTGTTCATCGGCTTTGCCATCGACGATTTGTTAGGGGAAGAGATTCGGGGTTTTGCCTTTCTTACCGCTTTAATGGTGGCTCTGGTACTAGTGGCGGTGATACGCAGAATCTACGATACGCGTGTGTACGGCACGATCCGGGTGGAACTGGGGTTTGCCCAGGTGGAGCGTTCTCCCGCACTCCCGGTTTCGGCGTTAAATGCTCGCGTCGGCATGGGGCGCGAGCTGGTCGACTTCTTGGAGCACACCCTCCCCGAAGCCATGGCGGCGGTGGTGCAGCTATTCATCTCTCTGACCGTCCTCTACGTGTTCTCTCCGGTGCTCGCTGCAGCTGCGGGTGCAGCGTTTATGAGTATCGCTCTGCTCTACGGGCTCTTTCACGGTCGCTTTTATCGGCTTAACGCTGCGCTGAACGGACAAGCGGAGCGTCAGGTATGTGTTCTCGAGGGGAGAAACGGTCGCTCCGTTCGCTCCCATCTTCTGCGGCTGCGACGTTTTGACGTCGCGCTATCCGATACGGAAGCCGTCCTCTATGGGATTGTGTTTGTCTGCCTGTTGGGCTTAATCCTGTTCAATCTTTGGTATGCCGCGCTCTTTCTGGTGATCACCGTGGGCACCGTGTTTTCTATCATCAGCTATTCCTGGGAGTTTGTGGAAAGCTCCCTGGCGCTACCCATGACCCTACAGAGTCTGTCGCGTCTTGCGGAAATCAGCCGCCGCTTAAACGCTGGAACTTAAGCGTTATGCCATAGCGGGGATGGCCTTGGGGCTACCAGGCCGTTCCCGCCTGAATATAGAGAATCGTGTCTTCTGGCCCCCGGGCCACGTCCACGCCCATCTCGAGGCCGTAGCGTCGTGCGACGAGGTAGCGAAAGCCGCCCCCGTGAGTGACTCGACTCTTCGCATCGCTGAGATCCCCAAAGGCGTTTGCCGCCCGTCCTGCACCCATAAAGGCATTCACAGACCATCGTGGGTTTAGCTGGCGGGTGACTTCTGCCTCCAGGACGCCGATCGCATTCCCCTGATAGCGCGCGGCGGGGATGCCGCGAAGGACCATGGCCGGCGTCGCAAATTGCGGGAGTAGACCATCGGCATTGGCGTACTGGGTATTCACCCGTAGGGCAGTGCGCCACTGCTCGTTGATGGGCAGATAGTTCAAACCGGTGAATTCCGTCAGCTCGTAGTCTATGTCGCTTCCAAGGCCGTCCCGGTACCAGAGATGATCGAGTTCGTAGCGGAAGCCTTTTCGAGGACTAAAGAAGTTATCGCGGGTGTCAAACTCTACGACCAAGCCCAGGCCCGAGGTGGTCACGTCTACACTGAGTAGGGAGCGTATGATTTCTTCCCAGCGTTCTTGAAGCTCCGGCGGTAATAGGTCACCTCCGAGATCGCCCAGGCTCACGGGCTCGATGCTGGCGTCGATATAGCGCTGGCCGACTCCCACGTAGAGCGGCCAGTCTCCCATGCGGAACTTGAGACTTTGCACGATTCCCAGGGCCTTGGTGTTGAGCTCCAAAGGCTTGTTCAGATTGACGTTGCCCGAGCCGTAGAAATCCAGATTGACGTCGCCGTAGCCTCCGCCCCCGAGATAGCGGATACGTCCCTGGCGCCAGAAACCCATATGGCCGCCACCGACGAAGTAGGAGCCGTTACCCGTATAGGCCGCTGCCAGGGCACTGGCGCTGGGGGTCAAGAGAGAAGCGGTGCCGCTATCGTCGGCCTGGAGTCGCTCGCGGCGTAAAGCCTGCTGCTCATCGGTTTCATGGAAGAACAAACCGACGGCGCCGAGGCCATTGTCCACGGCGGGTTCCGTAATGATTATGGGTACGGGCAAAAAGCCAAAGGCGTTCTCAGCGAGATAGCGCGAGGCATCAAATTGCCCATCAACGGGATCTGAGAAGATGGAGTCTTCCGCATAGCCAATGGATGCAAGAGCGCAGAAAAATAGCACGCTGCAAAGCACCGCTCGTCGAACCCTGGCGCTCAAGCATTGCGCTATCTCGGGCAATACAGATCTCGACCTGCGAGTTGATGCGGTGACGAAACCCTTACCGGTCGGCATGGTGAAACCTCATGATGAAACGCGTTAGCCGTGTTGTTCTACCAATGGTGCTGGCAGTACCGCCAGTTCATTAAAACTCAGGCGTTTCCAGGTTGCGCAAAGGGCATGGATAAACTTGAGACTGCGAAACCCGTCGAACCACTGATGGAATTGACGCACAAATGCACGGGAATCAGCGCATTGTCGTTCGGCGTGTTGGAGAAAGCTAGTCAGGCCAAGATCCAATACCGCGTCAGTGATCTCGGGTGTGTTGGCGAAGGCGCGCCTTACGTCATCGACGGACAGCCCCGGATGTCCATGGTGTTCCATGAAGCCTATCCATTCGCCAAGACGGTAAAAACAACGGGGGTCATAAAACAAGGGGTTTTCTTCGAGGCGCCCTTGAGCCAGTAGTTTGCGCAGGGCCGGCCCCGTGCCGAAGGGCGCCCTTTGGGACAAGCGGGCCGAAAGACGTATGGGTGCGCATTTTGGGGTGTAGACGGCCCCCTGTTTGGCGAGCTTGTTAAGGAGATAGAAGTCTTCACCGCCCGCCCGGCGCGGAAACCCTCGTACCCTGGCGTACCCTTCGGCCTGGATGGCGATACAACTACCCAGGGTGTGAAACGCGTAGGGTGAGCCCGCTCGCTTTATGCCATCGACATAGTGCTCCAAGTGTTGCTCATAAAGGTCGATAGCCTGGCTTTCGGACTGGTCTTTGGGGCGAAGATGCTCGAAGGGGTAGGTAAGTGCAATCGCTGTGGTTTCCTGGGCGGAAGCCGAAAAGTAATCGGCGGGCAGGACCGCGTCGGCATCGCTGCAGTGAATCCAGGGGCTTGCAATGGAACCCTTGAGCATCAGCGCCAGGGCTGCGTCACAGCCGATTTTACGCGCCAGCCCCACGCCTTCATCGTTGGGCAGGGGATCGTCTCGCTCCAAAAGCAGCACATGACAGGCGTTTTCCCGGGCGCATAGCTTGGCGCTGCAACGGTCCTGGCTCCAAAGCTCGCGTAGGCTCAGAATCTGTTGCCGTAGGGCGTCGTTGCAGTGCTTGTCGGATTCCGATTCGGGCCGGTTGAGCACCAGGATCAGAAGGGTGTCGCCCTGGGGCAGCAGGTTCTCAATTATGCCCGCGGCCTCTCCATAGGCGGGGACCACCAGAACGTGCTGCCAGTGCCCAGGGATGTCAGATTCGTATAGGGTTTTCGCTTCGGCGACCCCGTGGCCCCGCAAGTATTTCTCTTGGATGCTCAATGGAGCGCGGGGCGCAGGGGGAGGGCGCGGACGATCACCGCCTCGATCTCCAACAGGTCGCTCCAACGCTCCTGTACGACGGTGTCGTTGAAATACAGATCGGCCAGCTCCAGGAACAGTTCGTAATGGCGCTCTTCAGATCGGGCGATAGCCTCGTAGAATTTTTTGAGGGGACCGGAATCAAGGGCCTGGGCCACAAGACCAAATCGTTCGGCTCCTCGTGCTTCGATGACGCCGGCGGTGAGCAACCGATCGAGGAGATAGACCTCTTTACCCTGGCGTATGGTTTTACGAAACTCTAGGACGTAGGGATCTTTCTCATCGGCCGTCGTCAGAAGGCCCCGGCGATGGATCCATTTAACTACTTCTCGATAGTGGGTCAGTTCTTCAATGGCAAGATCCGCCATGGCGCTTACCAATGCCGTGCGATCGGGGTAGTGAGAAAGCATGGAAATCGCCATCCCCGACGCCTTTTTTTCCGCCGCGGCGTGATCCTGCAAAAAGCGGTCAAAGTCTCCTAGCACCGTTTCGGTCCAGGTGTTGGGTGTGGCGAAGAGTAATGGGCTGGTCATAGCCGCCCATTGTAAATGACGGTGGATTCCGAAGCGTAGCCGTTTGATGCTCGCGGCTCAGCCAGGGGTAAGGCTCCTCTTATGATTTTGAAACTCTGCAGGGTCCTAGGGAGCGTCGTTCAGGGTCCAGTCATAGGCGTAGCGAAGGGGGCCGCGGGCGTTGTCGATGGTCTTGCGCGTTTCTTCATTGGCATAGCGTCGCAGGTGGTCAAGAAGCGCTTCCCGGTCAGCGCCAAAGTCGCTCTGATACCAGAGGTAGATTTTCGAAACGGTGAGCCGCCCGTTTTCGCTGCGCAGCCCTCGGGGATCGTTGATAAAGCTTCGAGCGTTGTCCTCTAGGGCTTGCATCACGTTGTTTTCCGTATAGGCAAAGCTCACCAGGCTGGGGCAACCCACCGCCGCGCAGTTCAGTAGATAGTGAATCTCGGGGTGGTCCGACCAGAGGGGGCGCACAACGCCGTGCTCAATGTCATGGAGGCTCATGGGAACACCGCGTACCGTCAAGCGCTTCTCGTTCCAGGGGCCGAGGTCAAATAGTCCGTTCTTGATCTTGCGGATGGAAGACACTGGATAATGATCGAGGATTACCGATACGGTACTCGCGTTGTAGAGATTGGCCCAGTACGCCAACTGTCCCTCTCGGCTCAGGGTCCGCGCATCAAATTGCGAAAGGGTTTCGACGTAATCCTTGAGTTTTCCATGATTTTCGGCATCGACGGAACCATAGGCGATACGGCCCAGTCCCCCTTCATCCACCATCAGATAGGACTTCAGGAAGCTATCCCAGGGTCCATGGTCTGGTGACGGATCGGTGCCCGTGGTTTTCAGGGTGCTATCAGAGAGGCTGGCTTTGGGGATCGCCAGGCGTTCGAGGTTCACGCATGCCGAAAGCAGTAAAAAAAGAGGTAGGAAGACAGCGGTGTTTTTCATTGAGGTTTATGGCTCCCATGTCTCCGCGTTTTTAAGGCGGCGGATTAAAGCGTTAGGGGATGGAGCTATTGGAATCACCTCATCCCTTAGGGTTGATGTCGTAACCCATGTGTTGCTGAGCTTCGACCGAGGGTTTTCCCAGGAGTTCATCGGCGCCCGGGCTTCGAGAGCTCATAGATGGTGTAAGCGCTGTTAGCCAATAGCTAAAAAAGTGGCTAACAGTGTGGGATGACCATTTTTAGAATGGCCGGCGTCTTGAGCTGGAACTCCTCTCTAGCCGGCGGCGGCGCCCCTACCCGGTGGGGTGAGGTTAAAGGCTCGGCCCTCGTCGTATAGGGATTGGATGCTACGACCATCACAGTCAGCGAGGTTTGGACCGTTGACGATGCCGCTGTCACTCACCAGCAAGACCACTGGGTCCGAGGTTAGGGTTTTGTACAAGGTTTCTCCATCAACCATATGAGCGCTTACGTAGTACACGAGTTGTTCCCAGGGAAGGAGTCCCGTGGGGTCTTTCACGGAGCAGACGATGGCATCGGGCATGTCCTTGATGATCTCAGCCTTGGACGGGGCCGGAGATAAACACAGGAGCACTGTGGCCAGGGCGGAAAGACAGCTATGAGCGGATTGCATAGGGGCTCCTTGCACTCGTTGGATCAAAAGCCAACGATACAGGAGTTTCCTTCGCCCTCCCGCCCCAAAGCTAGCGTTGCGCCGTTGAGGACTAAGCGAGGGAATACGCTCCACTCAGGGTTCGCGGGCGTCTTCAAACAGCTTTATACGCTCTGGGGTCGCTGGATGGGAGGAGAGGTAAGACCATATGCCGGATTCTTCATCATCGTCTTGTCCTTCCTGTTGTCCTTCCTGTTGTCCTTCCTGTTGTCCTTCCTCTTGTCCCTTTAGGGATGCATCCATGAGTCGCATCATCGTGGCGAAGGCTAGAGGATCTAACTTGAGTGCGAGCATTTTTTCCAGAGCAAATTCGTCGGCTTCGCGTTCGAAATCCCGGGAGTACTGCAGAGATAGTAATGCGGTAGGGACCATGATGATGAGGGAACTGGTGGTAGCGATATCGCCGGCGGCCAGAAGCACGAACAAGGACAGTCCAGCTTGGCGCAGGACACTGCGTAAACCGTGGTCCGCTTCCACGTGACCTAGCTCATGGAGGAGCACGGCGGCGATCTGCAGATCGTTTTCCGCAAGATCGATGAGTTCATCGGTAACAACAATCGTTCCATCGGGAAGGGCCAGCGCGTTGGCTCCGATCACGTTGCCAGCGCGAAAGACAAGGGGTTGGCGGAGGGGGCTGGTAATGTCTCTCAGTAAGTCCTGAAACAGATCCTGTAACTCTTCCTGACGACTTTGAGGCAGGGTCGACGGTGTCAGCCATTGCTGATCCAATTGCTTCAGGGTTGCCGCGCCGATTTCCATGCGAATCTCCTGGGGCACATGACGGGCGCCGTAATCGGCGGCGGCGGGAATTCCGAGGGTAACCAGGAGGTAAACCACCGCCATCGTCCCTAGGACGGAAAATGCGATGAATTTGAGGCTCTTCTCCAGGTGGTGGGGGCGGGTGGACGGCCCGCCGCCGTGTTGTTGCAACAGGGCGTCGAGTTGTTCGTTGTCGCTAGTTTCGAAACCACGGCCATCCGGCAGAGGAATAAAGCGAGCGCTATTGCCGACCCGGGGTGGTATCCGTAGCTCCGTTAACGTCCCACAGGATTGCTCCTCGCCGTTGACGAAGAGCGCTCCCCGGTCGTCCACATGAAGTACGCCGGGGCTGCGGCTAGAACTCTGCGCCTGGTAGAGATGCCCTTTGAGACCGGTGTCGGTCAAAGACCGAAGTCCCAGGCAAACACATCGGAAATCTCTTCGGCGACGGCGGCCTCCTCGTCGGCGGCGGTCGCAAGGAATCCATCGAGAGTGGCGGTGCGCACCGTAAAGGTTTCCGCGCGGTAGCGCGCCATGCGAATCTTTGCCCAGGGGATGGCCAGCCCCAGCGTCAGGATGATGGCCAGGGTATTGGTGACATAGAGAAAGCACATGCGGGGGAAGCGCAGCTCACTGCGCAGCTTAACGTCATCGACGCTGAGTCGGCTGTAGACAAGATTAGTCCTGGCCGTTAGCACGTAGGCCATGGCCGCCGCGTAGGCAGTCATCGTCACCAGCACGGCGCTCACTCCCACAGCCTCCGGGGGATTGCCCTCGGGGTACAGGGCCGACAGAGAAATTATCGAGAGAATACCGCTTCCCATGATAAGGGCGCCGATGAAGTAGATGACGTAGAAACGCCAGGCTCCGTCGCTATAGGAAAACGGGTGCTTGCCATAGCGTGTTCGGTTGCCTAAAAACCCGTAGTAGCGGTTGTGCCACCAGGGAAACATCAACATCACCAGGATCATGGCGCCGAACATGGCCCAGGTCGCCCACATCATCTCCTCCGTGGGAGCCTGTTCGGGGTCTACCTCCGTGGGTAGGAAACTCGATGCGAGCCCGAGGACAAGGGCGTAAACGATCAAGGGAATGAACAAGAGATAGGCGTTGCGGAAATCCGGCTGGAAACCAAAACGGATGCCGCGCCATCGCGTGTGATACATGCGAAAGCGCAGGGCCATAATCATCAGGGCGGGGAAGAGCAGGGCAACACCCATAACAAAGTAGTTGGCGAGGGCGGGTGAAACAGCGCTGCCCGCCTGGAGAGCGATCAACAGCCCCACGGCGAGGGCACGACCTTTGAGAATCTTCAGGGGTTCTGCGGTGTATTCAAAGGCCGAGTCATCAAGATAGGTGTTGCCGTAGAAATAGCGCATGGTGCGAACCTTGGCCCAGGCGGAGTAAATGCCCAAGGTGAGGACGCTGAGGATGATGTTTACGATCCAAATACCGAAGAACTCCCCGGCCTTGCCTTCGAAGCGCAACTGATGCGCCACAGGCTGCGTGGTCTGGGCTTGCTGGTCCGATGGGGGCACCAAGGGGGGTTCCGTAGGGGGTTCCATCATGAGCTTTTCCGATCGAGAAAGGGAAGATAGGTGCGGCTAAACATCTGCGCCGCCTCGCACTATACCGACACGTAGAGCTTTCTTCCGAAAAAATCACTTCATGTTGATTTGGATCAGGTCTTGAGGAGGGCTAGCCCGAGCCCGAGCCCGAGCCCGAGTCTGAGCGAAGACCGCTGAGCGCCGTAAGGGGTGCCAGTTGAACCTGAGCCTGGAATAGAAGCTTGCCTTCCTCCGTCAGCGCGCTGCATAAAAACAGCTGTTGCTCGACGCAGGCTCGGCCCAGGCCTTTACCCGGTTGTATGCGGCTTGGAGGGCTCACCAACAGATGTAGCGCGTCATTACTGCTCAGTTGGTTTTGGACGGACAAGTCCACGGAGATTTGATGGCTGGTATAGACCATCGGCTCCACCTCGAAGTTGTGGCCTTGCACCGTGCCTCGCTCAAGGAGCGCGCAGGAAATCAAAGACGCGGTAAACAAAGGGGAGAAGTGAACCCGTTCCGCAAGTTCGTCCACGTAGTCGTGTTGTCGACACAGGGCACCAAGGGCGAAGTTCTTTGCGTTGCTGGTATTCAGATACTTACGCTTGAAAAACAGCTCGCTACCGTCGACAAAGCTACGATCAGCTTGTTTGTCCAAGGCGATGGACAGATCCAGGTCTATCTCCGTCTGGACCCGGGGCCTGGTGCTGTGGCTTTGAACTCCGATCAGCACCGGTGTGCCGTTTGCCTTTCTCACGGCAACCCGGTTGGAGATGCTCCCGCCCTGGGGAGTCTTGTCTACGGTTTTACGCACATCGATCTCGAAGGCTTCGCCCGCAGCGAGAGCGCCCGCAAAGTTAAAATCGAAGTTGCGAAATCCCAGGCCCTCTCCACCACAACCGCCACCGCCAATGCCCTCGTCCGCCCGGCGCTGCATGATCCGATCACTGGCGAGAAACTCCAACTGAAACCCCAGGGCAATGGGCGCGGGAAAGGGATTGCCCGCGATGGTGTTCCATCGCAAGGGGTCGTGAAACGGGTTGAAGTCATCGGTGGAATTGCGAGCGACATCAATGTGTATTTGCTCGAAGACAAGCTCCTCCGGCGACATGGAGTTCTCCTTTCCTGTCACTGCGGAGCTAAGCATACCGGCTAAGGAAGGCCCTGGCTTGCCCCGGGTGGGGCTTAAAGTTGTTCCGTCCAAGGTTCATGGGTCGCTCAACGCTGAAATTCCGCCCCTGGCGGTACGCGAGAAGCTTGTGCGACGGGCGGGGTTTTGCAAGGCTTGGATGATGACCCCAAAGTCCTATACCCATTCTTATGTGGTGGGGAACGATGGTTCCCTTAGCTTCGCCTGTTCCCAGGATGCTCAGTCGTGGCCATGGCTGCGATTACATCCCTTTGATCCAATTGTGGTGCAGACGCTGAATTTTTATGTCGCCCACGAACCGGCGATCTTCAGAGAACGGTACGCACCGGGGCAATGGACGGCCTTGACGAACACCGGATGGAAATGCGGCGCTCGCAATGTTGGTCCCGCGGTGCGGGGTGTTGCGAAGCCTCCTCCCGATGAGGACTCCGTCACCTACGACGTCAACTTGTACGATCGGGATGACGCCCTGGTGTACCGGTTGTACGGTGAGGGCGTTGTATTTCGCAATCGGGATTTCGCGGCCTGGCGCCAGGGGCAAAAGCGTGAGCTTGGCCCCGAAATGGATCTTGCGGAATTCGCCTTTATCGATGCCTCGGCCGTTGGTGTGGGCACTTCAGCGGAGGTTTTAGTATCCGTGCTCGAACCGGGCCCGGAAGCCTGTGCCCAGGCATTGGTCACGGCGGAAAACGGCTTTCCGCCGCTCCATCCCTATCACGATGGTTCCGGTGACCACGTTAACGCCACCCACCTTGCGGACGCCGCTCGGCAATTCCTGGCACTGCTCGTCCGCACGCCGACGCTTACCGTTGTGGATGGCGAGATGCACTTTGAGCGATACGTGGAGCTGGGTTATCCCTTCCGTTTACGCCAGGAAGGGCCTGTATCACGGAAGAGGGTTCTTGCGCAGGCGCGGGTGTCCATAGAGCAGTTTGATAGGCGATGCGCGTTTGTGGATCTATCCTGGGAGCTTTGACGGGCCTCCACGACCCGTCTGCGGAGCGATGCTAGAGATTTGATGCTAGAGACTTGATGTTAGAGATGTGATGTTTGAGATGTAAGGCGGCTTACAAGCGTAGCCCGCACTGGGCAAACGCCTCGTCGATGATGGCTTTTTCCCTGTCCGTCAATTCGAGCATGGGTGGGCGCACGTGACCGCCGCACTGACCGAGGAGTTCCTGCCAGTACTTGCCGAAGGCCTGCGGTTTATCTGCTGGACGAGATGTGCGCATCGCTTCACGGACAGGCTCCAGGCTGTCCCGAACCACGCGGGCCTCGGCGAACTTGCCGGCAAAGGCCAGCTCCGTATATTCCCGCATGCGTTGATCGCTCTTCGTTTGCAGGTGGTAGGGAGGCGAGGAACACAGATAGAGCTTCCAGCCCAACTCTTCGATGTTGTCGAGCCATTCGTCTTCCGCCGAGGTGGACACTTGAATTTTGTCGCCCACCATATGGCTCAGGCGCACATACATGTCCCGGGGCACGGAGTACTTGATGGCCACGATATTGGGAAGCTTCGCAATGCGGGCGCACTCCTCGGGTTGCATGAGATAGCCCGAATCCGGGTGGCTCCACATGGCAATACCGATATCCAGGCGGTCGCACAGGGATTTGTAGTACTGGTAGAGCACTTCACCGCGATCGTGGACAAAACTGAGCACCGGAGCATGAACGACGACATAATCTGCGCCGCAGTCCTGGGCGTGCTGGGCTAGTTCTCGGACCACGTCAAAGTTCTGATCCGATACGGAAACGATAACGCCCGCCTGGCCATTGCACTCATCCACAGCAATCTCGAAGTTGCGTTTTCGCTCCTCGATGCTCATGGAAAAGAACTCGCCTTGCTTGCCCGCGATGAACAAGCCGGCAATGCCGAGGTCGTCTATCCAATGACGAATGTTCCTGCGCAGGCCCGCCTCATCGAGAGACAAATCGTCGGCGAAGGGATTGAGGGCGGCGGCCCAGATTCCCGTCATGTGCTCCTTGGCGTAGGCCTTGGCATCTTCTTTCGCATACTTGCCCATGAGCCACTTCTTTCCCTGATTAGCTGAATCCAGGTATTACGGTACGCCAGAGCTTCGCTTAGAGGTCGAAACTTGATATAACGTTATCGAATATCTAAATGAGTCTGGTATACGCTAATCTTAATGCAGACGGGAGAGCGTATGAACATTGGAATCATCGGTGCCGGTGCCATCGGCAAGTACGTCTGTAAAAAAGTGCTGGAGCGGGGCCACACCATTACGGTGGTTGCGAGGCACAACACGGCCAAGCTGCTGGAATACGAGCCCGCCGCTTCCTGCGTTTCCCAGGTTTCAGAACTCCCGACAAACATCGACCACATGATCGACTGCGCAGGCCACGAAGCTCTCAAGGCTTACGGCGTGGCAATCTTGCGACGGGGTATCGATCTCACAACGGTATCTATCGGTGCCCTTGCGGACGAGGAGCTCCACCATAGCCTTCTCCAGGCGGCGAAGGAGGGCGATGCACAGCTCCATCTGGTGAGTGGCGCCATTGGCGCTTTGGACTGCCTGCGAGCGGCTCGCGTGGGTGGCCTTAAAGAAGTGACCTATCTCGGCCGCAAACCGGCCCTGAGTTGGAAGGGCACACCCGCCGAAAAAGTGCTAGACCTCGATGCATTAACCACGGGCAAGGCCACGCACTTCAGCGGCTCAGCCCGGGAAGCCGCCACGGCTTATCCAAAAAACGCCAACGTGGCCGCCGCCGTGGCCCTGGCGGGCATCGGCTTTGACGATACGCGGGTTGAACTGATCGCGGACGCGGATCTTCAGGAAAACGTTCACGAGATTGAAGCCAGCGGTGATTTCGGCAATTTCTCTTTCCGAATTCTTGGGCGAACCGTTCCGGACAACCCCAAGAGTTCAGCGCTGGCGGCGATGAGCGTCATCAGCAGTTTGGAGCAGGAAACGGAATGTATCCGTTTCTAGAGGTGCATAGCCGTGGCTAGACAATCTCGCATTATCGATCGGGCCATGACCCGTTTGAAGCTCAAGCAACTGCGTCTCCTGGATGCGGTAACGCGCTATGGCAGCATTCAGGGCGCGGCGCGGGAGCTGCACATATCCCAGCCCGCAGCAACGAAGATGATTCGCGACCTGGAACTGGATTTCGAGGTCAAATTGTTCGAGCGGACTAATCGCGGTGTTATCCCCACGGAGTGCGGAGACACGCTTATCCGCCACGGCAAACTGATTCTCGCGCAGGTGTCCAATGTGGCTCAGGAGCTCGACGATCTCACCGAGGGGAGCATCGGTAGAGTGGTGGTCGGTACGCTGCTGGCCGCCACGCCGGATCTGTTGCCGTCGGCTATCGAGGTCCTCATGCGGGAGCGACCCAAGGTCGCCATCAAGATCATCGAGGGTACCAACTCTGTATTGACGCCGGCGCTCATGTCCGGGGAACTGGACATGATCGTGGGGCGCTTACCAACCTATCGTCTAGCCGCGGGTCTGGTGCAGGAGCAGCTCTTTGAGGAGAAAATCCTCGCGGTAACGGGTAAGCACAATCCCCTGGCGCGCAGACGTAAGCTCAGCTTTGAACAGCTTCGTGACCACGGCTGGATACTGCCGCCTCCGGAGACGGCGCTACGCTCGCAGATCGACCAGTATTTCAATAGTCAGGACAGCTACGCACCCCCGGCGGTGCTGGAGTCCGTGGCCTACCTAACCAACCGGGCGCTCTTGTCCAAAGGAAACCTTATCGGACTGTTTCCTGAGCATGTGTTTGCCAGCGACATTCTCCATGGCGATCTGGCGGCCCTAGATTGGGAAGTGCCTTTCGGCAAAGGCCCCGTGGGCATCACGCACCGCGGGCTCGATTTTCTGTCCCCGGCGGCCAGCGCCTTCGTGCACGCCCTGAGGCGTGTTACCTCTAATACCCGGGATACCATCGATGGTGACGCGGCGAAGCTCCGCTCCATCGCTCGATAACTACCCGGGATTTTCCAACCTTGAACACGGTTCCTTGCAGACTCGTCGGAGCGAGCCATGATCCATGAGAGCAGTATGTATAGCTATCCCGAATTGAAACTCTATATCGATGGTCGCTGGCGAAGCACGGAAAATTCTGCGCCGGTGATTAATCCCGCGACCGGCGAAGTTCTGGGAGCCTTACCCCACGCCAGGGAGCGAGACCTTGATGACGCTTTGGAAGCTGCAGAGCGTGGTTTCAAGGTATGGCGTAAGACGCCGCCGGCCGAGCGGGCCCGGATTATCTACCGGGCGTCGGCCCTTATGCGCGAGCGACAGGCGGAGATTGCCCACGCTATCACGGCCGAACACGGTAAACCCCTGCCCCAGGCAATGCTGGAGGTGATCCGCGGTTGTGAATTCTTCGAATGGGATGCCGGTGAAGCGGTGCGCACCTACGGCCGGGTTATTCCCAGTGCTCCGGGGATTCGGTATCTGGTCCACCATCAACCGGTCGGCACGGTAGCGGCCTTTTCGCCGTGGAACTTTCCCATGAGTCAGCCTAGCCGCAAGGTTGCCGGTGCTCTCGCCTCGGGATGCTCAATCATTCTCAAGGCGGCGGAAGAGACTCCTGCGGGGGCGTTGCATATCGCCCGGGCCTTCCACGATGCGGGCTTGCCGCCGGGAGTCCTGAATCTGGTCTTTGGTACTCCGGCGGATATTTCCACCTATCTCATTCGTCAAGACTCGGTCCGTTTGGTTGCGTTTACCGGGTCTACCGCTGTTGGCCGGCATCTGACGTCTCTCGCCTCCCAATCCATGACGCCGGTGCTTATGGAATTGGGCGGTCATGCTCCCGTTATCGTCTGCGAGGATACGGATGTGCAGGCCGCAGCCATTAGCGGTGCAGAAAGAAAAATGCGCAACGCCGGACAGGTCTGTACATCGCCAACGCGGTTCTTTATCCACGAGAGTATCTTCGATGAGTACTGCGCGGCATTTGTCGCGCGGGCCGCCGCCACGCGTGTGGGTAACGGATTCGAAGAAGGCGTAGAGATGGGGCCTCTGGCCAACGAACGAAGGCCTATCGCCCTGGCGGAGTTGGTGGAGGATGCGGTGGCCAAAGGTGCGGAGCTGTGCACCGGTGGTTCCCGAGTGGGCGATAAGGGCTACTTCTTTGCCCCAACGGTGCTGTGTAATGTCCCGGATACGGCTCGCGTGATGCAGGAAGAGCCGTTCGGTCCCCTGGCCATCCTTAATTCCGTGAGTTCCATCGAAGACGGTATCGCCAGAGCCAATGGGGTGCCCTATGGCCTGGCCGCCTATGGATTCACCAATCGAGCGGACTATGCGGATCTGCTGGCCGAGGAATTGGAGGCGGGCAATGTGTCTATCAATACGCTCGAAGCTTCTCTCCCGGAGACGCCCTTCGGTGGCGTCAAAGCCAGCGGATACGGTCGCGAAGGCGGCTCTGAAGGTCTGCACAACTATATGATCGTTAAAAACGTTTCCCACAGCATGGAAATCGTTTGAGGCGATCTGGAGTCGACCTATGAGTGACGCTGGCGATCTCATCGACATCACCCAGCCCGTACATCCGGCGATTCCCGTTTGGCCGGGAGACACGCCCTTCGAAATCGAAGAGACCTGGACCATCGATGAGCACTGCCCCGTGCGCGTCTCGAAGCTGACCCTATCGACCCACACGGGAACGCACGCCGATGCCCACTCCCATTACGACTCTTCTGCGGATGATGTAGCGGGGCGAAGTTTGCTGCCCTATCTAGGACCTTGTCTCGTCATCCCAGCGTCTGGTGAAGGAGCGGCAGTGGAAGTAGAGGAGGTGTGGGCCGCTATCGAAGCTTACGATTCCGTACCCGAGCGCGTGCTGTTGCGAACCTTTAGGCGTTTTCCTCTTGAGTCCTGGCCGGAGTCTTTCCGCGCGATATCCTCGTCGTTGATCGACAAACTGGGCGCGGCGGGTTGCCGCTTGATTGGAACTGACGCGCCGTCCATCGATCCGCAAGATTCAAAGACTCTGGATGCCCATCACGCCGTCCATGGTCATGACATGGCAATTCTCGAAGGACTGGTTCTCGATCACGTGGCCCCCGGGAGGTACGAGTTGATTGCCTTGCCGTTGCGTATCCAGGGGGCGGACGCCAGTCCTGTCAGAGCCGTGCTGCGGCCTCTCTCCGCCTAGGGTTTTCGCCGCGGCTCTGTTGCGGCCCTGCGACGGGGCCTTTTACACCTCGGCACCGACCCGCCGTTAGAGCTCCGTGCGGATAGCGAAGAGTTCGGGAAAGAAGCTGATGTCCAGCGCGCGTTTGAGAAAGGGTACGCCGCTGGAGCCACCGGTGCCGCGACGATTGCCGATGATGCGCTGCACCGTATACATGTGTTTGAAACGCCAGTTCTGAAAGGCATCCTCCACATCGACTAGCTTCTCGGCGAGCTCGTAGAACGCGAAGTAGCGCTCGGGATCCTGGTAAATCGCCAACCAGGCCTTGCTTACGGAATCGTCGGCTTCATAAGGCTGGGAGAAGTCTCGTTCCAGCTTATCCGCGGAAATGGCGAAGCCGGCACCGGACAGTTTTCGCAGCACTCGATCATACAAGCTGGGCTCCCCAAGGACGCGGGTGAGCTCGCGGTGCACCGCTTGGTCGTGAGCGTGAACCTTCACCAGGGCGGCGTTTTTGTTGCCCAGGAGAAACTCCAACTTGCGATAGGAGTAGGACTGGAAGCCCGATGCGGGCCCCAGGGCGTCGCGAAACTTCAGATAGTCCGCCGGCGTCATAGTTGAAAGGATCGACCACGATTGTGCCAACTGGGAGAGGATGAGTTTTACCCGGGCTATTACTTTGAACGCCTGGGGGAAATCGTCGTTTTCTATGTTGTCGATGGCGGCTTCCAGTTCATGACCGGCCAGCTTTAGCCACAGTTCGCTCGCCTGATGGATGATGATAAACAGCATCTCGTCGTGCTCTTCCGAGAGCTTGCGCTGAGCACCGAGAATCTGCGGTAGCTGCAGGTAGTTCCCGTAGCTCATCCGATCCTTGAGATCCGTGTGGATGCCGTCCTCCAGGGACCGGTAATTCTGCTCAGGGCTGCTCATGCTGCGGCCCCAAGGGAAGCGGTGGCGAGATCGCGGAGCTGATTCATCACCTGCTCCTCATTCCAGTCTCTTTCGATGTGGGGTAGGGCCATGATTTGATCCATAACCTGCTCCTGGCGATCGCCGAGTCGGAGTGCTTCCGCATAGGGGAGGTCGGCGGAGAAGGTGACCATGGAGTAGAGCGGCTTCCAAAGCTCTGGGAAGCGTTCGGAGAACTTGGCTTCAATCTTTTTGCGCAATTGAAACATCGGGTCCCCGGACAGATCGCTCATCTCAACAAAGTTGCGTTTGGAGAGCTCCGCGATGGCATCGGCGTTGGGTTTGCGCTGGTTTTCGTAGGCTTTGAAAATCTGTGGCCAGTCGTGATTATGTTCTTCGATCAAGCTATCGAGGGTCGCACAGTCCTCAAAGCCGCAGTTCATACCCTGGCCGTAGAAGGGCACGATAGCGTGGGCTGCGTCTCCGATGAGGGCCACCTTGTCGCTGAAAGACCAGGGGAAAACCTGAACCAGGAACAGGGGCGCGGGCTCCCGGGATAGGAAGGTCTCCACAGGGTTTTCCAGAAGCCCCAGGGCTGAAGGGAAATACTCTTCGAAAAAGGCCTGCACGGCGTTCTCGTCTCGGAGAGATTCGAAGGAGGGCTCACCACGAAAGTTCATGAAGAGTGTGCAGGTAAGGCTGCCATCGGGGTTGGCCAGAGCGATGAGCATGAAGTCCTTGCGCGGCCAGATATGCAGGGCATGGGGATCAAGCTTGCAGCTGCCATCCTCGTTGGGGGCGATGTTTAGCTCGATGTAGCACTGCTCCATGTAGCTTTGGCTGTAGCTGAAGCGGGGAAACTCGTGTGCTGTACGACGTACCCGGGAGTTGGCGCCGTCGGCACCAAAGGCGAGATCGGCCTGCACCTGGATTTCATCACCGCTGTCGATTTGAAAGCGCGCCTCGGCGGTTTCAAGGTCGATGCCGATCAAACGGTGCTGGAAATGTAGGGTGATAGCAGGGTGGGCTTCGGCGATATCGAGGAGACTGTGGTTGATACCCGCTCGGGACACGGACCAGATTGCTTCGTCGTCCCGTCCGTAGGGTATGGCGCTCTGGCTGCCGTCGAGGTTGTGAATCGCCCTCTGATACATAGGTATGGCGGAAGTTTTAGCGGCGTCCACCACGCCCAGTTTTTCCAGGGACGACCAGCCGCGATCCGACAAAGCTATGTTGATGGACTTACCCTGATAGATATCCGTTTTTCGTGAATCCGGCCGTCCCTCGTAAACGCCGACGCGGTAGCCTTTATTGGCGAGGGATATGGCCAGTAAGGTGCCTACGGGGCCAGCGCCAATTACGGTGACGGTTTTAGCTGTCATAGCATCAATCTCCAGACAATAGGGTGCTCATGACCCGATAAAAGGTAACGATATCCGCACAGTTGTTGTAGAGCGGTACCGGTGCGATGCGGATGATGTTTGGTTCGCGAAAATCAGCGATTACGCCAGCGGCGATCAGGCTCTCAAATAGCTGGCGATCATAGGCGCTAACTTCTATGGACAGCTGTGCCCCTCGCCGTGCCGTGTCGCGGGACGAGATAAGGCGTAGCCCGGCGTTCGGATGCTCCTCGGCGAGGGTATCGATCACCTGTTCAAGGAAAGCCGTTAAGGTTTCGCTCTTGGCCCGCAGGGCGGTCATGCCAACCCTGTGGAACACATCCAGGGAGGCTTTCATCGCCGCCATACCCAAGATCGGTGCGTTGCTGAGCTGCCAACCCTCGGCACCTTCCATGGGCTTGAAGCCACTTTTCATCTGGAAGCGGGACACTTTGTCGTGCCCCCACCAGCCGCCGAAACGGGGTAGGTCAAAGCTCTGTCCATGGCGCTCGTGGACGAACACGCCGCCAACATTCCCAGGGCCGGAGTTCAAGTATTTGTAGGAACACCAGGCGGCAAAGTCGACATCCCAGGCGTTGAGTTCCAAAGGTATGTTGCCCGCTCCGTGGGCCAGATCGAAGCCCGCGATAGCA
Organism: Halieaceae bacterium UBA6060; assembly: GCA_002428935.1. Classification (GTDB taxonomy): domain Bacteria; phylum Pseudomonadota; class Gammaproteobacteria; order Pseudomonadales; family Halieaceae; genus Congregibacter. The sequence goes on from DIYG01000038.1 coordinate 40,360, forward strand.
CCCACGGCGTGAGCGGCCTGGGTTAGCCGGGCCATGTCGAAGCGCTGACCGGTGATGTAGTTAACGCCGCCGAAAAACACCAGAGCCAGTTGATCTCCGTGGGTCGCGATCGCTTCGAGGATATCCTCCTCATCGATAAGCCACTCGCCCTCCCGGGGGCCAATTTCGATAATGGCGTCCTCGGGATCAAAGCCGTGAAAACGCGCCTGAGTTTCCAAAAGATAGCGATCCGACGGAAACATACGCGCTTCACTGATGATCTTGTAGCGCTGCGCGTTGGGTCGATAGAAGGATACGAAGAGGAGGTGCAGATTTGTCGTCAGGGAATTCATGCACACGACTTCGGAGTTCTTGCCGCCGACAATTTCCGCCATCGCGGGGGTCAGCTCTTCGTGGTAGCTGTACCAGGGTTTGTCTGCGTGAAAATGACCCTCGACCCCGTAGCGGGCCCATTCCTTAAGTTCGGCGTTTACGGCGGCGCCGATATTTTTCGGTTGCAGACCGAGCGAGTGGCCGCTGAAGTAGGCCAGTTCCGCCGTACCTAGCTCGGGGAAATAAAACTCGTCACGCAGGGGCGCGAGAGGATCCTGGGCATCCTTTATTGCGGCCTGTTCGGCCAGTGCCTTGCTTGTCATTTCTTTTCCTTAGGTCAGCGAGGGAACCCAGCCCGTGGGCGGCTCTTTTCCCGGGTGGTAAGCACCACAGGAAGGACAGGTGCGGCTTTCGTCGTTGCCGTAGAAGCCTTCGTAAAGGGGAGGGAGATCGCGAACGATGGATTTGAGCTGGACCTCCACGCGATGGACCAGGTCACCGCAGGCGAAGCAGTACCACTCGAAGGCGTCTTTGGCGCCCTCGGGACGAGCAGGCTCAATGACCAGGCCGACGCTTCCCGCGACCGGGCGCTGGGGAGAGTGACGCACGTGGGGCGGTAAAAAGAAAATATCGCCCTCGCGAATATGCACGTCGTAGAACTCACCGCCGTCGTAGATTTTTAGCACCATGTCGCCCTCCAGTTGATAGAAGAACTCTTCAACAGGGTCGTCATGGAAATCCGTGCGTTGGTTTGGTCCGCCAACGACGGTCACCATCATGCCGGTGTCTTCCCAGATCTGCTGATTGCCCACCGGAGGTTTTAGAAGGTGGCGGTGCTCGTCGATCCAGGCCTGGAAGTTAAACGCTGCGAGCTTGCTCATGGGCGCCTCGGAAGCTGCTTTTGGAAGAAGTTTAGCGGCACGGCAAGCTTTGATAAAATTGAATTAATTTAGAAAAAAGCAAAGTTTCATGAATGTTTATAGTTCGCGCATAACTCTCAAGCATTTGATGATGATGCACGCCATAGCCTCCACCGACTCCCTGACGCGCGCCGCGGATCTTCTCAACATCAGTCAACCGGCCTTGAGTAACCGCCTGCGGAATGCCGAAGAGGCCGTGGGCATGCCCTTGTTTCTAAAACGCGGGCGATCTTTCGCCCCCACGGCAGCGGGGACCTTACTGTTGGAGTGCGCAGGACAGGTGCTGCGTACCGTGGCTTCCGTGGAAGCTGAGTTGGCCCGCTTGCCCGAGTCACCAGGCCGAAGTATCCGCGTGGGTATGCCTACCTACGCCTCCCACGCCTGGATACCCGCTGCCGTAACGGCCTTTGAAGCTTATGCCCCAGGACACACCCTGGATATCCTCACCCAGGAGGGCACGGATCCTCTGGAGATGCTGCAACGGGATGACGTGGACTTTGTTCTCGTGGCCACGCCACAGCAGACGCTGAAAATTGACCGCAAGCGCTTCGTGGCGCGGAGGCTGTTTCGCGATGAATTTGTGGCCCTGTTTCCTACGGCCCATCCTCTGGCCGCAAAGGCATACCTGACCGCCGCGGACTTTGTCGATCAGACCTACATTACGAACAGTACCGTGCCCGAGCGAAATCGCGAGTACGAACTGTTTTTTCAGGCTGGTGGAGGCTATCCCGGTCGGGTAATACAGGTTGGCTTTACCGGGGCGATCCCGGAACTTGTGGCGGCGAGGGTGGGCTGCACCATCCTCACTCGATGGATAAACCAGCAGCGGGAGGCGCACGACGGAGTAACGGCCTGCGTTCTGACTCGTGCCGGTCTTCATCTGAATTGGTTTGCCGTGTTTCCCAAGGAAAACCCTTCCCAGGGTGTTTTCGACACACTTTGCGAACTCATCGGCGATTCCTACCAGGCATGAGAACCTTAAAGACGTTTCCGTAAGTTGTTTCCTGAGCCTGTGCCGGCACCTTCGATCCGTATTCGAACCAGAGGCCGGGCATCGGTTTCGGTATGTTCAAAGATGCCCTTTATCCATGAGCGCAACTCATCCATGGGGCGAAAATCTTTCAGCAGATCACTCGGTGCTAGTGGACTAAGCTGAACATCGCTTTACGCGCGGCTTCCTGAAAAGTCTTGCAGACCTTGATCCAGGAATTGCCCGCGTGATTTCACCACCAAGGGAGACTCGTGTTGCCTGGACTGCGCATGTTCTTAACGGTTCTCGGGCCGCTGTTTCTATGCTTCGCGCAGACGGCCTGTGGTGGTGGCGGTGGCGACGGGCAAGGTGCTTCTTCACCCATTGAGCCAACCACGGAAACGCAGGCCGCCGATCTAGTATTGCGTGACGGATCCATCCATCTTGTGGACCGGGCGATGAGCGTTGTTTCGGCGCTGGCGATTCGTCAAGGTCGGGTCTTATTCGTCGGCAGCTCCGAGGCCGTGGAAGACTACATCGGTGCAGACACAGCAGTTATCGATCTCGAGGGTCGTACGGTGCTGCCCGGCCTGCACGATGTGCACCTCCATCCTCTCGAAGCGGGCTCCTTCGTGGCTGGTACCTGTGCGACGGATTCCGAAGCGGACCTCCTCTCGGAGGAATTCCAGGCATTTCTTCTCAGCTGCGCACCGCGGCAGCGGGGAAATATAGACTGGGTGCTGGGATTTGGTCATTCGATAGTCCAACTACTGGACTTGCCGGACGGAGTCCGCCCCGTCGACATTCTTGATGACGCTCTGCCCAATACCCCGGTAGCCTTTATCGAGGAAACCTCGCACTCCGTATGGGTCAATACGGCAGCCCTGCAGCTTGCGGGTATCGATCGCTATACCCCCGATCCCGTAGGCGGTGTGATTGCCCGCGACCGCAACGGTGATCCGACGGGGCTCCTTTTAGATAATGCCGGTGACCTGGTTTACGAGCTGGCATTTCTGCCGCCCACGGATCAACTTCGAGAGCTGCACTACGAGGGGTTGCTTTGGGCTTTGGAGCGTATTGCTCGCAACGGAATCACCTCCATGGTGAATGCCCGTGTCTATACACGGCGGGGTTATCTGGACGTATGGCGTCGCGCTGAGGAAGCCGGCACCCTGACCGCCCGCACGATTCTGGGCTTGTGGGCCTATCCGACCCTGGGGCCAGGGGAAAGCGATGACGATCAGATCGAGCGTCTGATTTCGCTCTATGCCAATGACCCGGAAGCGTTGTTGCGTGTGTCCCAGGTCAAGTTTTATAGCGACGGTATTCACCTGAACGAAACGGCCGCGACCTTGGAGCCCTATGCCCTGGCGGACCGCCTTCCTTTTCCCGTGTCGCCGGATCACCGCGATCTTAACTACTTCGATGAGCAACGACTCACGCGCTACGTTCAGGCCCTGGAGAGCGCTGGCTTCGATGCGCATATTCACGCTATCGGCGATCGAGGGGTTCGGGAGTCGTTGAACGCCATTGAGGAAGTGATCGCTCGCAACGGCGCCGGCGTCGATCGGCGGCATCGGCTCACCCATGTGGAAGAAGTAGCGGAGGCCGATATAGAACGCTTCGCCGAACTCGGTGTGATTGCGGATTTCCAGCTTGCGGGAGACTTCGTATTGCCCGCTCCGGGGGAGTCCGCAGACGGCTATCTTCCCGTCCGTGAGATTTACGACACCGGTGCGCGAATTACCTTAAGCAGCGATTGGGACGTTAGCAGCTTATCGCCTTTTGTCGGTATGCAAAACTCGCTCCTTCGGGCGGAGCAGAGTTTGCCCAGTCTTGAGGCTGCGCTGCGCGCTTACACCATTGATGCGGCCTATCTCATGCGCTCCGAAGAGCGCACTGGGAGCCTTGAGGTAGGAAAGTATGCCGATTTGGTGGTCCTTGATCAGGATATCTTTGCCGTGCCCATCGAGGATATCGGTCGAACCCGGGTTCTATTAACGCTCCTCGGTGGTGAGGCGGTTTTTCGCGATCCTGGTTTTTAGCGTTCAATTCCTGCTGTGGGTTTGGTGCTTATTACCAAGACTCGCTGTGGCGACGGGAAACGGAGACAATGGGAATACCCGCAGGAGGTTCCCATCATGGCTACAAGCATTCCCCGTCGCCAATTCATACAGCACGCGGCGACTATGGCCGCAGCCACCGCGTCCGTTACCACCACAGGTCGTCTCTTCGCCGAAGATTCAAAACCCTACGATGACATGCTTGTTATCGATGCGTTGAGTTTTGGTCGCGACTGGGGTGAGGAAGTGTTTTCGGCCCTTCGCGCCGCTAACTATTCGGGGATCATCGAATCTTTACCGCGCAAAGACCTGCAAACCGCCATTGATGCCTTGGTGGAGTGGCAGACGCGCATCGAAGAGCACGACGATCATCTGACCCTGGCATTGCGTGCGGATGATTTTCTGCAAGCCAAGAACAGCGGTCGCACCGCCGTGCTCATGAACTTCCAGGACAGCACTATGCTCGAGGGGGAGTTGTCCAACATTGACGCCCTTCATGCCCTGGGTATGCGAGCTTTCCAACTCACCTATAACTTTCGCAATCTCGTTGGTGACGGCTGCCTGGAGCGCACCAATGCAGGTTTGTCGGATTTCGGTGTTGAGGTGGTGGGGAGAATGAATGAGCTGGGAGTGCTTATCGATCTATCCCATTGCGGTCGCCAAACTACCCTGGACGGGATCGCATTTTCAGAACGTCCCGTTGCAATCACCCACACCATGTGTGATGCGGTGCGCCCGGGCCATCCCAGGGCCAAGACTGATGAACAGATTCGGCGCTGTGCGGAGAAGGGTGGCGTAATAGGTATGATCGCTTTGGGTTATTTCATTGGCCCTGATCCTGGCGGCGATACGTCCATCGAGCACTACGCAGACCACATTGAACACGCCGTGAATTTGGCTGGGATTGAACATGTGGGAATTTCTACGGACTTTCCACCCCAGGGAATTTCCCCCTGGGCGACTTACGATAGTTGGTTCGTACCGCGAACGGAGTTCTTTAAGGAGAGCTACCAGCTGCGCTGGCCGCCCTGGATCCCCGAACTCGATAGTACGGATCGTTATAGAAATCTTATGAGAGTGCTGGAGCGCCGGGGATGGAAGACCGCTGCCATTGAGCGCTTGTACGGGCAGAATTGGTTGCGGCTGTTCCGCGATACTCTGGGTTAACTGGGCGTCTTAGCTGGGCAGTGCTTTCAAAAGCAGTCGAGCTGCGTCTCTTGATGAGCGAGCGAGGTCTGATCCCCCACCGAGCTCCTGCAGGGCATCAAAGTTGAAGTAGAGGGCGGCCAGACCCACCGCCGCGGCCCGTTGCTCTTCGGTGTTTGACCTGGGGCGCGCCATCGCGAGTTCTGCGCTCAAGCGCTGGGTAAAACTCTCTATGGAGACGTTCAGACGCTCGGCGATGCCATTTTGGTCCCCAGCGGCAACAACCAAGGCATTGGTAACGCGTGTGCTGTGTGCATCGTTGTGGCCTGGGGTGAACAACCACTCGATCAAGGTCTCCAACCGATTCCGCTGGGGAAGGGCGGCAAACATGACGTCGCTCGCCTCGAGGCTCTTGGCCAGGAACCAGTCGACAAAAGCGTCTAGCAGGGCCTCCTTGTTGCCCACGTTATGGCGAATCAAGGATCGGGCCATGGCGGCTTCTTCTGCGGTGCGCTCCAGGGTGGCGCCATCCACCCCATACTGGGCTACGCAACGCCCATAGGCTTCGAGAATTTCTTCCCGTCGGGTGTCTTTTAGGCTCGGTCGCGGCATGGTGGAAAGTATATTATCAAAATTGACAATCTATTATTGAGAGGTAAGCTGAGATGCACGTGTTCTTGGATTCGCCCCAATGACGTGGTTGTTTGCTGGATTGAGTGAAGACGCCTTGTATACCTGGGAGTCAGAGCTCAGTGTCTGGGTTTTTCTGTTATCTCTGGCCATACTCGCTCTCGAACTTCTCCGTTACCTGGGGATGAAACGCTGTGGATGGCCGCTCATAGGTGACGCGCTGGCCAATTTTGTCAGCCTGGGTTTTTACCTGACACTCGGTTATCTGCTCTACGGAGCCTTGTATCTAAGTGCCTACGTATTCTTTCATCAGTTTGCCCTGTTCGATATTTCCCTGAGCTGGGCCACGGTATTTATCTGTGTGCTGCTCGCGGACCTCGCCTACTATTGGGAGCATCGATGTCTCCATCGCGTGGGTGTGGCCTGGGCCACGCATACGGTTCATCACTCATCCCCCCATTTCAATCTATCCGTGGCTTATCGGTTTGGTCCCATGGACGATTTTTGGCCGTTCTTTTTCCATTTGCCGCTGGTGCTCGTGGGCTTCAATCCCTTCGTCGTTTTCTTTGCGGAAGTGTTCGTGCAGTTGTATCAGACCTTTCTCCATACGGAGGTGATAGGAAAGCTACCGCGTCCTGTTGAGGCGGTTTTCAACACGCCATCTCACCATCGCGTCCATCACGGTTCGAACCCTCAATACCGGGACAAGAACTACGGGGGGATCCTGATCATTTGGGATCGATTGTTTGGCACCTATGCCGAGGAGCGGGAAACCGTGGTCTATGGCATAACCGAGCCGTTGAATTCCGTAAACCCCCTCAAGGTGTTTTTCCACGGCTTGACGCGACTGTGGCCGGCGATGAGGGACAGTTCCGGTATGAAAAACACCCTGGCTGTGCTCTTGCGTCCGCCGGACTGGCAGCCTGTTGTCGTAAGGGCATCCGTAGCACATCAGGAGGAGCGATCACGGTGAAAGCATTTAAGAACAGCCTATCGGGAGGACTGGGCGTTAGCCTTTGTTTAGTCTTGGGGCTTGGTTTCCTCGCTTCTCGTATTCCCGTGTTGGAGGCGCAAAGTCTGGACGAGGACGGCGAGGCGGCCTCGCTTTCCCAGGGTTCTCAATCGGCTAACACCTCCCTTGCGCAGGCATCATCGACGAGCACCCATCTTGTGGTGGAGGTGATGGGGGTAGAGGATCGACCGGGCACGGTGATTTTTTTGGTGTTTGATGAGCAGAGCGCCTACGACGATATGGATGTGGAACGCGCGGTAGGATTCTTGGAACTGGAGGCCTCCGCCGGGTCCCTGCAGGCGAGCTTTCCTTATCTCGTGGACGGTCCCTACGCTGTTGTGTTTTTCCATGACGAAGACGGCGATCAAGACCTGAACATGCTCGCTGGCTTCCCCCTGGAAGGCTATGGCACCAGCGGGGCTCGAGACGCCTACCATGAGCCTGGCTTTGACGAGGCAGCCGTCGGGGTGGGGCTCAACCGGATTCAAATGCACTATCTGCGTTGAGTAGGACGGGCGGCCTCAGCGTCGAAGCTTGCCCCGTGAAAGCTCCAGGTTCTGCCGAAGCCATTGCAGTCCTGCGCCGTCTGTCCTAGCGTGTGCCTCCCATGGTCGTCACGAGGTGTGGCGACACCACCGGAGGGAGCGAGCAATGTCGAATAACTCAAAACGCTTTTCACAACGGCGACGGAAAAACCTGGGGTTAACCCTGGGTATTCTGCTGCTGTCAGTTTCATGGCTGGTCAGCGCCGATGCCGCCGAGGATACGGCGCGAGAGCGCATCGAAGCGCTGCAGGAAACCTGGAACCGTGGCGACATGGGCGCTTACCTGGCCAACTATCATCGCGATGCGCCCATGGTTCTCAGCTTTGGCAACACGCTGGTGCAAGGCTGGAACGCGTTAGACGAACTCTTTCGCCAAAGCTATCCCGACCCCCTGCGCATGGGGCGCTTTACCATCGACGAACTCCATGTGCAGGTGCTGGAACCAACGGTAGCGATCGCGTTCGGGAACTTCACCCATGTGTTTCCAACGGAAACCATTAAAGGGGGGTTCTCCCATGTGTTGACCCGCGAAGGCGAGGGGCCCTGGCTTATACGCCATGAGCGTACTTCCCGGGGCGAGGTTCTTCATACAGAGTAAGCCCTGGGTCTTGCTGGCAATGACTTAGAACTCCAGCCGCTCCCTGCGCTGGGGAATGTCCACTGTTAGCCCCAACTCTCGTTGTAGCCGCTCCGCCAATGCATCCTGCGCATGGGGTTCTCCGTGAACCAGTACCGTGCGTGGCCGATCCTGGAAACCGCCGGCCCAGGCGACAAGGTCGCTCTGTCCCGCGTGGGCGGACAAGCCGCCAAGGGTTTCGATGCGGGCTTTTACGGCGAAGTCATCGCCGAACATACGGACCCGTCGAGCGCCGTCCACCAGCACGCGACCGAGAGTCCCGCGGGCTTGAAACCCGACAAAGATCACCGTGTTGTTGGCGTCCCAGATCCGCTGCTTGAAATGATGACGGATCCGCCCACCGGTGCACATGCCACTGCCAGCGATGATGATGGCGCCGCCTTTGATGCGGTTGATGGCCATGGAGGCCTCGGTGTCCGCAGTTAGGTGCAGGTTCGGTAACACACTCTCCAGAGAGGTTCGTGCCGTGGGGCCGAGCTTGTCCAGGTCCTCATCGTCGAGTAACTCCAACCAGCGGTCATAGACGCGAGTGACTTCAATGGCCATGGGGCTGTCGAGAAACACTTGCCAGGGAGCAAGGTCGCCGTTTTGGTAAAGCAGCCCGAGATAGAACAGAATTTCCTGGGTTCGCTCTACGGCAAAGCTGGGAATCATCACGGAGCCGCCGCGGTGCCAGGTGGCGGAAAGGATATCTCGCAGCTCCGTTAGGGTGTTTTTTTCGTCTTTGTGTTCGCGGTCTCCATAGGTGCTTTCCATAACCAACAGATCCGCTTCCGCCAGGGGTTGCGGTGGGCGCATCAGCACCGAATCCTGCTTACCGAGATCGCCGGAGTAAACCAGTCGTTTCTCCACCCCCTGTTCATTAATCCGCAGCTCTGAAATGGCCGCGCCCAGGATGTGGCCGGCGTCGTAAAAACACAGGGTCGCCTGGGGACCGATGCTTATGGGCAGGCCGTAATCTCTACCCTGACAGGCGGCGAGGAAGCCATCGACATGCTCCTGGTCATAAGCCGGCTTTCGCGGGGGAGCGCCGGCGCGAGCGCGGCGTCGGTTTTCGCGTTCCAAATCCCGTAGATACAGCCCAACGGCGTCGTTGAGCATGATCCGCAACAGATCGGCGGTGGCATGGGTGCAATACACCGGTCCGCGAAAGCCCGCTTCATAGAGGCGCGGGAGCAATCCCGAGTGGTCCAGGTGGGCGTGGGACAAAACAACGGCGCTAATCTTGCCCGGATCAAAGGCAAAAGACTCGTCGCCCATACGACTTACGGCGTCACCGCCCTGATGCATCCCGCAATCAAAGAGAATGGATCCTGAGGCGACGGAATCCAGAAGGTGACATGAGCCCGTAACCTCGCGGGCGGCGCCATGAAAGGTGAGGGTAGCGATAGGGCACTCCTGACGATGCCGAGGGTTTCGTATAACGCTAACCGCTCGTCCCGGGCCCTTTCCTTGCGGTGGGTCAAATTTACGTCACAAGGTTCCTACCATAATGGAGCGACTTTCTTTTGAGCCGCCTCGATACGGTAGGAGATACCCTGGTGCTTGCCCCTGGCGACCGACGTTGGCCCGCTTGGTTAGATCTTCTGCAGGGCCTGAGCGGTCTATTGCTCGTGTTGTTTATGTGGGCCCATCTGTTCGCCGTGTCCAGCATCCTGCTGGGCAAGCCGGCCATGTATCGGGTCACCCGTTTCTTTGAGGGCTCCCTGTTTTTCGATACACCGCAGCCCTGGCTAGTCAGTCTGGTGGCTCTGTTTATCTTCGTCATATTTGTGCTCCACACGCTGTTGGCTCTGCGCAAACTCCCGTCCGGGTACCGACAGTGGCGTGCGTGGCTGGTGCACATGGGCGGCATGCGTCACGAAGAGACCAGCCTTTGGTTGGTGCAAGTGATCACGGGGCTGGTGTTGATGTTCTTCGCCACGGCGCATCTCCTGGAGCTGTTTCTCCACCCGTCAAACATCGGCCCCCATGCCTCGGCCGCACGTATTGCCTCGGGCGGTTGGGTCCTTGGTTTGGTGCTGCTGTTGTCTGTGGAAGTCCATGCGGGGATCGGCCTGTACCGTTTGATCGTGAAATGGGGCTGGTTCGGGCTTGTGGACACGGCGGCCCGGAGGCGTCGCCTGCGCCGTTTTGTCTACGCTCTCGTGGCGTTTTTTCTGCTCCTGGGCGTGACCACGCAAATGGCGTATCTGCGCATCGGCAAGGAGTCTGCGGTGCGCGACGGACTGCGCTATGTGCCACCGGGGTCTGCGCAGATTGTGCCTCCTCTGTCGGATGAGGCGCCGCTCAGGATTTCGCAAACCGGCGAAGAGGTGAAACGCTGATGGACACGGTGTACACCGATGTGTTGGTTGTGGGTGGTGGCCTGGCGGGCCTTCGGGCAGCTATCGGAGCCCGCCGACGGGGTTTAGAAGTGCTGACCCTCAGTCTGGTCCCCGCGAAACGATCCCATTCGGCGGCGGCCCAGGGTGGTATGCAGGCGAGCCTGGGCAACACCGCCAAAGGACGGGGGGATAGCGAGGCTATTCACTTTGCCGATACGGTCCGGGGCAGTGATTGGGGGGCCGATCAGTTGGTGGCGCGTCTGTTCGCCGAGACGGCACCCAAAGCAATTCGCGAGCTGGCGGCCTGGGGCGTGCCCTGGAATCGGGTTCGTGCCGGAGACCACGAAACCGTCATCAACGGTGAGCGGGTCACCATCAACGAAGACCCTCTCGCCCACGGTCTCATTACGGCCCGCAACTTTGGTGGCACAGCCCATTGGCGTGCCAGCTACGTTTCCGACGGCACGGGCCACTCCATGCTCTACACCATGTCTGACCAGGCCGTGGCCGAGTCGATCCCCGTGCACGAGCGGATGGAGGCGATGGCCCTGATCTGTGATGGAGAGCGCTGCTGCGGCGTTATCGCGCGCAACCTCATTAACGGGACCCTGGTGGCCTATCTAGCTCGTGCCACCTGTATCGCCACGGGCGGCTTTGGGCGTATCTACCGGGTATCTACCAACGCCATCATCAATGAAGGTATGGGGGCGGCCATTGCCCTCGAGACGGGCCGCGCCGTGCTGGGAAACATGGAAGCCATTCAGTTTCACCCCACGGGGATCTTCCCCGCCGGGATTCTCGTCACGGAGGGTTGCCGTGGTGATGGCGGCTTACTTCTGGATGCTGACGGGCATCGCTTCATGCCCGACTACGAACCGGAAAAAATGGAACTGGCTTCCCGGGATGTGGTGTCTCGGCGCATGGAGGAGCATATCCGTGCGGGACACGGCGTTCGCTCCCGCTTCGGGGAGCATCTATGGCTCGATATTCGTTTACTCGGTGCGGAGCATATTCGCGGTCGCCTGCGGGAGGTGCAGGAGATCTGTCGGTACTTCCTCGGTATCGATCCGGCCGAGTCCCTGATCCCCGTACGACCCGCCCAACACTATTCCATGGGCGGTATTCGCACGGACTTCCGCGGTGAAGCGGTGGGGCTCCGGGGATTGTTCTCCTGCGGCGAGGCCGCGTGCTGGGATCTCCATGGCTTCAACCGTCTGGGTGGCAACTCCGTGGCAGAGACCGTGGTCGCAGGCATGCTCGTAGGCGAGTACCTCGCAGATTTCTGCCACAGCGATGACGGAGCCTTGCCCGGGACGACCACGCTGGCCCGCGATGCGCTGCGACGAGAGGAAGCGCAACTCCGTTCCTATTGCACCGGTGAGGAGCAGGAGTCGCCCCTGCGTTTGCAACAGGAAATGCAAACGCTGATGACCGAGCGGGTGGGTATTTTCCGCCATGGCGATACGCTGAAGACTGCGGTCGAGGAGCTACAGGCCCTGTTGCAGCGGGCTCAGCGCTTGCGTTTGGCCGGCAGCCGACGGGGAGCAAACCCTGAATTGGTGGCGGCCTATCGCCTGCCCCGGATGCTCAAGCTGGCCTTGTGCGTCGCCGAAGGGGCCCTGGCTCGCACGGAGAGCCGCGGTGCCCACTATCGGGAGGACTATCCGCAACGCAATGATCGCGATTGGCTGAAACGAACCCTGGCCCTGTGGTCGCCCGGTGCGGATCGGCCCAGCCTGAGCTACGAGGACATCGACGTCATGACCATGGAATTGGTGCCGGGTTGGCGGGGCTATGGTGCGCGAGACTACATCGACCACCCCGATACACCCCGGAGGACCGAGGACCTCAAGCGAATCTCTGAAACTGGTGTGCAGGGTGATGCACGTCAGGAACAGATCCTGCCCTTTCGGGATCAGCTCCCGCCATCATTTCGGAGCCCCAATGAGCGACTGTTCTCCGGGGAGGAGTCGTTATGAGCGAAGACGAGATTCTGGCACGGGATACGGCCGTGCATGGGGCAGCCACCAGCGGCGAATTTACGCTGGAGGTACTGCGCTGCAACCCAGCGGACCCCGAGGACAGGCCCCGTTGGCAAAGCTTTACGCTGGAGCTTACGGAGGGCATGACCCTATTCATCGCCCTTACGGAGCTGCGGGAGACTCAAGATCCATCCCTGCAATTTGATTTTGTCTGCCGTGCGGGTATCTGTGGATCTTGCGCCATGCTGATTAATGGTCGACCGGGATTGGCGTGTCGTACGCTCATCGCAGATTTGCCATCGCCTACGCGCCTGGCACCGTTGCCGGGCTTTGCCTTGATTGGTGACCTCAGCGTCGACACGGGGCGTTGGATGCGAGGCATGAGCGAGCGCCTTGAGACCTGGGTTCACGGGCTGGACACGGAGCGGGACCCGGCGCGTCTCGAAGCGCCCATGGAGCCTGAGGTGGCCGAAGCCATCTATGAACTGGAGCGCTGTATCGAGTGTGGATGCTGCATTGCGGCTTGCGGTACCGCACAGATGCGCGAGGATTTTGTGGGAGCGGTGGGTTTGAACAAGCTGGCGCGCTTTCACCTTGATCCGCGAGATGCACGCGACGACGGAGCCTATTTTGACCTCGTCGGCGACGACGATGGGGTGTTTGGCTGCATGTCACTCCTGGGTTGCGACGACGTGTGTCCCAAGGACCTTCCCCTGGGGACGCAGATCGCGTTTCTTCGTCGTCGCATGGCGCGACAAGCCTTGTGATGCGCAGCGCGAGACCGGCGGAGACAGAATGCTCGGTGGGCTTCTCCGTCGCGTTCCGAAAGGAGCTAGGTGTTTTCTTCCTCGGTGCGCCTTTCGAGTTCCCCGGGTAACCAAAACCAGCGAAGATCCGGTGCCGGTTCACGGTTGTCCATAAGCTCCCGGACGGCGGCCTGTTTATGCTCGCGGCTCGCGCCTCGCAGGAGCAGGTCCCTGGCGGTTTCATACACCTCCTGCAAAGGGACTCCATGGGGAGAGGGTTCTGGCGTTGTAACCCCCAATAGATCTGCAAGTTGTGTCTCGGGCTCCGTTTGCCCGTCGCGGTGGACCCAATTACCGCTGCGAAGATCAAAGCGATAACTTGGCAGCAGACGGTGACCGTGTTCGCTGAGCAACCCTATGGCATCCAGCAGGTAATTGATTTCTTCCTTTTTCGCCGCGTAATGAAAGTTGAGGCGAACCCAGCCCGGTCGGTAGCCAAAGAATCCGTCTTCCACGAGGGCCTCATAGCGTCGTGACGTGACCGCATTGATGTCCAGTAAGTGGTGTCCGTAGGGACCGGCACAGGAACACCCGCCTCGAGCCTGGATACCAAACAGGTCATTTAACAGCGCCGCCACAAAGCCGTAGTGGAGGTCTTTTCCCGCGTGTTCAAAGCGCAGAGAGAATATGGGTAAACGAGGTTCCTCGCAGGGGCCAAGGACGCGGAGCTGTGGCCGTTTCTGGAAGTACCCAAAGGCTTCGGCGACCTGTTCTGCCTCGCGCTCCTCGATGAATTCATCGCCCAGGGCACTCTTGAGGGCGAAGACGGCGCCAGCGCGAATGGATTCGACGATGGCCGGTGTGCCTCCTTCCTCACGTCGCTCGATATCGTCGACGTAACTGTGATCCGTGGGAGACACAAACTTAACGGTCCCGCCGCCGACCATGGCCGGTACGGTGTTGGTAACGATGGACTCTTTGACGACGAGCACGCCGGGTGTGCCGGGACCACCAATGAACTTGTGGGGGGAGACAAAAACCGCGTCGATGGCGGCATCCTTCCGATTCACGTCGATGGTGACGTAGGGTCCCGCGGCGGCGTAGTCCCAACAGGCGAGGGCATCGTTGGACTTGAGGATCCGGGTGAGACCGACGACGTCGCTGCGCAGGCCCGTCACGTTAGAGGCGGCGGAGAAGCTGCCGATGCGCAGGGGGCGGTGGGCGTAGCGTTGAAGCTCGGTCTCAAGGGCATCGGCATCGATGTGCCCGACGGCGGTAAGGGGTATGGATACGACCTCAGCGATGGATTCTCGCCAGGGCAGTTCGTTGGAATGGTGCTCGTAGGGCCCCACAAAAACGACCGGCCGATCCTCATCCTTTGGGAGGTCGGCCAGGGGCGTCCCGTCGTTGGTGGTCAGAGGACGGCGAAGCCCCAGCAGATCAATAAGCTTGTTGATGGCCGCTGTGGCCCCAGCGCCCGTGAAGATCACCTTGTCCTGGGCTGAGCCATGGACCGAGGCTCGAATTTGCTGCCGCGCCTGTTCTCGCAGCCGATTGCTCTGGGCACCGGTATAGGAGGCTTCCGTATGCGTGTTGGCGTAGTAGGGCAGTACGCGATGACGGATGTTCTCTTCGATGAAGCTGACGGCGCGACCGGAAGCGGTGTAGTCCGCATAGATCAGAGGTTTTTGGCCGAAGGGGGTCGTGATTCCTGTGCCGTTGCCCACGAGACCTTTCTGGATCCGTTCGAGAAGAGCTTCTCCCACTGGTTTGCTAGCAACGTGGGGTCTGGCCATTTGGGTGTCGGCGGCCTGACTGTGACGGCTTTCATCGGCGACGGGGAGCGTTGGCTCGGTAGCAAGATCGGGAGCAAGAGATGGAGCGGCGATGGGCACGGGCGGGATTCCTGGAGCGCGACTGGTAGGAAAACTATACGTGCGTCATGCCTCTACATTGTCGCAAAATGGTGCGATTTATCTTCATTATATGGGAAAAATGTCCAGTTTAATGGACAAATACGCACTAAATGTATCGCAATGTGATCTTGGTCAGCGCTAAACTGATCCTCGAAGCACTGCCACGGGGAAAACCCTATGCTCGACAAGCAAGATCGCAAGATTCTCGCCGCCCTCCAGCGGGATGCCTCCCTGTCCCTGGCAGACCTTGCGGAGCGGGTCACGCTGTCCCGTTCGGCTTGTGGTCGCCGACTTCAGCGTTTGGAAACGGAGGGCTATATTCGCCAGCGCGTCGCGCTTCTGGATGCCGCCCGTATTGGGCTGCCCCTCACGGTGTTTGTGAGCATAAAAACCGATAAACACAACGCCGATTGGGCACGACATTTCCAGGCGGTGGTGGAAAGACTCCCCGGCGTTCTCGAGGTCTATCGCATGAGTGGCGCGACGGACTACCTCCTCAAAGCGGTGGTCAAGGACATGCCGGACTACGATGCCCTGTACCAGCAGCTTATCGACGCCGATCTCCTCGATGTATCCGCCGGTTTTGTCATGGAAGAGATGAAGTTCACCACCGCGTTGCCGATTTAGCGCCTTCGGCCCCAAGAGGCTTACGCCACGTTCGGCCTTTGGGAACGCTTCATCGCGGGGAGAGAACCGTTGGTCACGCTCGAATTGCCTGCGGGGCCAGGGCCTGCTTACATGGTCCATTGTTGCATTGCGCTGAAATCCCAAGGCTTATGAATAGATCCGCGCGTTTCTGGGACCGCATGGCCCGACGCTATAGCAAGACACCCATCAAGGACGAAGCGTCCTACGAACGAAAGCTTGCGCAAACCCGCGAACACCTTCGTGCGGAGCACCAACTTCTGGAGCTGGGCTGTGGGACCGGTGGCACCGCCCTACGTCATGCGCCCTCGGTCGACAAGATTACGGCTGTGGATTACTCCAATGAGATGCTCGACATTGCCCGGGAGCGAGCCGCAGCAGCGGGTGTGGAGAACATCGAATTCCTCTGCGCCTCGCTCGAGTCCCTCACGGCTGAGGCTGGGAGCTTTGACGTGGTGTTGGCCCTGAGTCTGCTTCATCTTGTGGACGACCGCGACGACGCATTAGCGCGGATCTTCGCCTGGCTAAAACCCGGTGGTGTATTTGTTTCCAGCACCGCCTGTCTCGCGGAGCACCATGGGTTTCTCCGCTACATCAAACCGGTGGCGCAACGGATCGGTTTGTTTCCCAGCCTGGAGATTTTCTCCGTTGAAGCATTGCGGGGAAGTATCGAGACCGCGGGGTTCGTCATCGAAGACCTTTGGCTGCAAGGTCACAATCGACCTCATGTGGCCTTCTGTGTCGCGCGGCGACCGCCTCTAGAGAGCTCCGCTGATGAGGATTTCCGTCAGGGCAGCGGCGGCCCAGGTGAGGGGCGGTAACACCACGTAGAGCAAAATGCGCTTGATGCCCGCAAAATCCACGGGCCAGCCCGGTGCCTGGGCGACGCGTTCCCGCATGTCGAGAATCGTGTCCATGGCGGCGAGATCATGGGCTTCAGCTTCACTCATACGGGTGGCATGGAATTCGTCAAAACGGCGGTCCAGTTCCGCGAGAACCTGACCGCGGGTCTCGCGGATGCGTCGACGAATGCCTCGCAAGGGCAACACCACAATACCGATCAGTGTAAGGAAAGAGAAAAACAGGCCGATCCATACGCCATCGTCAAAAGGGTCGTCGTCGCCGATGATGAGAAAGCCGTAGGCACAGACGATACCCACGAGAAAAAGAGCTGGTCGCAGGGCCGCCGAGCCAAAGGCCGCATGCCGGGAGGGACGCAGCAGATCGGGTTGGGCAAGGGCGCCGAGGCGGGAAAACAGCAGGGCGTTTTGCACCAGCTTGGGCACGATGGTGAGCATGGAAACCCAGAGGAGGAGCGTCATCCCCATCTGGATCAGGACAAAGGGCATGGCCAGGCGGTGGTGGTTGAGGAGGACATTGTGCGCCAGCCCCAGGAGTAGCCCAATGGCCAGGAGCACCATGCTGGCGGAGCGAGGTACGCGGGTCATGCCAGTCTGAAGGCATTGGTAGCTGGCATCGGGAATGGGAAGCACACTACGCAGGGCATCGAGGTCTCGAGCGCCTCCGCGCAACACCGGGGAGGCGCTGCCCAGAAGAATGCCAATGCTGACGCCAAAAAACAGCGCGTTACCCAGTATCTCGATAGCGTCACCCCGATCGAGGTTCAGCAGGGGGACTTGGAGCATGATGCCGCAGAAAACGATCAGCCCGCCGAGAAGGCCGAAGCTCCAGGGCTGCAGCCTTAACAGGGTCTGCAGTCGGATCACCGACAGCTCTGGGGCCGAGGCGCAGGCCTGGAGGAACGGGCTGATCTTCATGGGCGCGGGTTAGTTGCCGAAGGCGTAGGGGCCCCCTCGGGCAATGGCGCGTCGGTAGGCGTCGCGGGCGTGGATACGCTCTAGGAAGGCGTTCAGGTTGGGAAAATTATCAAGCCCGTAGAGGAGCTTTCCGATCTGGGGTACGAAGGATAGTTGGATATCCGCGGCGCTGAACTCGTTTGCTACGAACCAGTCCTGGTTGTCCAGGGCGTGGTTCATAAAGCCCAGATGATTGTCGAGTTCCGAGTTGATGCGCGGCTGCAGGGGTTCGCCACCTTCACCCAGGCGCCCCGTATACATTTTCAACATAAGGGGCAGCGTAGCGCTGCCCTCGGCGTAGTGCATCCACTGTAGATAATCTTCATAGGCCGGTGTTCCCGGTACCGGGGCAAGCCGCCCGGCGCCATAATGCCGCACGATGTAATCGATGATGGCACCGGACTCGATGATGGTGAATTCACCATCGGTAATCACCGGCGATTTACCCAGGGGGTGAATATCGAGCAACTCCGGTGGTGCGAGATTGGTTTCCTTATCCCGTTCGTAGTTGCGAATATCGTATTCCACGCCGAGTTCTTCAAGCAGCCACAGTACCCGCTGAGACCGCGAGTTGTTCAGGTGATGCACGGTGAGCATTGATGTTTTCCCTTGGAAAAATGGTTGAGGTTTAGCTATGCGGCAAGCATTGTACGCTGCCACCGAAGCGCTGGCTGCAATCGCCCTGATTTAGCCAAGGTCTCTCGCCTCCCGATGGTCGGGCCGTTATGATCTGCGACCCCAGCGATTCTAGAGGACAAGTCCATGGCAACCGTGTTGTACGAAGTCAACGATCGGGTAGCGACGCTTACCCTGAATCGGCCCGAGCGCTTGAACGCCATCAACGAACAGCTACCGGGAGATCTCCGTCGTGCCGTGGAACGGGCGGATAGAGACAACGATGTACATGTGATCGTCTTACAGGGTGCTGGCAAAGGGTTTTGTGGAGGCTATGACCTCGTTGACTACGCCCAGACCCCGGGAGAGATGCACGGCAATCAGGACATGCCCTGGGATCCCACCCTCGACTACACGATGATGGCGCGCAATACCGAAGATTTCATGGCGTTGTGGCGCAGCAGCAAACCCACCATCGCCAAGGTGCATGGCGCGGCGGCGGCGGGAGGCAGTGATATCGCTCTATGCTGCGATATGGTGATGATGGCTGAGAATGCTCGCATTGGTTATCCCCCGGCGCGGGTTTGGGGAATCCCCACCCCCATGATGTGGGTGTATCGCCTGGGCATCGAAAACGCCAAGCGGATGTTATTCACCGGTGATTTGATCAGCGGTCGAGAAGCTGCGGATATGGGTTTAATTCAGGATGCGGTACGGGAAGAGGAACTTGACGGTGCTGTGCAGGCGCTCTGTGATCGCATCAAAGGCGTGCCGCGCAACCAGTTAATGATGAGCAAAATGGTCGTGAACCAGGCCTATGAAGCTATGGGCCTTGCGAACACCCAACGCTTCGCCAACCTGTTTGACGGCATCGCCCGCCACTCGCCGGAGGGATTGTGGTTTCGCCAGCGAGCCGTGGATGTGGGTTTTAAGCAGGCGGTGGCGGAGCGGGACTCCGGTGATCCCATTGCCGAAGGCGCCAGCAAGGACCTGGGGCCTCTGCCGGCGGCAAAGGCATTTCCCGATGACAACGACTGAGACGGTTCTGGTCGGCCCGTTCTAATTCGGTCACTCGGTCAACTCAGTCATTCTCAAGACCCGCCCCGGTGATGGAGCAGGGGGCGGGTTAGAGGCTCACGACGGGGACATTCAGGCGGCGCTCATCTGCTCATAGTCCCCACGGCTCCAGCCTTCTCGCAGGGCAAATTTCTGAATCTTTCCGGAGCCCGTTAGGGGATAGGCGTCTACCTCGTACCAGAAGCGCGGGGTTTTCTGCGGCGATAGGTGTTCTCGCACGTAGGCAAACAAGGCATTGCGATCCAGGGTTTCGCCGGGTGCGGCGCGCAAGAAAGCGCCAACTTCCTCGCCCATGCGCTCGTCGGGAAGACCCACCACGGCGATCTCACCAACACTGGGGTGCTTGAATAAAAGCTCCTCGATTTCTCGGGGATAGATGTTTTCGCCGCCCCGGATGATCATGTCTTTCAGGCGGCCTTCGATGGTGCAGTAGCCGCGTTCATCCATGGATGCCAGATCACCCGTATGCAGCCAGCCGTCCTCGTCGATGGTTTTCGCCGTCGCCTCGGGATTTTCGAAGTATTCGTGCATGACGTGGTAACCCCGGGTGCAGAACTCGCCCAGTTCACCGCAGGGCTGGGTGCTGCCACTGTCCACATCGATGATTTTTACTTCGACGTTGGGCATGGGCAGGCCGAGGGTGTTGGCTTTGTCTTCGATGCTGTCATCGGGGCGCGTCATACACGCCACGGGCGAGCATTCGGTTTGGCCGAAGACGATGACGAAGGGGGCGCCCACCGCGTCCTCGAGTCGCCGCACAAGCGCTGCGGGTACCGTAGAGCCACCGCTGCTGATGGCTTCGACGGCGGATAAGTCTCGCTCGGGAAAACTGGGATGCTCGATCATGGCGATGAGCATGGTTGGCACCCCCAGCATGGTGGCGGCGCGATAGCTCTCCATGAGTTCCAGAACCAGCCCCGGTTCGAACATCTCCACAAGCACCAGCCGAGAACGCAAAGATAGGGTGCCGAGCACCGCGAGCACGCAGCCCCCGGTGTGGAAGAGGGGCATGATGCCCATATAAGTGGATTGTTCTGACGCGCCGCTGATAGCCGCGACATGGGCGCCATTATTTACCAGGCCCCGGTGGTGGAGTAAGGCGCCTTTGGGGAAGCCCGTGGTGCCCGAGGTGTACTGGATCATGCAGGGCATGTCGGGCGTCACCTCCGGTAAGGCTTTATCACCGGCGGTGGCGAGGAAGGCCTCCCATTCAGAAAAGAGGATTACCTCGCGCAGTTCCGGACAGTCATCCTTCACCGCATCGACGTGCTTGATCATGGGATTCCCACGGAAGTCCGGCAACAGGAAAACACCCGCCGCACGAGACTGACAAAGCACATACTTCAATTCATCCGGTTGATAGGAGGGATTGACCGTCACCAGCACAATGCCGGCGAGGGCGCAGCCGTATTCCATGATGACCCACTGGGGAATGTTCGGCGCCCAGACGGCGACCCGTTCGCCGGGCTCAAAGCGCTCCAGAAGCGCTCGAGCGGTTTGCTCGGCTTCGGCAAGCAAAGCTCCATAGCTCCACTCGCGCCGGCCATCGGGTTCGGGAGTGCCCGCCATCATGGCGGTTGCGTCGGGACTCGTTGCGGCGGCTTCGCGAAGGGCATCGCCGATGGTTAGATCTCGTACCGGTGGTTCCGTCGGTCCAGTCATCAGGGACTCGGTGAGCATGAGACATCCTCGTTATGGTTTATGGAAGTTGACGTCAGCCGTTATTTGTAGCGCAAGACCGGGGTCTTGTCATGCTTGCCCCTACGGGGTCTGGGGTTGTTTCATCCGCCGCAGTGTCCAGCTTCCGGGTCAGTCGTTGTTCTTGACCATGTCCTGAATTTGCTGGGAGTGTTCCGCAGCCCAGCCGTGGGTGTTGTGCCGCACCGCATCGCGCAAGGTCGTCATAAACGCCGCCGTGGATATGCCGATCATGAGCACACCATTCATGGCCTGGATGGGGCCAAGGAGTTTGCGCTTCTCACTCATGACAATATCCCCGTAGCCGAGGGTCGAGAAGTTCACCGCCGAGTGATAGAAGGCCTCCCGGTAGCTCGCAAACTCGCCGAGGAACTGGAACGCCAGGGCCCAAAGGGCGACCTGACCGAGGTTTCCCAGCACTAAAAGAACCATCACTCCATTTAGGATCATCATCGTGGATGTGAAGGACGCGCCGTCGAGTTCCTTTTGATGTCGCGCGTAGTACATCAAGGCCCGCGTGAGGAGACCAATTTGCAGGAGTAGGCACAGGCCCATGATGCCTACACCGAGGAGAAGGTTAGCGAGCATGTGGTCCCTTGGGATTCTAGCGTCGGCCCAGCATAGGAGAAGGGCGGGGGATGTTTCCAGCCCCCTAGCTCATAAAACCCAGCGGTCGACCATCGGTGATCGGCGTGTAGAAGCTGCCGATGTTAGGTAATACAGAATCGAGATCGCCACCGCTCACTCCAAACCAGAGGGCGAGTTCGGCGAAGTATTCGTCGACCGATGTGGTGGGGGCGTAGATGCCACGCCCCACGTCCAGGGGGTTGCCCGGATAGATGTCTGGATAGTCGCCGTACACCTGACTACCGTTCACCGCGCCACCGAGAACGATGTGGTGGCCGCCCCAGCCGTGATCGGAACCCTTGCCGTTTGACGTGAGGGTGCGGCCAAAGTCCGAGGTAGTGAACGTGGTGACCTGGTCGGCGATACCCAGGGCATTCATGGCGTTGTGAAACTCCACCAGCCCTGTGTCGATGGCGGGGAGCATCGCCGCCTGATTATCGATGACGTCATCGTGATGATCCCAGCCGCCCACGGTAACAAAGAAGGTTTGTCGCGATGCACCCAGGGCGCTGCGGGCATTGATAACGCGAGCGATCTGGCGCAGGGCAGCGGAGAAGGGCGTCGAGGAGAAGGTTGTCGGTAATTCTCCGGCGCTGCCAAGGGCGTCCACAAAGATGACCTGGGCGTCGATAGCTGTGGCCAGGCGCGCACCGTACTCCCGACGAAAAATATTGTTCTTGGCGTCGGCCAGAAGCGCGTCGATGGAACCCCGGGTGAACTCCCCTCGTTCTCCCGGATCATCGTAGCCATTGAGGGCCGGCGCGCCGTCCCCAGAGGCCGAGATAGCGTAGGGGCTGCTCAGGTTGCCACTTTGGAACACGTTGTTTCCGCTCAAGGAGATGTTCATGGAAATCCCGTTGCTCGGGTTTCCGCCTTCCAGCAGGTCGGCGACGCGACCACCCCAGCCCTGGGCGATGCGCTCGTCCGAGACCACGGTCTGCCACTGTTGAATTTGATCCGAGTGGGAAAACAAGCCCAGGGGTGCCTTAAGACTCTCATCCAGTAGGGCTGCGGGATTCATCGGCTCCAGAAGGGTCCCCACATTGGCCAACATTGCCGCATCACCCGATGCGAACAGGGACTGAAGGCCGGGCATGCCTGGGTGCACGGCGTAGCTATGGCCCTGGGCATCGCTACTAACCAGGGGCAGCAAGTCTTCACGAGCCAAGGCCAAATCGCTGCGGATGGCCGCATAGCCCTCGTACGCACTTGTGTCGTAGGGCACAAGCATATTGTAGGAGTCGTTCCCTCCCGCCAGGAGAATACATACCAGAGCTTTGTAGTCCGCGGCGCCCTGGGCGCTGGCCTGGCGCGCCAGGGAAAGCTGAAGCAGGGAGGAGCCAAGGGTGGCGCTGGCCAGACCGAGTTGACAGCTGTGACTGAGAAAGCGACGCCGGTTCATCATGTCAGAGTTCCACCGCGTAATCCGGGGAGATGAGCAATAGCCAGGCAGCGACGCGAACGCGCAATTCAGGCTCGTCGATAAGAGGCAGGAGGGAGCCGATGGCCTCGCGGGTTTCCTCCGTCAGGGTTCCATAGGTGAACACCAGATCCAAGCGGTCTAACAGGGCGTCAACGTCGTCGGCCAGCGGCAGGAAATCGGCGAAACTCAAAAACGCCGCGCTGAAGGGCGGGTCCTGGAGATCGTTGACGAAGTCGCCCAAAACGGAGAACTGCATGAGATTGGAAGTTTCGACCACCGTATTGCTGTTGGTGATCTGGAATTCTGGGGCGACGAGGCCGGCCGCCGCGATGTCACCGATCGGTTGGTGGGCAGGGAGATAGAAGTTAAAAACACTGGGTGCGGACAGCGGGTGCTGTTGCACCAGCTCTTGGACGACAAAGCCGAGGTTGGCATAGAAACCGTCGTTACTCGTGACGCCTAGCTGGCGGAGCATGGCCGTGTATCGGAGCAGGGGTTCCCGCAGTTTGCCAAAGCTGCTGTCCGCGTCCGGTGCGCTGAGGGCTTCTGGATCAAGGAGTATGGCTCGCAGCACCGTTTGCATGTCCCCCCGCACGCCGTCGCCATTGTCGTTGAACGCCTGGGTTACCCGGCTCACATAAGCCGGAGAGGGATTGGAGGTCACCAGACGCTGGATCAGTTGCTTGCCGATAAACGGGCCCACGTTCGGATGATTGAACAGATTGTCCACCGCCATTTCGATATCGGCGCGGCCGCTTTGTCCCGCTGGCAGGACCGTACCGTTTAACAGGCGCTTCTCGCCGGTCTCGTGGAACTCGTCAAACATGCGCATGGGTTCACGGAAGTTGATGCGATCGGAACCGAAGCTCGGGTTGAGTCCACCCCAGGAAAGCCACGTAAACACTTTGGCAAATTCTCGAATATCGTCGTTGTCGTAGGTGGGGATAGGTTGGCCGTTTCCGTCGAGCTGCTCCGACCCATCGGGATTCAGCTCGAAGAGCCCGATGCTGAAGAGCTGCATCACTTCTCGAGCATAGTTTTCGTCCGGGAAGGTACCCGTGTCGGGATTGCTTTTCGCATTGTTGATGTGACTGAGGTAGATCCCCATGGAGGGGTGGAGACTTACCTCCAGGAGAAGATCGCGAAAGTTTCTAAAGGCGTTTTCAAGCAGGGTGTCGTAGTAGTTGCTGGTGCCGTAGGTGGGTAAGAACAGCAGATTTACCGAATCGGAAATGACAAAGATCTGGCTCAGCGCATACGCCACCCGCTGCCGCAATTGATCCTCGGCGGTGATGCTCGTGTGCCACCAGGCAACGCGACCGAAAAACAAGCGGAAATCGTTGTTCTCCTCGTTCTCGCGAAGCTCATCAAGGGCGCCGGATTCTTCCAAAGCAATCAGCTCGTCCACGACGGCGTCGTGGGAACTCATGGGTAGGTTGAATTGCTCTTCCAGCCATTGGGCTTCGCCCAATTGGTCGATGTATTCGATGGTCTCCAGGTTGGCGCCGAAGGTGGATCGGGAGCCTAACCTCGCCGCGTCAAAGATGTCTCTCTCCGGTGGCTCGCCACCGCTGTCGCCCCCATTACCCCCATCAACGGCACCGCCGTTGCCCCCTCCATTACCTCCACCGTTACCGGAAGGAGGAGCGCTACTGGGTGTGCTGCCGCTGCCGCCGCCTCCACCGCCACAGGCGCTGATCAAAGACAGCGCCAGCAACAGCAGGAGGGCACGCCAGAGGGGCATCATCAGTCCACGCCTTCTTCCCAGTCATCATCGACGATGAAGGGATCATCGAAGTTGTCTAGATCAGGCACCTCTCCAGGGTTTTCCCGTTGGGCGTTACAGGCTTCGACGGCCGCCTGGGAGGCGCGGTAGTTTTGGATAAGCTTGCCTTTCACGCCCAGGCGATCAGCCAGTCCCAGATCCTCATCGTAGAGCAGTTGTGAGCTGTACTGTCGGGTGCTCTCGCTCATGGGGATCACGCAGGGGTGCCAGGGCTGGCCAATGGCGTTAAGGGGTTCGCGCATGGTCGAGGCGTACATAAAGATCTGATAGTCATCTCCAAAGTACATATAGTCGACATCGCCGTTTTCGTCGATGTCACCCACGCAGATAATGTAGATGAAGAAGGATTCACAGCTGTGGGCGCCCGGCAACGTGCTAGTCTCCGGCGAACCGGCACAAGCGGCCAGGCCCAGGACCATGAGCAAGACTGTGAGAGCACGGGCCAAGGTAATCGCCTGCGTTGGAAGCTGTCCGCTTGTATGAATCTAGAGTCCGCAGCGCGCGGAGTACCGCGCATGGGGCGCGCTGCATCAACTGCCATGATAATGGCTTGATCCATTTCTGTCCCGTGTTTGCTGGATTGCAGTTATCGCCTTCTACGGAGAAACTCTCTGCTTCCGTCGCTCGATATTTTCTGGAGAACCCATGGCTTCCGACTTGCGCCTGATCTGCGGCAACCGAAACTACTCGTCCTGGTCTTTACGCGCCTGGCTGTGTTTGCAAAAGGCGGCTTGCGAGGCGGATGAGCTGGTGTTGCCCATGGATACGCCGGAATTTACCCAGCGTATTGGAGAGCTGTCTCCCACCCGGCGGGTACCCGTACTGTGGATTGGCGAGGAGTGGGTTTGGGATTCCCTGGCCATCGCCGAAACCGTCAATGAGCGCTTTGCCCAGGGGCGTTTATGGCCTCGAGCTCCTGAGCTTCGTGCTCTGGGACGCAGCATGGCCGCGGAAATGCACAGCGGCTTTCCCGCCCTGCGGGAGGCCCTGCCCATGAATTGTCGCGCTAAAGATCGGGCCGTGCTTATCGATGATGCGACTCGCGGTGATATCGCGCGGGTCTGCAGCCTTTGGGAGCAAGCACTTGAACGCACGGGTGGTGACTCCTGGCTGCTCGGGGACTGGAGCATAGTCGACGCCATGTTTGCCCCCGTGGCGATACGGTTTCGCGGTTACGCACTGGACCTACCAACCTCCGCCCGTCGCTATGTACAGCTTTGGCTCGATGACCCAGACCTTCAACGATGGCTAAAGCTGGCGGAGGCTGAACCCTGGCGTATCGAGCATGAGGAGGTGGGTTCTTGAACTCCGTGCTAGGGTTGGGGGCGCTCACGAAAGGAGAGTCTCAATGACCGGTCGCACCCCACGGAATAACAAAACAACATATTTCCCCCATGGTTTCCTCCTGGGGGCCGCGATGCTTATGGGCCTGGGTCCCTTCGCTTATGGGCAGCAGCCCCTGACGGATGCCCAATCGGACCCGCGGGCCATGGGCTGGATGCAGGGTTTTCCTCCACCAGTGGAGAAGATCGTGGCCTATCCCGCAAGCAATTATTTCTCGTTTCCTCGCCTGCGCTGGTCCTTTTGCCATCTACCGCAGATGCAAGCGTCGCGGCGTATTTCCCGAGGCGTGGGCAACCCCTCCGAGTTACCTCAGGCCTTGGACTCAGGCATAGATCAGGTGTCTTTCCTCCCCTTGGGTTCCGACCAAGAGATGACCTGGCGGGAGTCCCTGGCGGCCAATTACACCGACGGCCTTCTGGTGATGCATCGCGGGCGTGTTGTGTATGAGTACTACTCGGGTTGTCTCGACCGAGAAGGTCGTCACGGCGCCATGTCGGTGACCAAATCCTATGTGGGCCTCATAGCCGAATTGCTTATCGCCGAAGGCCATCTGGAGGAGCAGTCGCCGGTGACTCGTTATGTCCCGGAACTAAAGGACAGTGCTTTTGGTACGGCTACCGTGCGCCAGGTCATGGATATGACCACGGCATTGCAATTCAATGAAGACTACGCGGATCCCAGTTCCGATATCTGGGTTTACGCCGCCGCCGGAGATCCCACGCCGAAACCGGAGAGTTACACGGGCCCGCGAAACTATTACGAATATCTTCAAGGGGTCGCCCCGAAGGGAAGTCACGGCGAGGTCTTTGCTTACAAGTCCATCAACAGTGATGCCCTGGCCTGGATCATCGCGCGAGCCAGCGGTAAGGACGTGCTGGAGCATCTGTCTGCTCGTATCTGGAAGCCCCTGGGTACGGAGCAGGAAGCGGATGTTCTCGTTGACAGTCTCGGCACACCCCTGGCGGCTGGTGGCTTGAGTTTGGCCCTGCGCGATGCGGCGCGCCTCGGGCAGCTCATGTTGCAGCGCGGCCAGTGGCAGGGTCGACAAGTTATTCCAGCGGCGGTAGTGGATTCCATCAGCGGTGGTGGTGATCCGGAACAGTTTGCTCCCGCCGGCTACAGCACATTGCCCGGAGGCAGTTACCGAAGCCAGTGGTGGGTTTTACACAATGACCACGGCGCTTATTCGGCTCGGGGCATTCACGGACAGGCCATCTATGTCGACCCCAAGGCGGACATGGTTATCGCTCGTTTCGCATCCCATCCCGTATCTTTTAACGCGGTCATCGATCCGACTTCGCTGCCCGCCTATCAGGCCGTCGCCGAGTATCTGCTAGAGAAGAGTCCGTGAGATCACGTATGGTCGTCTTCCTCGGTCGTGGTGAGCCATGATGCTCGATGGTCACCACGATGCGTTCTCCCACGCCCGCTATGAGCCCCTGGAGCAATCTCGAAGGGACGAGGCCCCGGAGGCTCTCCGCGCGCGATTCCAGCGCGACGGCTATTTGTATTTCCCGCGGTATCTTCCGACAAGGGTCACGGAGCCGGTCCTGGAAGGCATGCTTCAGTGTCTCCATCCGCACATCGTGTGGAGCGATCGCCGGGGCACACCGGTGCTCCGTGGCGAGCCGTTTTTTGAAAGTGACCCTCTATGGGACGCCCTTTACCCCGATATCCAGGCTATGGAATCCCTTCACGGGTTATTCCACGGGGATAAGCTGACGGAGCTTATGCAACTTGTTGCAGAGGGTGTGCATTTTGTTTATCCCATGAAGATGGCCCGTGTTGGCGCGCCGCGAAAGCTGGGCTATGAAACACCGCCCCACCAGGATGCCCACAGCCATCATGCGGGCCCCACCATGGCGGGAATCTGGGTGGCGCTCCATGATGCCGACGAGGCCATGGGCCGACTCACGCTGTTACCAGGCTCTCACAAGCGAGGCGTGCGGCCGGTCCATGAGGCGAAGGGTGTGGGTGGCGTGCAGTGCGAAATCTACGCCGATGAAACCCTGTGGCATGTCTCTAACGTTCGCGCGGGAGACGTGATCATTTTTCATTCCCAAACCGTTCATCGCGCTCAGGCCAACACCGACGAGGAGCGGGTGCGCCTGAGCGTGGACACGCGGTTTTGCGACTACGGCGCGCCGGTGTTCTCAACGAATTTGGAACCCCACCACGGCTGGCGTATACCTCGCCTGGATTGGGAGTATGTCTATGCCCAGTGGCGGGACAGTGCTCTCAAGTACTACTGGCGGGATTATCCCGCGCTGTTCTGAACTCCTGTGGCGAAGGTCCTGCACCCAGATTCGGGGCTTTGATCCCGTGGTGACAGAGCGGAGTCCCAGCTCGTCCCGTCGTTGCTCTAGGCCGAGACGTGATCTCTGGCCGATGCGAAAGCGGCGATAGCGCGGTCCAGGTCGTCGCGGCTTAGGGCCGCCGACATTTGGGTGCGAATCCGCGCCAGACCCTTGGGTACCACGGGAAAGGAAAACGCCACCACGTAAACGCCCTGGGCGCGGATATGCTCCGCGTAGCGGGCGGCCAGACTCGCGTCGTTGAGCATCACCGGAATAATCGGATGTTCTCCGGGTAGGAGGGTAAAGCCCTGTTCTTCCATACCCGCTCGGAAGTAACGGGCGTTGTCCGCGAGTTGTTTCCGCAGCGTCGGTTCCTCATCGATGAGCGCGAGGGCTTTTAGGGCCCCGGCGACCACCGGTGGTGCCACGGTGTTGGAGAACAGATAGGGGCGGGAGCGTTGGCGTAATAGGGCAACGATTTCCTTGCGGGCGGCGGTGAAGCCACCGCTGGCGCCCCCCAGAGCTTTGCCAAGGGTCCCCGTGATGATATCTACCCGATCCATGCAATCGTGAAACTCGTGGGTGCCCCGTCCGCGAGCGCCGAGAAAACCCGTGGCGTGACAATCATCGAAATGCACCAGGGCATCGTACTGCTCGGCGAGGTCGCAGATGGCATCGAGATGGGCGATGCTGCCATCCATGGAAAACACACCGTCGGTGGTGATCAGCTTAAAACGTGCCCCTGCGGCATTCGCCGCTCGTAGCTGGGTTTCCAGGTCGAGAAGATCGTTGTTTTCATAACGGAAACGCTTCGCCTTACACAGGCGTACCCCATCGATGATGCTGGCGTGATTCAGGGCGTCGGAAATAACCGCATCGTCGGGGCCCAGGAGCGTCTCGAAGAGCCCACCGTTGGCATCAAAGCCCGATGGATAGAGGATGCAGTCCTCGGTTTCCAGAAACGCCGCGAGGGCCTCTTCCAGTTCTTTATGCAGACTCTGGGTGCCACAGATAAACCGCACGGAAGCCATGCCGTAGCCCCAGTCCTGGAGTCCCTTGGCTGCGGCGGCGTTGACGGCGGGGTGCTGCGCCAGACCGAGATAGTTATTGGCACAGAGGTTGAGCATGTCCTGCCCGCCGGTGACCGCCAAATGGGCCCCCTGGGCGCTGGTGATCTCAACTTCCCGTTTGAACAGCCCCGCGTCCTCGATGGACTCAAGCTCTGCCTGCAGATGATCCTTAAAAAGCCCGTACATGATGATTTTCCTCGCTGGGTCCTGATCAGTCGTCCCAGCGCAGGACGACCTTACTCGCGGTACCGTTGTTCATGGCATCGAAGCCGCTCTGAAAATCCCCAAAAGGCATGCGATGGGTGATGACCGGGGAGATATCCAGCCCGGATTGAATCATCACCGACATCTTGTACCAGGTCTCGTACATCTCGCGCCCGTAGATGCCCTTCAGGGTCAGCATATTAAAGATTACCCGGCTCCAGTCGATGGCAGTGTTCTCCGTGGGCAGACCGAGCATGGCAATCTTGCCGCCGTGGCAAAGATGGCTTATCTGGTCATTCAGGGCCTGGGGGTTCCCGGACATTTCCAAACCCACATCGAAGCCCTCGCGCATGCCGAGCTCGGCTTGTACGGCGTCAAGACTTTCCCGGGTTACGTTCACCGTCCGCGTGGCACCGAGCTCCCGGGCCAGGGCCAGTCTCTCGTCGATGACATCGGTGATCACCACGTGGCGCGCGCCGGCGTGACGGCACACGGCGGCGGCCATGGCGCCGATGGGTCCCGCGCCGGTGATGAGCACGTCTTCGCCGAGGAGATCAAACTGCAGCGCCGTGTGCACGGCATTACCCAGGGGGTCGAAAAGGGCTGCAATGTCCAGATCAATACCGGCTGTGTGCTCCCAGACATTGGACATGGGCAAAACCACGTACTCCGCAAAGGCGCCGGGGCGGTTTACGCCGATGCCGCTGGTGTCGTTGCACAGATGGCGGCGCCCGGCCATGCAGTTGCGGCAACGACCGCAGACCACGTGGCCCTCTCCAGACACGATTTGCCCGGGCTGAAAATCGTTGACGTTGCTACCGACGGCGGCAATTTCTCCAACGAACTCATGCCCCACGACCATGGGCACGGGTATGGTCTTCTGCGCCCATTGGTCCCAGTTATAGATGTGCATGTCCGTGCCGCAGATGGCCGTGCGCAGTACCCGAATGAGCACATCGTTGATACCTGGCTCCGGCGTGGGGACGTCCTCCAGCCACAGCCCCGGTGCAGCTTCTTTTTTGACCAGCGCTTTCATGATTCCGATATATGAGAAAATTTCCGATATTCTGAACAAGGTCGGCGTATTGTTCAATCCCCGGGTGCAACTTTCTTGTCGGTAATCCTTTGTGGCCTAAGTCATGGGCTCACGGGCCGCTTGCATACTTCCGCCAGTCTCCATTTCCGTAAGCTTCGCTTACGGGGCCTAACGATCTAGCTGATCCTTGGCCAGCCTGGCGTTCACCAGCCCTTGCATGCAGACCACGCTGCCACGATCATGCGCTACTTCTCAGGTAAGCTGTGAACCATGGCGAGAAAAGCGTTTGCGTGGGCCTTGGGCAGTGCCATGGCCCTGGCACTGGTCAGTATGTCAGGACAAGCGGTGGTCTTAGCTTTGGACGAGCCTGCCTCGTTCACCGGTACGCTGCCCTGTGCGGATTGCCCCGGTGTCGCCTGGCACCTCGATCTTTGGCCCGACGGCCGGTTTCATCTGCGGCAGCGGTATCTAGACCGGGGCGACGAGCCCGCGCACGATGACGAAAACCAGCTTGCCCAGGCACCGGGCGCTAGAGATCAGCTTGGCCGCTGGAGGAGGAATCCGGCGGATGACAGTCTGTTGCTCCAGGGCGGGAGAGAGGCACCCCTTCGGTTACAGGTGGTGGACCTCGACACCCTGCGGCTCATGGACACCCAGGGCCGAAGTATTGAATCAGATCTCTCTTACGAATTGCGGCGCGAGGAGCAGTTCTCTCCTACAGAGATCGCGCTGAGTCTGTACGGTGAGTTTCGTTACTTCGCCGACAGCGCCAGCTTCGAAGAATGCCTGACCGGTTACCGCTATCCTGTGCTTATGGAAGGCGACTACCGGAGCGCCGAAAGCGCCTATGGTAAGGAGCTGCGAAGGTCCGGCGCGGACCCCGGCTCGGCCCTGTACCTGCGACTCGATGGTTCCGTCCTAAACCGCCGGATCATGGAGCATGAAGGGCCCACACAATCCCTATACATCGATCGGTTTGTGGGGTTTGTGCCCAGTCTCCGCTGTGAACGGGCAATGAGTACCGCGACCCTGGCCAATACCTACTGGCGCTTGCGCAAGCTAGATCAGAAAGTGGTCTCAACAAGCTTGACCGCGACGGAGGTGCATATGATCTTGCACGACGCTCATCGTCGGGTGGCGGGATCTACCGGTTGTAATCGCTTCACCGGCGGCTATGAGATTGATGGTGACCAGCTGTCTTTCTCTCCCCTGGCGGGCACCATGATGGCTTGCGAGGAACCCGCCATGGAACTCGAGCAACGGGTGCATCAGGCTTTGGCGGCCACCCGTCGTTGGCGGATCATCGGCCAAACCCTGGAACTCTTTGCCGACGACGATGAGCCGTTGATGTTTTTTGAAGCGGTTTATCTGCCCTGAGCTACCGATAAGTGTTTATAGGAATCCTGGATCTATCCATGCCTTTGATTGTTAAAAACCTGTTTGTGCTGTTCCTCGTTGCCGTGATGGTTGCTTGCGGTAGCGATAACCCCGGGGGCGGTGATCGCATTCGGGCCTTCACGGAAGGTATGCGCTGGCAAGCGGGCTTTGTGCCGTTCTATCACGACGCCGCGAAGGGCAAGGTCTACCTGCTGTTGGATGCCAGCAACCGGGATCTCCTCTATCAAGGAAGCCTGCCGCGAGGCGTGGGCTCCAACGATATCGGCCTGGATCGCGGACAGCTGGGAGATCGCGCGGCCCTGGTCCGCTTTGAGCCCGCGGGTGACAAGGTGCTGTTGAAGAAGGTCAACCTGCGCTACCGGGCCGATTCGCCAAATGAGGCTGAGCGCCGGGCTGTAGAGCAGGCCTTTGCCAGTTCCGTGCTCTGGGGCTTCCCGGTCGTGGCCCGTGATGGGGAGCAGCGTTTGGTCGATGCGACAGGTTTCCTCCTGCGCGATAGCCACGGTGTCGGCCTGCGACTTAAAGAACTGGAGGAGGGCAACTTCAAAGTCGATGCCAGTCGCTCGGCCGTTTACCCCCCGCGGAGCAAGGCGTTTCCCAGGAACACGGAGCTCGAAGCCTTAATTACCCTCGTGGGCACCGATCCCGGCCCACAGTTGCGCAGCGTGGTGCCCGATCCCCACGCTGTGACGGTACACATGCATCACAGCTTTATCGCGCTTCCGGAACCGGGTTACCAGCCCCGGGTGTTTCATCCGGAATCGGGTTACTGGTCCATGATGTACGCCGACTACGCGGTTCCCATCACCGAGTCCCTCGAGAGACGTGTCATCCCCCGTCATCGACTGGAGAAGAAAGAACCGGAAGCAGCCCTTAGTGATCCCGTGGAACCCATCGTGTATTACCTGGATCCGGGAACGCCGGAGCCCGTGCGATCGGCGCTTTTGGATGGTGCCCGTTGGTGGGCGGATGCCTTCGAGGCGGCGGGGTTTCGCGATGCCTTTCGGGTAGAGATGCTCCCCGAGGATGCAGACCCCATGGACCTTCGCTACAACGTGATTCAGTGGGTGCATCGCTCCACCCGGGGTTGGTCCTACGGCGCCAGCGTGGTGGACCCGCGTACGGGCGAGATATTGAAGGGACACGTTACCCTCGGTTCCCTGCGCGTGCGCCAGGACCTGTTGATCGCCCGGGGAATGACGTCAAGCCTTGGGGACGGTGGCGATGATCAAGCCGCCATGGCGATGGCTTTGGCGCGGATTCGTCAGCTGTCTGCCCACGAGGTTGGTCATACGCTGGGTCTGGCCCACAACTTTGCTGCGAGTATTCGCGACCGCGCGTCGGTGATGGACTATCCCCATCCCCTTATGGCTCTGGATGACACGGGGGCGGTGCGTCTCGACGATGCCTATGCGGTAGGCATTGGAGAATGGGATAAGCGAGCGATCCGCTACGGCTATGGGCAATTTGAGGATGAAACCCAGGAACGGGAAAGCCTGGCGGCTTTGTTGAAAGACAATCGAGAACAGGGCTTTGAATTTATATCGGACCCGGATTCGCGCTCCCTGCGGGATCTGCATCCTCGCTCCCATCTTTGGGATAACGGCGCGGACGCGGTGCAGGAGCTGGAGCGGGTCATGGCCTTGCGAGATGCCGCGCTGGAGCGCTTTGGTCGCCAGAGTATTCCTTTGGGCTCGCCTCTTTCGGATCTTCAGGAAGCCATCGTGCCGGTGTTCCTCTTCCACCGCTATCAGGTCGAAGCCGTGGCCAAACGCATCGGGGGTCTGGACTATCGTTACGCGCTGAATGGTGACTCCTCGGCCATCGCCGCCTCCGCCGTACCCTCGGCAGAGCAACGGGCTGCCGTGGAAGCCCTGCTGGCGACCCTGGCTCCGAGGGCGCTCAGCCTCCCGGAGAGCCTGATCGCGGACATTCCTCCCAAAGCCTACGGTTATCAGCGGAACAGAGAGTCTGCGCCGGCGCGCACGGGCGCTATGTTTGATCCCCTGAGCCTGGCCGAGGCGGCGGTGGACCACAGCTTGCGCGCGCTACTCCATCCCGAGCGGCTCGCGCGTCTTACGGTGCAACACGCCCTGGATGAGCAGCAAGTTTCTCCCGATGCGCTTTTCCGTCAGCTCCAGGATAGGGTGCTCCTCGCGGAGTTTGATGGCCTTGAGGGAGCTATAGATCGCCGTCGAGGGGGGCTTCTTCTGCACCATTGGCGACGTCTCGTTGCGGACGTCCAGGCGGCGCCGGATGTTCGCGCGGCGGCCCACGGCGCTCTGGATCGGGCCGCACGCCTGATGCGAGCGCGCCTTCGGGGCCGGGGCGCTTACACGGACTTTTATCGTCGCGAACTGTGGTTGATCGAGCGCGCTCTTGAGGCTCCCGCGCTGCCCGTGGAGGGGGAGCCCGCTGCCCTTCCGCCGGGCTCACCGATTGGCGCTGAGGCATGAGCTTGATTCCCGCGGATCAGCACCTGGCGGTCATGGCGGGTCTGTTCGCCATAAGCGGTGCCGCCTTTCTTCTTGAGCGCACCCGCTGGGGAGCACAACTGAGCGGTGCCGTGATAGCGATCCTCGGTGCGATCGCGGCGGCCAATTTCGGGCTGCTCCCCCATGCGGCCCCGGCCTATGATTTTGTCTTCAGCTACTTTGTCCCGGTGCTCATACCGCTGTTTCTGTTCCAGGCGAATCTGAAGCGTATTGTTTTTGAATCGACTCGTTTGACCCTGGCGTTTCTCGTTGCCACCGTGGGCACCGTTGCCGGTGTTACCGTGGCCGCCCTGAGTCTGGATCTCTCTGCCCTGGCGAGCGCAGCGGAGATGGCCGAAGAGATCCGCGAGCCCGCCATTGCCGGATTGTTTGCCTCCACTTATATCGGAGGTTCCGTAAACTACGCGGCCCTGGGAGAAATCACCGGCCTTAATCAGGACTCGTCGTTTTTCTCCGCCGCCACGGCAGCGGACAATTTGTTTAGCGCTGTGTATCTGGCGTTTTTGGCCCTGTTGCCCGGTTGGGCCTGGCTGGCTCGGCGCTTTCCGCAGCACCAGGCCGATGAACTGTCCCAGGATCGAGCACCGCCTCCAGCCACTGCGGCGAGTCTCTGCCTGGCCCTGGCGACTTCCCTGGTGGTCGTATCCCTAAGCGATGCCTTGCTCCTGTGGTTGGATGCCACATCCTGGCGTTATGTCCTAATCACGGCGGTCACTCTGGTGTTGGCCACGGTGATTCCGGACTTGCCGGCCCGGCTCTCGGGAGCCTTTGAGTTGGGGGTGTGCCTATCTTTTGTGTTTTTCGCGGCTATTGCTGCAGGGGCTGATGTCCCCGCCATGCTCGCCGTGGCACCGCTGTTGATCGTGCTGGTGTTGATCTTGCTGACGGTCCACGCCGGGGTGTTGCTGCTCCTCGGACGCTTTTGTCGGCTCAGCATTCCCGAGTTGGTAATTGCCTCTAATGCGGCGGTGCTCGGGGCCACCACGGCACCGGCTCTGGCGGCGGCAAAGGGTTGGCGAGATCTGGTCACACCTGCGGTGCTCGTGGGTGTGCTCGGTTATGCCCTGGGGACTTTCATCGGCACGCTGATCTTCAAATCCTGGGGGGCAATTCTTTAGGGTCTGGCTACTAAGGTGTGGCCACTAGGGTGTTGCCACTAAGGTCTGTCCGTTAGGGTCTGCTTTTAAGGTTGGGAGCCAGCGGTTGTTAACGCTCGGCTCCGCCATCCATCGTTCGGCCGAAAGTGTCCTAACCGGCAAACCCCTCGCCGAGTTTGTCTTCACCGAAACGGATAAGACGCGAGTCCTCTACCGCTACGGTACGGTGATGAACGATGGCCTGGTAATCGGGGTTCGTTACCATCGCCAGAAAGGCGCCAGCATTGGGGTAGCGGGCCACAAAGGCGATATCCCAGTGTTTGTCCGTCGGCCCCGTCAGCATGCATTCCTGATGGCCGCGCCAGATAATCTCACCGCCAAGGTCGCGAAAGATGGGGCCGCTGTGCTCCCCGTAGCGTCGATAAGCCTCCGCTCCGGAGCAGCTATCCCCATTCTCGTAGATCGCGGTTTCCTTCAGGCGAATCAGATTTAGCATCAAGATAGGTGTGTCCCGAGGCAGGGCCTTGAAGGCGTCGAATTGCTCTCGGGTCGGGTTGAGATGGTTCATGCCGGGTCTCCTGCGGGGGTTACATCAAAGCCGTAGCGGGGGAAGTGCACATGCAGTCTTCCCGCTGCCTCGCTATCTCTAGCGATGCTGATTCGATCCTCCGTGATCGTGAGAAGTTCACCAGTCACCGGTTGGAATCCATAGTCCGTGGGTAGTACCTGGACGCTGTCGCCAGCAGACAGCCCTGAAATTGCGTCGACGCCCTGCTGGACTGCCACGGGCTCTGCAGCTTTGGCGATGGCGATAGCCTCTTCGCCGCTAATCGTTTCACAGACTCGCGCATCGCTGTAGAGGTGCATGCCTTTCATCCAGGTGCGCACGTTTGGATAGTCGTCAAAGTACCGGGCCAGCACCGGCTGACGATTGACGAACCAGCAACAGTGCCAGGTGGAGAAATCCAGGATATCGGGGCTGTTACCGCCGCAGAAGGTGCGCGTTGCGAGGAGCGCGTCCAGTTGCCGAAGGTGGCTATGGAACAGAGCTTCCGCCTGGGGAAGGGGCATGATGAGACCGGCACTGCCTGCGGTGAAATCCGCGCGATCCTTGAGGAAGGCCTGGGCCGCGACGGGATCCTGAAAACGCGGATTCGCGGCGATGGCCTCTGGTTGGAAGACCAGGCCTACGGCGGCGCGAAAAAACACGCTGTCGGTCCAGCGCGCGGCGGCGCTGGCCAGGGCCTGTTGCTCGTTGCCGAAGATTGCAGAGGTCGGTTGCTCAATCTCGATGACCTGGGCGATCAAAGCGGTGTCGCAGAATACATCGGCGCCTTTCTGCAGTACCGGGGTTCGGCGGTAGCCACCGGTCAGGGCGATAAGGTCAGGCTTTGGCATGATCGCTGGGATGTCCACGCTCAGGTACGCCAGTGCCTTGAAGCCCAGGAGTGCTCGAACCTTTTCGGAAAAAGGTGAATCGGTGTACTGGTGCAAAACAAGCTTACTCAATGGGGATCTCCCGGGGCGAAAAAGAGCGCACTCTCGCAGAGTGGACGGGATCCGTCCAGAGCGACGCGAAGGGTGCCATGGGTCGGAAGTCGAGATATCAACCTTTGTGCTCTTCGGCCCGAACACCAAGCCCCCTGGCGGTGCTGGGCAGTCCTTCGCGAGGGTGCTAGCCTCGCGGCATCTAGAGAAGGAGAGGTCAGCTTCGCATGGGTGATAAGCAGGGCGGGGAAGCCCCGGGGCGGGTTTCTGAAGTGGACAGAGACAATGACAACGCCCGTGAGCCCCGGCCTCGAAAGGCGACGCAGCTTGTCCATGCGGGACGGGCAGACCCTCGAACGGTGTCCAGCCCCGTGTTTCACGCTTCCACGGTGCTCTTTGACAGCTATGCGCAGCTCCGTGAGCGCGAGGCGGATCCCAATGACCGGCGCTACATGTACTACGGACGGCGGGGTACGCCCACTACCGTCGCTCTGGAGGATGCTATCTGCGCGTTGGACGACGCCGTGGGGGCAGTGCTCACACCGTCGGGGGTAGCATCCATTACCGACATTCTGAGCTGTTTTCTCCGCCCTGGCGATCACTTACTGATGACCGACAACTGCTACGGGCCGACCCGGGGGTTTTGTCAAAGTCTGCTCGCCAAGCGAGGCATCGAAACGACGTTCTATGATCCGCTCATCGGAGCGCAGATCGACAAGAAGATACGCAGCAACACCCGTATGGTGTTTATGGAATCCCCCGGGTCCGCGACCTTCGAGATACAGGATATTCCCGCCATCACCGCAATCGCCAAACGGCGAGGCGTGTTGACCGCCGTCGACAATACCTGGGCTACGCCGCTGTTGTTCAATCCCCTGGAGCATGGCGTCGATTTGGCCATGCAATCGGGGACCAAGTATCTCAATGGGCACGCCGATTGTTTATTTGGGGTAACCACGACCCGCGATCCCCAACTCTATACCCGCTTACGACGCTATACCTTGGGTACCGGTTCTCATCTGGCCCCAGATGACGCTCACCTGGCCTTACGGGGTCTGCGTACCCTCGGCGCACGCCTGCCGGTTCATGAACGGGGCGCCGTATCTGTTGCACGCTGGTTGGAAAAACAAGCTCGGGTAACGCGTTTGCTGCATCCGGCCTGGGCGAGTTGTCCCGGCCACGAGGTGTTTCGTCGGGATTTCAAAGGCGCCAGCGGGTTGTTTGGTTTTGTCCTGGAGGTCGGTGATGAGGCTGGTCTGGCTAGCTTTGTTGATGCCTTGACCTTGTTTGGTCTCGGGTTTTCCTGGGGGGGCTTTGAGAGTCTGTGTCTGCCCATGGATCGTGAGCGAGATACGCCGAGCATCCCGTTGAAACCGGGGGAAGCACTGATCCGTTTGCACGTGGGTCTGGAAGATCCCCAGGATCTCATTGACGATCTACGTCGGGGTTTCTCAGCCCTTGATGCCTAGGGCTCTGTCTCTGGCCGCGGTACCTCCTGTGACTCCTGGCCCCGACCTCGCACCTCAGTTTTTGTCGATGAAGTTCCCATAGTCTTCGCGAAGGGCTTTCGCAGCGGCGGCAATGATCTCTTCTCCGGCGGCCACCGTGGCCTGGCCG
The DNA here is from genome assembly GCA_002428935.1 of Halieaceae bacterium UBA6060. GTDB lineage: Bacteria > Pseudomonadota > Gammaproteobacteria > Pseudomonadales > Halieaceae > Congregibacter. The sequence goes on from DIYG01000038.1 coordinate 79,300, forward strand.
GGATCAGAACCAATGCGACCATCGGGAAACTGTTTTCGGTAGTGCTCTGCGTCGGTGAAACCACCTTCCGGGGCCACCTTGGGATCCAAGACCACATCCCGAACCTGGTCCGGATAGGCCGCATAGGTTACGGCGACTTCCGACGCCGTGGCGTGGGATCCATCGTGGAAGGGGTGTAGGCGCTGGCAGGTGGCCATCACCCCGGGGAGTTCCCACCAGTTGCGCTGCCGAAGGCTCAAGGCTGCCGGTGCCGAGGAGGGATCGCTGAGACTTCGCTCGGCGTAGATCTCGGCAAAGGCCGCGGCAATGGTGGCGATATTGCCCCCATGACCGTTCAGCCAATAGATTTGCTCAAAACCGTGTCGGCGTAGAGAGTCGCACCAATCTCGAATTGCCGCGATCATGGTGCTGGGGCGTAAGGTCATGCTCCCGGGAAAGGCCATATGATGTTGCGCGCAGCCGACGCTGAAGGTGGGGCCGATGAGAATCTCTGGATCGTCTTTCGCCGCCGCCTCGGCAATCACCGTGGGGCAGAGCGCGTCGGTTCCGATAAGCCCGTTGGGTCCGTGCTGTTCCATGGAGCCGATGGGCACAATCAAACTGCGACTCTTTTCCAGGTACGCCTCAATATCGCACCAGGTGGATAGGCTCAAAAGCATGGCTAGCTCCTTTGGAAACAGTGGCCCCCAGGGCCAGGAGTGTTAGGACGGACTGCGCGGAGAGGATAACAGCTCCGCGTATAAGCTCAGGGTGTCACCGGTCATGTGTTCGAGGAGAAAACGCTCGTTTCGTCGCGGCCCTTCGATCTTGCCCTCCAGGATTGCCGTGACACGGGCCGCCGCCGCCGACACGTCTCGCACCGGCACAGCTCCTCCGGGGTAGAGCGCGGCGAGGATCTCGGCCACGCCCCCGTGATCGTAGCCCACGACCGCAACTCCCTCACTCAAAGGTTCCAGGACCGTGCGACCGAAGGATTCGGGCTGCGTCGACAGGGACAACACCACTTTGGATACGGCGTAAATGTCGCGCAGGTCATTGCGATGGCCGGCAAAGGTTACGACATCACGGAGACCACGATCTGCCACTGCCTGGTAGAGCTCCTGAGCGTAGGCGAGTCGTTTCGGGTCTTCGCCACCGACGATCAGACCGTGTATCTGCAGGCCTTGCTTGTGCAGCTGCGCTAGCAAATCCAAAAAATCGTGATGACCTTTGAGGCGGGTGAGGCGCCCGGCGAGGGTGAGAACGGCTTTTCCCTGAAGCTGTGGATAGCGTTTGAACCAGTCCCGAGTCCATTGCTCGCTCGGTTGATGGTGGCGGGGAAATTCCTCGGGACTGATGCCGCGATAGATCAGGCGCAGTTTGTCGGGATTGCAGCGTGGGTAGTTCTCTCGCACGTAGCGACGAATAGCTTCGGAAACCACGATCACCCGTTCACCGCAGGTAACGATCTCGCTGTAGCGACTAACGGAGTGCATCCCGTGCACCGTGCTTACGAGTCGTGGGCGGGTCGCAGGATTCATGCGCCGCCAGGCCAGCCAGGCAATCCAGCCTGGCATGCGCGAGCGCAGGTGCAGCACATCGAACTGTTCCTGTGCTAGCCACTGTCGGAAGGCGCGAACTTTGAGGAAGGTGAGCGGGCTCTTTCTACCCAGGTCCCAGGTGGCGTGGTGAGATCCCTGTTCCCGGAGCTGCGTGGCCATGCGCCCCCCCGCCGAGGCCACCACGGATTCATGGCCGGCCTGAACGAGGGCCTGGGCCAGATCCAAGGTGCCTTTTTCGACGCCGCCGCCCTCTAGCGCGGGCAAGACTTGCAACACCTTCATGGCCAGTTTCCGGCCCAGCGCAAGGGCTCTAGCACGGACACGGGGAAGGCAGATTCTTCACGCTAGAGAGCGACGTGCTGGCATTTACCCTGGGAGGATTCATGAGTTTCCCTGGAGCTGCTGGCGATGAAGCTGCGCGTAGAGTCCATCGGCTTGCAGGAGCTCATCGTGACGGCCCAGCTCCACGATTCGACCCTGGTCTAGCACGGCGATGCGATCGACGCGTTCTACCGTCGACAGACGATGGGCGATAATAATCGACGTGCGCCCGGCGAGGATGCGCTCCAGGGCCTGCTGAATCAGCGCTTCGCTTTCTGGGTCCTGGGCGGAAGTAACCTCGTCGAGGATGAGCACCGGCGCGTCTTTGAGAAATGCCCGGGCCAGGGACAGCCGCTGCCGCTGTCCGCCCGAAAAATCGTCGCCTTCCTCGCGGAGCTGAGTGTCCAGGCCGGTGGGAAGGGCGTCGATAAATGAAAGGGCGTTTGCTGATTCCAGAGCCTGACGTATCTGCGTGTCGCTGGCACCGGCCAAATCGCCGTAGGCGATGTTCTCACGCACGCTGGTGGCAAACAGCGTGGTTTCCTGGCTGACGTAGGCGATCTGCCGTCGCAACGCTTTCAGTTGCAGGGTTTCCAGGGCCTGATCATCGATAAACAACTGCTGAGGTGATGCGGGCAGTAGGGTGGCAAGAAGTTTCGCCAGGGTGCTTTTGCCCGATCCGGAACGACCCACCAGGGCCAGGGTTTCCCCGGCGGCGATGTCCAGAGAGATGTCCCGAAGGGCCGGTTCTTCGGCACCGGGGTACTGAAACTCCAGCTTGCGGAGTGCGTAGATGCCTCGCACGGGAGCCTTTGGGGGGACGCCCTCGGCGGCTTCCGGGGCTTCGTCGAGAACCTCGAATACGCTCTCGGCAGCGGCAATACCGCGCTGAATGCGAGCGTTAACCTGGGTGAGCTGGCGCAGGGGTTTGGCCACGAGGCTGGCGGCGGTTATGTACGCCAAAAACTGCCCTGCATCCATGGTGCCGCGAAAGGCAGGGTCCAATCCAAACCAGAACAGCCCAGCCAGCGCTGTGTAGGTGAGCCACTGGATTATCGGCGTGCTGATCTCGTTGACCCGAGCGAGCTTGAGATCCTGTTGCAGGGCGTATTCGCTGCGTTCGCGAAAGCGGGCATTTTCCGCACCGGTACCACCGAAGCCGCGCACCACGGGAAAACCTCGGATGGCCTCGGCGGCGACGCGGGTGATGCCGCCCATGGAGTCCTGGATACGCCGACTGTATTTCTTGAACTGACCCGAAGCGATGCTGATGATGCCGCCGATAAGAGGGGCGAGGACCAAAAACAACAGGGAGAGTTTCCAGTTCAGGTAAAAGATGTAGCCCAACAGTGCGATGACCGTAAAGCCCTCGCGAACGATTACTTTGATGGCGGTTGAAGCCGCGGCGGCAACCTGCTCGATATTAAACGTGATCAGGGAAATGAGTTCAGCGGAATTGCGCTGCGCGAGGTACGCGGCGGGCAGCGTATTGATGTGTTGGAAAACATCCAGGCGCAGTTGGTTCACGACTTTGCGAGCGACGAAGGTGATGTAGTAGGAACCCAGGTATGAGCCCACACCGCGCAGGCTTACGATGCCGATAAGCGCCAGGGGTAGAAAATTTCTAACCTTATCGGGTTGATCCAAGCCAAGTCGTTGTTCCCAGACGTGGAGCTGGCTGCGGGTTTCAACGCCCAGACTGGCGATGACACCGTCGTCGAAGGCAGCGGGTAGGTATTGCATCAGTCCGGCGAAGGCCGATTGAGTTATGGCGTATAACACGAAGCCGATCATGCTGATTAGAAACGCCGGCCAAAAGGCGCGGACATAGCTCAGCAAGCGTAGGTAGGTCGCCATTCCACTCCGGGGAGAGTCTTCACCCCGGCGCTTCGGCGCGGTTTCGTCGTCGGCGCCGATGGATTTTTCCGTTTCGCTCAAGCTTTGGTTTTCAATCTCGGATGTTGTCCCATTGTACGGGAAGCCTCGTGGCGCGCCCATCCAACGGCTGGTGCTCAGGGTGTTAGGATGCCAGGCGAAGCCGTTGGAGATTCCGCATGTTTCGTATCCTATTCCGCCCTAAAAGCACCTTACCTAATGCGCAGGCTAAAGCCCTGGCACCGCGAGCCGCCGGCAAAGTCCGGTGGGGCACGACAGGAAAGGCTTTGCTCCTGGGCTGCGGCGCGGCGCTAATGTCTGTCTCAGCTCAGGCCTTTGATGAGTTGACCTATTACAAGGCTCTCCATCGCAACCCTGAGTTGTCCTTTCAGGAGGAACGCACCGCCGCCACCCTGGCCAAGACCCTGAGAGATGCAGGATTTTCCGTGACGGAGAAAATTGGCGGACACGGCCTGGTAGCGCTGCTGGAAAACGGTGATGGTCCGACGTTGCTGTTGCGCGCTGATATGGACGGTCTACCGGTGGAGGAGCAGACGGGGTTGCCCTATGCGAGCACCGTCCGAGCCACGGAACTCGATGGCCGCGACGTCGCCGTGATGCATGCTTGCGGTCACGATGTGCATATGACCGTGGTCACGGCCACAGCCCTGGAACTGATGGAGCGTCGTCAGGAATGGCGGGGTCGGTTGATGGTGATTATGCAGCCGGCGGAAGAACGTGGCGCAGGAGCCCGGGAGATGCTCGCCGACGGTCTCTTTGAACGCTTCGGTACCCCGGACTACAACCTGTCTCTACATACGCTGGCGACGTTACCGGCGGGGCAGGTCGGTTATGTTTCCGGCTGGATGATGGCCAATGCCGATATGGTCGACATTGCCGTCCACGGGATTGGTGGCCACGGCGCTTACCCGAATGGTGCCAAGGACCCAGTAGTCTTGGCGGCGGCCATCATAATGGATTTACAGACTCTGGTGTCTCGAGAGCTTCATCCCGTCGAGCCCGGTGTGGTCACCGTAGGTGCCATCCATGCCGGAACGAAGCACAACATCATTCCCGATCGAGCCGATCTGCAGCTTACGGTGCGTTCCTATTCCGATGAGGTGCGCGATACGCTGTTGGCGGGTATAGAGCGCATCGCCATCGGACAGGCTCGAGCCATGGGGTTTCCGGAAGGCAAGCTTCCCGAGGTAAGTGTGCGTCGAGAGTACACGCCGGCCCTTTGGAATGACCCGGCTCTGGTCGAGCGGGGTGTGGCGATCATGCGCGGGGAGCTGGGAGATGACGCCGTGCGACCCGTGCCCAAAGAAATGGGCGCCGAGGATTTCTCCCGCTACGGTCGCACGGAGGCGAAGATCCCCTCATTTATGATTCGTCTCGGCACGGTACCCGCGCCCCTGTGGGAAGCCTATGAAAAGGGTGAGGCCCGTTTACCATCCCTGCACTCGCCGTTCTTTGCGCCAGACCCCGAGCCCACATTGGAAACCGGGCGTCGGGCCATGACAGCCATGGCCCTGGATCTATTGGCCGCTCCCTAGGTCCGGTCCGCTCATGTTCAAGGCGAGCGCGCCCCGGATGGATTCCGGGACGAGCTCAAAGGTGCGTTTGGTTTAGGCCGTGGTGCCTGAGCCAAGGGGCGCTGTAGGCTCTACCGACTTTTCTTCCCCGGGATCCCCACCAGTGCGCCGGAAGTGTTGCCTCAACGCCGAGGGGAGGGCTAGAAACGCAGGGGTGGCGATCAAGGTCAGCACCGTCGCGAAACTCAGACCAAACACAATAGCCTGAGACAAGGGCCCCCAGAAGGTCGACATCTGGCCCCCAGCGGTGATGCTGCGATTGACGATATCCACGGACAAGTCGCAAGCCAGGGGCAGCAATCCGAACACCGTTGTCACCGTGGTCAGCATCACCGGACGCAGGCGCTGGGCCGATGCACGTACGATGGCATCGGCGGCGCTGAGTTCGGGATGTTCCTGGCGTACAAAATTGTAGGTGTCGATGAGGACGATGTTGTTATTCACCACGATCCCCGCGAGGGCGACGACGCCTACGCCAGTCAAAATAGCGCTAAAGGGATTACCGGTAATAATCAGACCCAGGAGTACACCGGCCGTGGACATGACCACGGCGATAAGGATGAGTCCGCTCTGGTAAAAGCTGTTGAACTGGGTCACCAGGAGAATAAACATCAGCATCAAAGAGAGTAGGAACGCGGCCTGCACAAAGGCCATGGAGTCTGCCTGTTCCTCGTTAGCACCGCGAAACTGAATGTCAATCCGTGGATCAAACTCCTGGGTGTCTAACCAGGCCTGAATTTCCTTGACCATGGTATCGGCGAGCACGCCTTCGACCACGTTGGCCTTCACCCGCTCTACGGGGAAGCCATCGATACGCTCGAAGGTGTCTACCCCCGGGGCGGGTTCGATACGTACAAAGTTGCTCAGGGGCACCTGTCCTTGTTTCGTGGTGACCCGCAGATCATCCATGGCCCGAATGCCTCGATATTGCAGGGGATAGCGAGCCCGAATATCCACCGCATCGTCGGCGCCATCGGGACGGTACTCGGCAATCTTCACGCCGTTTGTAACCAGTTGCAGGGCCACACCGGCGGCCAGCACGTCGGCGTCGTAGATGGCGGCCTGGGCGCGATCCACTTCCATCCGCCACTCGATGGAGGGCAGGGCGCGGGTGTCGTCGATATCCACCAGTTCCGGTAGCGTATCCATGTAATCACGGATGCGGGCCATGGCGGGTTCCAGGAGGTCCCGATAGCGGGAACGAAGTTCGATTTGAATGGGCTTGCCCACCGGAGGACCCTGCTCCATGGCCTGAACTTCCACGCGTACCCCGGCGATGTCCGCGGTGCGCTCGCGAATTTCACGAATGACGTCAAAGCCATTCAGCTCGCGGTCTGACTCGGGCAGGAGATCGATGAACATGGAACCGATGCGATCATTGGCCGAGCTATTGCCGAAGCCGATGTCGTTGCCCCCGGGGAGTAGGGTCTGGGTATTCAGAGAGCGTATTGCGGGCACCTGGAGAATCCGCTCTTCCACATCCAGCACCAGGGCGTTTACGTCCTGGGCGGAGAAGTTGCCTCGGCCATTCACCGATACGGTAATGAACTGGGGATCCGAATCGTTGAAAAACACCATGCCCGCGCCGTACTTGCCGTAGGCCCAGAACACGCTGAAGAGCATGCTGAATATGATGCCGAGGGTTACCAGAGGGTGACGGCAGATGGCGGCCATCATCCGCGCATAAGCTCCCGTAAGGCTCTTCAAGCGCGTCGGGTCGCCGTGCTCGAGCTGCTCCAGGGTGGCCTGGGATGCGGCGCTGTGAACCGTAGGTTTACCGAAGATGCTGCCCAGCACCGGGCCGAAAAGGAGCGCGTAGAGTAAGGAGCCGGATAGAACCGTAAACACCGTAACGGGCAGATAGCGCATGAACTGACCGGAAATCCCCGGCCAGAAAATCAATGGCAAGAACGCTGCAAGGGTCGTGGCCGTGGAAGCGGTTACGGGCCAGAACATGCGCTTCACCGCTTCGGAGTAGGCCTCATGGTGTTCCATGCCTTCGCTCATCTTGCGGTCCGCGTACTCTGTGACCACGATGGCGCCATCGATGAGCATACCCAGCCCCAGCAACATGCCGAACATGACCATGAAGTTGAAGGTGTAGCCCAACAGGTAAATGATGATTACGGAGAACAGTAGGGACACGGGAATGCCCAGGCCGACGATCACCCCCGAGCGAAATCCCATGGCGGCCACAACAATCACCATAACCAGGGCCAGGGCGGTCATGATATTGCCCTGTAATTCGGTGACCTGGGTGCGGGCAAACTCCGCCGTGTCTTGGGAGGGAACCAGACGAATCGTTGGCGGTAGGCGCTCCTGGGTAGATTCCACCACCTCCAGGACCCGGTCTACGGTGTCGATCACGTTCGCATCGGCGCGCTTTTTAACTTCTACGGAAATGGTTTCCATGCCGTTGAAGCGGGCGTAGCCGGTGCGATCTTTGAAGGTGCGGCGAATGCTCGCCACATCGGCCAGGGTTACCACAGAGTCGCCAGACACCTGCAGGGGAAGACTCATAACATCGCTGGCGGTTTCCACCACCGAGGGCACTTTGACGGAGAAGCGTCCGCCACCGGTGTCTACGCTGCCAGCGGGGATGAGGATGTTGTTGCGTTGCAGAATACTGATCAGGGCCTCGCTGGAGATTTGATAGGCCTCCAGGGCCTCCGGATCGATAATGACCTCGAGGACTTCCTCACGGTTGCCGCGGAGGTCCGCACTCAATACGGAGGGGATAGTCTCGATATCGTCCCGCAGATTGATGGCCGCCTGGTAGATCTGGCGTTCGCTGGCCCCGTTGCTTAAGAGATTGACCTGGATAAGAGGGAAGTCGTCGACGTTGAGCTCCCGCACTACCGGTTCTTCCGCGGTGCTTGGGATTTCTGATTTACCGCGATCAACGGCCTCCCGCACATCGACGAGAGCCGTGTCCAGGTCCACCTCGGCTTCAAACTCCACGAACATGGTCGCGTAGCCTTCCGAGGCCAGGGCCTGAATTTCCTTGACCCCTTCGATCTTGCGCAGCTCGATCTCCATGGGCTGGATCAGCAGGCGCTCGGCGTCCTCGGGGGAGATGCCCTCGTGAGGCACACCGATATAGAAGAACGGCAGCACGATATAGGGATCATTGGCGATGGGCAGAATGGACCGGGAGATCAGGCCACAGAGCACTATCACACTCATCATCAGGAGCGTGGTGCGGGTGCGGCTTATGGCCGCGTCGATAAATCCAATCACAGGGTGCTCGCCGTCACCGGCGCTCCCGTGGTTTCCTGGACGTCGACAATCTCTCCGGCAGCCACAAATTCCTGGCCTACGGTAATCAGGCGTACGACGCCCGGTAGGCCTGTGACCCAGGCCCCATCAAGGGCATCCTCGACGATATCTACGGGGTAGAACACCACGCGGTTGTCCTTGTCGACGCCGCGCAGACCAACAATGCCATCGTCATCCAGGGTAAACAGCGAGGGTGATACGCGATGGGCCAACACCGTGTCCGTCTCCACGCTTACCACGGTGGTCAGGCCGGAGCGGATTCGGTACTCGGGATTGGGAACGGTGATCTCCACGGGGTAGGTCCGGGTGGTGGGGTCCGACTCGGAACCCACAAACGTCACTTCGCCCACCAGTCGCTCGTCGGTGCTGGTTCGTGCCGTCACCGGACTTCCGGTTGCGATGTAGTCTATGTCGCGCTCGGCCACGTTGGCGGAGATCAGCAGGGGATCCAGGTCGATAAGGGTGGCGCAGGCCGTACCCATGGTGGCGAGGTCGCCGACATCCATGTGCAGGGTTTCCACCACGCCGTCGAAGGGGGCGACGATCTTGGTTCGCTCCAGGTTGAGACGCACCCGATTTAAACGCGCGCGGGCCGTTTCCAGTTCCGCGGCCACCTGGGCGATGCGAATCTCCGAGAGCAGATTTCGATCCTTGAGCTCCGTGGCGCCCGTGAACTCGATTTCGGCGCGGGCGAGATCGGCTTCCGCCTCGCGGAGGGCGGCTTCGCGATCATCTATGGCAAGTTCGCACAGCAGCTCGCCAGCGACCACACGGTCGCCGCGTTCCACGGGTCGCGCGATCACTCGGCCGGCTACTTCCGCACTGACGCGCGCATTGCGCTTGCTCGCGGTCTTGCCGCGCAGAATTCGCGTCAGGGTTCGTTGCTCAGCGTTGAGCTGCGCAACACGAACTCGCATCCGCGACGTTTCTGTCTGGCTTAGGGTCGCGCTTCGGGTGTCCGCCAGGGGCTCCGGTCGCTCAGCAAAAAGCCCGGTAACAAGCCAGAGGGCGAGCCCGACGGCAATGGCCGTCGCTGTAATGAGATTCTTCTTCATGGGGTCAGTCGTGTGTTGTCGTCGCCATTATACCGTTCATGGACCTTGTCTCGCAGCGTTTTTCCAGTGTCATTGGTCGCATTTAGCTCACGTTTTGTCGTGCTGTTTAGCCGATGCCCTGGGCAATCAACGCTTTGGCGACATGCTCGAAACCAGCGATGTTGGCGCCGCGGCGATAGTGAATAAATCCGTCGTTCTGGCTGCCGTGTTCGACACATTTTTCATGGATGCGCTGCATGATGGCTCGCAATTGCACATCCAGCTCGTCATAGGGCAGGGATATAAATGAGGCGTTCTGGTGCATTTCCAAACCGGACAGGGCCACACCCCCGGCGTTGCTTGCTTTGCCCGGCGCATGACGGATACCCGCGTCTTCAAATACTCGCAGCGCTGCGGCGGTGCAGGGCATGTTGGCTCCCTCGGCAACAAAACGGCAGCCTTGGCTGGCCAGGGTCTGGGCGTCGCCGTCTTCCAATTCGTTCTGTGTAGCACAGGGCAGGGCGATCTGGCAGGGCAGGGACCAGGGCGTTTGTTTCGCCAGCCACTCGCCTCGCCCTTGCTCCGCCAGGGCGCGCAATGCAGCGCCAGAGCGCAACTCCCCGTGAAGCAGCTGGTCCACGTCGGCGGTGCCAAAACCATCTTGCACAAAGAGCGTGCCCTCGCTGGAAGACAGAGAGACGACTTTGCCTCCCAGCTCCGCGACCTTGCGCGCCGCGTGCAGCGCTACGTTGCCCGCGCCAGACACCAATACTTGCTTGCCCTCCAAGGATTCACCGGCTGCTTTGAGCATTTCTTGAAGGAAGTAGACTAGGCCAAAGCCCGTGGCCTCCAGCCGTACATGGCTGCCGCCAAATTCAAGATTTTTTCCTGTCAGGGTGCCGTCGAAGTGGTTTGCCAGGCGGCGATACTCGCCAAACAGATAGCCAATTTCTCGACTGCCGACGTTGATGTCACCCGCCGGGATATCGGTGGTGGCACCGATATGACGATGAAGTTCCCGCATGAAGCCCTGGCAAAAGCGCATGATCTCACCGTCTGATCGACCCCTGGGGTCAAAATCAGAGCCGCCTTTACCACCACCCATGGCGAGTCCCGTTAGAGCGTTCTTGAACGTTTGCTCAAAGGCCAGGAACTTGAGCACGGACTCGGATACCGTGGGATGGAAGCGGATGCCACCTTTATAAGGGCCGATGACACCGCTGTGTTGCACGCGCCAGCCACGATTGACCTGAACCTGCCCTTCGTCATCAACCCAGGTGATACGAAAAGAGATAATGCGATCGGGCTCGGCCAAACGTTGCATCACATTTTGGATCCGATACTCGGCGCGCTCCTGCAATAGGGGCTCGATGTCGTGAAGGAGTTCCAGCACGGCCTGATGAAATTCTGTTTGGCCCGGCGTACGCATCGTTAACCACTCTTCGAAGGCCGGTAAGTCGAAGCCTGGTGCCGAGAAAGATTCCGCTGTGCTCATGGGTCTTGGACTCCCAGGTCCTTTCTGCTGTGTTCTTCCGTGTATACCGAGGGGTCGGAAAGACCGTGTCTCGGTGGTGTCGATGCAGGCTCCTTGCCCGGTGTGGCCAAGGGCCATCAGATCAATGCGCCGTAGCGTATACTACGGCGGTGAAGCTAATTTCGTTCAAATTCGGGGCTGCCTCCTGGTATCGGGCCATGACATTGCGGAGCGCGTCCGATCGTGCAAACTCGGTGGTCTGGCATTTTGCTCTTGTCTGCTCACTGCTGTTTGCTGGCGTACAAGACGCAGGCCATGAGCATGCTTCTCTGCTCGACACCTCAACCTGTTACGTCTGCTCCTTCGCCCCAGACCTGGATTTGGCTGCAAACCCTACGATAACGACTGCCTTCTATGGGAGCTGGCAAGCGCCGTTTCGATTCGCCGGGAGGTTCAACGCAACGTCGTTGCCCCGTGCCTACAATCCTCGAGGTCCCCCGCTCCTTAGCTGAAGACGCCCCAACGCTTTCAGTATTCCCATGGAGTTCCAAATGAGTCGCTTTCCCCGTAGCGTGCTGGCCGTGGCCTGTGCGCAAGTCATCCTTAATCAAGGTGCATTCGCCCAGCAAGACGATCGCCAACCCCCCTCAGAGGGCATGGTCGAACACGTTCTGGTCACCATGCCTTTACACAAAGAAACTGCCGAAACGGCGCTGCCATTCACGGTCCTCACGGGCGACGAGCTGCGTCGCTCGGCGTCGGCGACCATTGGTGAAACCCTGGGCAATCTGCCTGGTATTGCCAGCGCCTCCTTCGGCCCCGGGGTGGGGCAGCCGGTAATCCGTGGTCAGACCGGTCCTCGTGTCCGGGTGCTGCAAAACGGCACGACCAGCGCGGATGCGTCCAAGGCCAGCCAGGATCACGCCAACGCGGTGGAAGCGCTCCTGGCCAACAGCGTAGAAGTTTTACGCGGCCCGTCTACCCTGCTCTATGGCGGTGGTGCGATCGGTGGTGTGGTCAACGTTCTGGATAATCGTATTCCCACGGCTTTACCCGAGGAACCCACCGGTGGTTTGTCCTACAGCCACGATACCGCTTCAAGCATGGATGTCTTGGTGGGCAAGGTCGAAGGCTCCGCTGGCAATTTCGCGTTTCACCTCGATGCCATGTATCGCGACTTTGACGATCTGGAAATCCCCGGTATGGCGGAGCTTGAGGGCATTGATGATCACGACGACGATCATGATGACCACGATGAGGATCACGACGAAGAACATGGAGATGAGGAAGAGGTCAGCGGCATCGTACCCAACACAGGCGGGGAGGCCAGCAGCTTTACCTTCGGAACTTCCTACCACTTCGACAAAGGGTTTGTCGGCCTCTCTGTTGCCCGGCTTGAAAATGAATATGGCCTGCCGGCGGGAGCCCATGCCCACGGACACGACGACGAAGACCACGACGAAGATCATGACGAGGAGCATGAAGACGAGGACCACGGGGACGAAGATCACGGTGAAGAGGAAGAAGGTGATATCACCCTCGATATGGAACAGACTCGTTACGACGCGCTGATTCACTGGCATGACCTGGCCCCCGGTATTGAGGTGGCGCGAGGTTTTCTGACCTACACGGACTACGAGCACGCGGAAATCGAGGGCAGCGGTGAGGTGGGTACGACCTACTCTAACGAGTCCATCGAGGGACGTTTGGAGTTGGTACACAAAAGGTTCGGAAACTTTGACGGTGTGTTTGGCCTCCAGGCCTCCAGCGGTGAGTTCTCCGCAGTCGGCGAAGAGGCCTTTATCCCGACCACGGACTACCAGGAGTTTGGGCTGTTCCTCGTTGAGGACTACCACACGGAGCGCTGGATTTATGAGTTGGGCTTGCGTTACGACCATGAAGAGCGCGATCCATCCACCTTTTCCGGAAGCCAGAGCTTCAATTCTTTCAGCGCTTCCGGTTCGGCCCTGTGGAACTTCCAAGAGGACTGGCAGTTTGGTGCTGCGCTGTCGCGCTCCGAGCGGGCCCCTTCTATCGAGGAGCTTTACTCCAACCTGGGTAACGATTTCGATGACCTTGTGCTCCACGCAGCAACCAATGCCTATGAAATCGGCGATCCGGATCTCGATACGGAAGTCTCCCAAAACATCGACCTGTCCCTACGCTGGTCCAGCGGCGGGAGCTACGCGTCGGTGCAGGTGTACTACAACGATTTCGCCGATTTCATCAATCTGGTGAATACGGGGGTGGAGATTGATGAGTCTCCCGTCCGCCAGTTTGTCCAGGAGGATGCGGAGTTCGTGGGTATCGAATTTGACAGCGAGTTCGTGGTTGGCAGCATGGCGGGTGGTTTCTGGAGCGTAGGCGTGTTCGGCGACATGACGCGCGGCGAGCTCGACAGCGGCGAGGACGTACCCCGCTTGCCGCCGCTGCGCCTGGGTGCGCGGCTTGCCTGGGAGTCAGAGCGGTTGTCTCTTTGGACCCGTGTTCTCGATGCCGATGAGCAGGATCGCGCCGGTGAGAATGAGACGGAAACCCCTGGGTATACCCGCTGGGATGCGGGCGTCGAGTATCACCTTCCCATGGGCGAGCAGAATCTCAATATGTTCCTGATGGTCAACAACATCACCGACGAGGAGATTCGGTTGAGTACCTCCTTCCTGCGTAATGTGGCGCCGGAAGCGGGGTTTGGTGTTGAAGCGGGCCTGCGTTTCGTCTTCTAGGACGGTCCTCCTGGGGCCGCCCTGTGGTGTTCTGGGCTGCAAAAAGCCAGTATGATCACGCGGCGGCCATCGCAACACATATTAAGTCAGCTATCAGGTTCAGGGAGACAGACAGCCATGGCACTCGTTGATTTCAACAAGGTACGTCAGCTATTCGGTGAAACACCGCAAACTGATGACGCCGATCTGTTTCGCGAAATGTTTGTTCTGGTGCTTGCCCGGGCGACGGACGCCGATGCCTACTCGCATCCTGCGGAGATCGAGACGGTGCAGGGCGTTATAAAAGATGAACTCGGTGACGAGCTGTCGTCGGCAGAGATCCGCACCGCCGCGCTGTCCAAAATCTACGAATCGGCACCGCTGCAGAAGTACCTGGCCGATGCGGCGCCGAAGCTGAGCATGGATCAGCGGCGGACGATCCTTCGCAGTCTGGTAACGGTAATGCACGCGGACGACCGGATTTCCTCCCGTGAGGCGGAATTCTTCAACATGGTTGTGGATTCCCTGCGTCTCACCGCGGCGGACGCCGCCGGTCTTATCGTCGCCTGATCTCTGGCCTCCCTCTGGGGAGGCCTTTTCCTTTCCGGGGGTTGATACCCTCGTGACCCCCTCAGTTCGCCATAGGTGTGCGACCTGAGAGCACTTCCGTGAACACGCCGGTGTCCACATTCCCACCGCAAAGAATAACGGCCACTTCACGCCCTTGCTGCCGCTGTTTTTCTTGCATGAGGGCGGCCAGGGGTGCGGCGCCAGCTCCCTCGCTGACGTTATGGGTACAGCGAAAATAAAGACGCATGGCATCGGCTACCTCGTCATCGCTCACAGCCAGGACGCGGGCCGCGCCTCGGCGGTAAATATCCAAGGCCTCGGGTATCACAGCGCGAACGGCCATACCGTCGGCAAAGGTATGGGCGCTGGTCGTGGTTTCGACCTTGCCACTGTGGAAGGCCTGCTGGGCGGCATTGGCCATGGTCGACACAACGCCGACGATCTCCGTATCCAATCCCAGGGCGTCGCGAGCCGCAATGAGGCCGCAGATGCCAGATCCGCAACCGATGGGAACATAGATGCTGCTGAGCTTTGGTGCATGGCGTAGCAACTCCAGACCGTAGCTCGCCACGCCCTGAACCAGGGTCTTGTGGAACGGGGGTACAAGAAACAGGTCCTCTCCCCGGGCAAGCCGCTCGGCTTCCAGGCGCGCCTCGTCAAAATCTCGGCCGTGTTCCACCAGTTTTGCGCCAAAGCTCTTCATCGCCAGGTTTTTTTCCAGCGCGTTGCCATGGGGCACCACAATGGTGGCGTCCAGTCCCGCGGCGCGGGCGGCTCGGGCCTGGCTTTGGCCATGGTTTCCCCGGGTCGCCGTGACGATACCTCGACAGTCGGGGTGCTCCTGGCGCAACCAATCCATGAACACGATACCGCCACGAACTTTGAAGGCCCCCGTAGGGGTGTGGTTTTCATGCTTCACCCAAACGGTGGCGCCAAGTTCGTCCCTGAGGGTGGGCCAGGCGTATTGAGGGGTCGGTGCCATCTGAGCGTAGACCAGCTCAGCTTTGGTATCCAAAGTGTGCAGATCGTAATCCTGGGAGGCCGAATTCACGGTGCATTCCTTGTCAGGTAGGTGGCGACGGCCATACCGAAAACCATGGCCATGAGAAACAGAACGGTGTCCACGGAACCGTAAATCACGCCCGCAAGAGCCGGTCCAGGGCAGTACCCGTAGAGTCCCCAGCCGACCCCGAATAGCGTTGCGCCAAGGAGTAGACGCCGGTCTAGGTCAGTTCGCTGGGGAAATTGAAAACTCGCGGCCAGGAACGGTCGGGCTCGCCGTTTGAGAAGGGGAAAACCAATGAGTGTCACGAGGACGGCGCTACCCATGACCAATAGCAGAGGTGCTTGCCAGGCCCCGAATACATCGAGAAACCCCAGCACCTTATTGGTATCGGTCATCCCAGACACGGCGAGGCCGAAGCCGAAGATAAGACCGCTACACAGTCCCGCAAGGGCTTTCATGACATGGCTCCCAGCACACCGGGTACTAAGTGGCGTGTCATTAGCACGGTAACCACGCCGGCGGTCATGAAGGTGAGGGTGGCAATAATGGAGCGGGGAGAGAGCAGGCCGATACCGCAAACACCGTGGCCGCTTGTACAGCCGTTCCCGAGGCGCACACCCAGTCCCACCAAGAGACCGGCAAGGATGGCGACGGTGGGCGACAAGGAACTCCCCTGGGGGAGTGGTACGCCGATGATTCCGTGGGCGAGGGCGGCTCCCAGGGGTAGACCGGCGAGAAACAGCCAGCGCCAGTTTTCTCGGGGCTTTGCGGTCAATGCGGCCCAGGTGATACCGCTGATGCCAGCGACTCGCCCGAGGAGGGCCATAAGGGTTAGCGCCGCCACGCCGATGAGCAAGCCTCCGGCCATGGCCATGGCTAAGTCTCCGTTGATTGCCGTGCTCATAGGGATCCTGTCGTAATCATGGGGGCGGGTATCTTGATCACGAGGCGAGCAGATGACAAGCTCTGACCTCGTCGTTTCCCCTTCCAAGCCAGAGCCAAATCCCGTGTCAGAATCGGCTGTTGCCCCCACGAAACCAACCGCCGATCCCGCAGGGCATGCGGGCTCCGCAACGACAGCACCGGTGCTTCGCTTTATTCCTTTCCGCAGAGATGACGTGTTGCGTATGTTGGCGGAGGAGGGAGCGCTGCCCACCTTTGATGCGGGAGCTGCTCTCATTGCTCAGCACTTCGCTGAGGAGTTTCATGGGTTACGGCAGACTCTAAAGAATACCTACGCCGCTCATGATCCCGATGCCGATACGCGCGCCATCGCCCTGGCAGCCGAGGAACCTGCGGAGGCGACAGCGCTGGTGGAGCAGCTGGCCACGCTTCTGAACCGCGGTAACTATGAAGTACTGACGGACGCCGATTTGAAACGGGCTTTTCGTCATGCGTCTCTTTTTCAGATCAGTCTTAAGGTCGACATGAAGGACTTCGATGAGGTCCTCGTATACTGTCGCGGCGCGAGCGAGCGAACAGAAACCCTGGCGCTTCTCGGTGGTCTGTTTCGCCGGCCAATCCGCTTTCTAAACTACGAGCGGGTTTTGTTGTATTTGCGCTTTGCTGATCGCGGCGAAAGTCAGGATCCAGAGTTTCCGGCGGGCCGGGTAATGGTGAAGTTGTTTCAGAACGTTCCCGACGCGGATTTGGAGATGCTGTTTCCCAACACCCAGGTGGCCATGCGTTGGACAGATCGCCTGCTCATCGGCGTTCCCGCCCTCGCCAGTGGTGCGGTCGTGGCGTTTACCAAGCTGGGTGCCCCCTTGCTGCTCCTGGGGGCATTGTTCGGCTTCTGGCTGGGTTTGTACGACGAACCGGTAAGCCTGGATCGCAACGGTCTATTGGTCCTCGCCGCCGGTTTTGGGGCTCTCGGAGCTTATCTGTGGAAGCAGATCAGCAATTACCGCAATCGCAAGGCTCGCTTTCGTCAGACGTTGACGCGAAACCTTTACTTCAAGCTTCTGGATAACAACGCCGGGGCGCTGTTGCGTATTCTCGACGACGCCGAGGACTCGGAGTGCAAGGAGGCCTGGATTGCTCTGTATTTCCTCCTTCGCGCCGAGCAGCCGTTGAGCGCCGGGGACCTGGATGCGCGCATAGAGGATTGGTTTCGGCGCCGCTGGCAAGCGGTTTTGGACTTCGAGATCGAGGACGCCCTGAGCAAACTTGCGCGCCTGGATCTGGCGCAGGAGCGGGATGGCATGTGGTCAACGGTGGCTCCGGAGCCAGGTAACACCGTCTCTTGAAGAGTTTTGCTGATACGGGATCTGTGGCGTCGCCCTCCCGGGGATTACTGTTGCGAATCTGGCGTCGCCTGGCGCCCGTCCTACGGGAAAACTTTCCCCGGGTAGCGGCCGCGCTTCTTTGCCTGCTGGCAGCCAAAGGCGGACTGCTGACCATACCCTTTTTGCTTAAGGCCCTTGTGGATGGTCTCGACACCGGTTCCGCTGGCGCGGACACCACTCCCCTGACCCTAATCCTTCTACTGGTTCTGGCCTACGGCGGCGCGCGCTTTGCCAATACCTTGTTTGGGGAGCTTCGCGACACGCTCTTCGGGCGAGTCACAGAACGGGCCATGCGGCGTTTGGGTCTGCAGGTTTTCCGTCACGTCCACAGCCTGGATCTGGACTATCACATCAATCGACGCACGGGAGGTCTGGCCCGGGACATCGAGCGGGGCACCTCGGGGATAAGCTTCCTCCTGCGTTTTTTCATTTTCAACATCGCGCCAACGCTTTTTGAAATCGCCATGGTGGCGGGGATTCTGCTGTTCAACTATGGCGCTGTTTACGCCCTCATCGTGGTGTTTTCGGTGCTGTGCTACGGCTTGTTTTCCTTCCGTGCGACTTCCTGGCGGACGCGGTTTGTGCGAGAGATGAATGAGGCGGATTCCAGCAGCAATACCCGCGCTGTCGACAGTCTGCTGAACTACGAGACGGTCAAGTACTTCACCAACGAAGAGTTCGAAGCGCAGCGCTACGACGATTCCCTGGCCGCCTGGGAACAGGCCCGGCGCAACAACCGTTTATCGCTGTTTGCCTTGAACGGCGGTCAGGCTCTGATTATTGCCCTATCCCAGACCGCCATGCTGGGCTTGGCGGCCTGGCAGGTCTCGCAGGACCAAATGAGCCTTGGGGACTTTGTCCTGGTCAATCAGTTTATGCTCCAACTGTTCATGCCCCTGGGGTTTTTGGGCTTTGTATATCGGGAAATCAAAAGCTCCCTGGCGAATATCGAACAACTGTTTGGGATTCTCGAGTTGAGCCCCACGGTTGCCGACGACCCCGCTGCCGTAGAGCTCCAGATCGGTGACGCGGCGATTGAGTTCCGAGATGTGAGCTTCGCCTACGATCCCGAAAGACCGGTCTTGCGACGGGTGAGTTTTCGCGTCGCGGGTGGGGAAAAGGTCGCGGTGGTTGGCGCCAGTGGCAGCGGTAAATCTACCCTGGTGAAACTCTTGTTTCGCTTCTACGATCCCCAGAGTGGAGCCATAGCCATTGATGGCCAAGATTTGCGTCAGGTGAGCCAGCACTCCCTGCGTAAGGCCATTGCCATGGTGCCCCAGGACTGTGTGCTGTTTAACGATAGTCTCGGCGAGAACGTGCGCTATGGGCGACCCAGCGCGTCGGACGAGGCGGTTACCTCGGCCCTTGAGGCTGCACACCTTAAGGAGTTTATTGCTCGCCTTCCCGAGGGCTTGGACACCACGGTAGGGGAGCGTGGATTGAAGCTCTCCGGGGGAGAAAAACAGCGCGTGGGTATCGCCCGGGCGGTGCTCAAAGATGCGCCAATCTTGGTGTTTGACGAGGCCACCTCCAGTCTGGACAGCCGCAGCGAACAGGCTGTGCTGGGCGCTTTTGCCGAAATGGCCACCCAGCACACCACCCTGGTGATTGCCCACCGTTTATCCACCATCGTGGATGCGGATCGAATTTTGGTGCTCGATGATGGGCAAATCGTCGAACAAGGCCGACACGATGACCTGCTTCTTGAGAACGGTTACTATTCGCGCCTTTGGTTGGCTCAGCAGCGCCACGACAGCCAGTCCTGATCAATGGCGCACCGACAAGGACAAAAGTGACCGTATCACTGTGGACCCTGGCTCGCGGCCAGGCGGGTGTCATCGATGGCTATGATGACGCTTTGGATGAGGCCTACCGTATTCGCCTCATGGAACTGGGATTTCACCCCGGCGAACAGGTGAGCTGCCTGCAGGCTCCAGCGCTGGGCGCTCCGCGCGTGTATCGCGTGGCCAATACAACGTTCTCCCTGGACGACGACGTGGCTCGTCATCTTCGAGTGCGGGTGGTGACCGATGAGTAGCGCGAGTCCCAGCCGAAGCGGCGACAGCGTCACGGAGAAGGGCGCGACCAAGGCCGCGGACAAGGTCCTGCTTATCGGCAGTCCCAACTGCGGCAAGACCCTGCTCTTTAACCGGCTCACGGGTTTACAACATCGGGTGGCGAATTTCCCGGGTATCACC
The DNA here is from genome assembly GCA_002428935.1 of Halieaceae bacterium UBA6060. Lineage (GTDB taxonomy): Bacteria > Pseudomonadota > Gammaproteobacteria > Pseudomonadales > Halieaceae > Congregibacter. The sequence goes on from DIYG01000038.1 coordinate 99,183, forward strand.
GTTGAGATCGCCAGCGGCAGCCTCGTGGGTCATCCGGGGGTCACTCTCTACGATTACCCGGGCACCTACTCCCTACAGGCCATTTCCGGTGAGGAACAGGTTGCCGTAGAGCAGTTCCAAAGCGCCCTGGCGGACCCGGAGCTTGGCCTGGTGCTGTGTTTGATCGATGTCACCCGCTTGGAAAAGAGCCTGTACTTCGCGTTGCAGGTCGTCCGCGAGTGCAAGCGCGCCGGCAAACCTCTGCTGGTGCTGGCCAACATGATCGACATCCTCGAACAGCACCGTATCCCTATGGACCTGGACGGTCTGGCGGCGGACCTCGGTGCCCCCGTGTTGGGTATTTCCGCCCGGAACGGTGCAGGGCTTGAGGTAATGGATACCCGGGTTCGGGAAGTGCTGGGAGCCCAGCCACCAGCCCCCGGAGATAGCGGTGACCCGGATTTACTCCTGCGGGGAACGGCCCATCAGCTGGCACACAAATACGGACCCAAGGGCGACGTGCTATTGCGCACGCAAAACCGGTTGGATGCCTTTTTCTTGCACACGGCCTTTGGTGGTGTGGCGTTTTTTCTGGTCATGTATTTGCTCTTCCAATCGATTTTTACCTGGGCGGCGCCCGCTATGGATGCGGTGGAAGGCGCGCTGGGTTGGCTGTCAGACCTTGTGGTACCCGTCCTGGGACCTAAGTTGCTGCAGGATTTCGCGGCCGACGCGCTGTTCTCGGGGATTGGTGCGTTCCTGGTATTCGTCCCGCAGATCTTTGTCCTCACCTTTGTCATAGGATTGCTGGAGGACTCGGGTTATATGGCCCGGGCGGCGTTGATTTGCCATCGACCCCTGCGTTTCTTCGGGCTCACGGGAAAGAGTTTCATACCCATGCTATCCGGGGTGGCCTGCGCCATCCCCGGGATCTATGCGGCCCGCGCCGTGGAGTCACCGCGTAAGCGTTTTTTGACCTACCTGGCCATACCCCTGATGCCGTGTTCTGCGCGCTTGCCCGTGTACACCCTGCTGATCGCCGCGTTTATTCCTTCGACCACGGCCTTTGGTGGCCTCGTAGGTCTCCAGGGTCTGGCCATGTTCCTGGTGTATCTGTTTGGCATGATCTGCGGGCTTCTCGTTACGGCCTTTGTTTCCCGGGCTGGATCCCTGGAGGAAAGTGATCTGCCGTTTGTCCTGGAGATGCCCGCGTACCGTTTGCCCGCGTTGCGGCCCCTGCTGCGCAAATCCTGGCAGCGCTGCAAACTGTTTATTACCAAGGCCGGGGCCATCATTGTGACGGTCACCATGGTCATCTGGTTCCTGGGTTACTTCCCCAATTTTGGTGCCGATCTGGGCGCTTCCTGGCTAGGCCAGTTGGGGGCCTTTATCGAACCGGTTTTTGCTCCTCTGGGTTTGGATTGGCGCTATGGGGTAGCCATCATCAGTTCCTTTCTAGCCCGGGAAGTTTTCGTCGGGACGCTGGGGGTGATGTTCGGTATCGAGGGTGCCGAGGAAAACATGGTGCCCCTGGTGGAACAGATTCAGGGCAGCGATCTGGGCTTGGCCTCGGGTATAGCTCTGCTGGTGTTTTTCGCCGTTGCGTTGATGTGTGTATCCACGCTGGCCGTGCTCAGTCGCGAGGCGGGATCTGCGCGTCTCGCGGTGCGCATGTTTGCGATCTATGTGGCCATGGCTTATCTGTTGTCGTTGCTGGCCTACCAGATCGCGCTCTTCTTCGGGGCCTAGCCAGGAGCCCAGCTAGGAGTCTAGTTGGGCTTAGTTTTAAGGGCCTAGTTTTAAGGGCTTAGCCGAGATAGGCCTTGAGGTGCGCTTCCACAGAGCGCGCCAGGGCGTGGAGGTCGTAGCCGCCTTCCAGGGATGACACGATACGGCCCTGGGCATATTCCTCGGCGACCTGCACAAGTTCTTCCGTGACCCAGCCATAGTCCGCATCCACCAGGCACAAACCTGCCATGTCATCGGCCTGGTGCGCATCGAAACCCGCCGATACCAGAATCAATTCGGGCTTGAAGCGATGGAGCGCGGGCATCCAGTGATCCAGGACGGCGCTGCGAAAGGCCTCGCTGCCATCTCCCTGACGGAGCGTAACGTTCACCACGTTTGCTTCATCGCAGTCGTGACCCGAGTTGGGGTAGAAAGGGTGTTGGAAGGTGGAACAGAACAGGATCCGCTCATCGCCGGCCACGATATGTTCCGTGCCATTGCCGTGATGAACGTCGAAGTCCACGATGGCTATGCGCTCGAGATGGTATTGGTTAAGGGCGTGGAAGGCACCCACGGCAATATTGTTGTAGAAGCAAAAGCCCATGGCCTGGTCGCGCTCGGCGTGGTGGCCCGGGGGTCTTACGGCGCAAAAAGCCCGGCGAGCGCTCCCTTCCAACACCAGGTCTACGGCTTTCACCACCGCACCTGCGGCCCGCTGGGCGGCGCGCAAGGAGTGGGGGTTCATGGCCGTATCGCCATCTACCCAGGCAATACCCGATACGGGGCTTTTGGCTTCCAGGGCAGCGAGATAGGTGGTGTCATGGGCCGCCGTTAGGTGGTCATACTGGACCAGTGGAGCATCGTGATGCTCAAGGGCCATATCCAGTCCCGTGGCGATAAGGCGGTCATTGATCGCCGCCAGCCTCGCGGGCTGTTCCGGATGGATATGACCCATGTCATGCGCTGCGCACTCGGGGTGTGATATGTAAGCAATCCCCATCGGTGTACCGCCCTGCTGAGAGTGGAACACCGCACTATCAATGGAGCTTTGCCCGAGGTCAACATGCGACCACACGTGCTGTCGAAACTCTTTGAACCCCGCTCCGTGGTGCTGGTCTGCGATAGTCTCGGGCCGGCCACCAGCGGTGGCC
>DIYG01000131.1 GCA_002428935.1 Halieaceae bacterium UBA6060
GCCACGGGGTGCAATGCATGGGCGGCATTTCCCAGGACCACACAGCCGCGGCGGACCTGCTCCACCGCCTCCGTAAGGGATAAGGGATAACTACCGCGCTCACCAACCCGTTGCACCCGCCCCAGACGATGACCAAACGCATCCTCAAGAGCCCGGGCAAACTCTCTTTCGGTCGCCTGCTCTAATCGCTCTGCGTCGTCCGGAGGAAGGGTCCAAACCAGCGCCGACCGATTTTTCGCCTCAGCAGTCCCCTGTAAAGGCAGTAGGGCCAAGGGGCCACTAGCGGTAAAGCGCTCAAAGGCACAACCACCGTGAGGATTGGCAAAAGCCAGATTAGCGATCAGGGCTCGTTGTGCGTAGGACTTGCTGCGGGTGAAAAAACCCAGCTGTTCGCGTAAGGCGGAGTTCGCGCCATCGGCGATCACAAACAGATCCGCATCTACCCATTCCCCGTCGATGCCGACACGCATGCCAGAGATCGTTGCTTCAGCATCCGTAACTCGCGCAGGGCAACGCAAGTCCACCCGTGCACAGGCACGAACGGCGGCCAAAAGCGCTCGACCCAGGGCTGCGTTTTCCACCACCCAACCCAGGGCTTCCCAACCCTGCTCCGCCGCCGTCAGCAAGCTGCTACCAAAGCGCCCCCGCCGGGATACGTGAATCTGCTCGATGGCTGCGAGGCTTGGTTCCAGCGAAGACCACAGCCCCAGGCGTCGATAGATTGCCGCCGTGCTGTAGCTGAGGGCCGTGGAACGGGCGTCAAAGGATGGGTGGTACGTTTGCTCCGTGGGCGCGGATGGCAAAGTAACGCCCTCCACCAGGGTCACTCGCGCCGGGCTGGAGAGCCGTTCATGGAGAAGCAAGGCCAGGCTCAGACCAACCATGCCACCGCCCGCTATTACGATATGAGGCTCGCCGCTCATGCCATCCACTCTTCTATTTCATCCGCGCTGCGAGGAAGACCCTTGGTAAGCAGCTCATACCCACGGTCCGTAATCAACACATCGTCTTCGATACGAATGCCGATTCCCCGCCAGGGCGCTGGCACGGACTCGTTGTCCGGAGCGATGTACAAGCCAGGCTCGACGGTCAGCACCATCCCTGCCTCCAGTTCCCGCCACTCACCGCCCGGGCGGTAGTCCCCCACATCGTGCACATCCAAACCCAACCAGTGGCCGACCCGGTGCATGTAAAAGTCTCGATAAGCCCCGTCGTCGATAAGCTTACGAAAACTTCCCTTGAGCAAACCCAACTCCAGTAGTCCGTGGGTAATGACCTCAACGCTCGCGCGGTGCGCTGCGTCCCAATCCTGGCCTGGCGCCAAACGTTCAAAGGCCGCTTCCTGCGCCGCCAGCACAATGTCGTACAGCTTGCGCTGTCGGCGGCTAAAACGACCACTCACGGGGAAGGTGCGGGTGATATCCGAAGCGTAACAACGATACTCGCAGCCGGCATCGATAAGCACCAAATCACCGCTTTTGAGTCGCTGTTCATTCGCCGTGTAATGCATGGTGCAGGCGTTGTCACCACCAGCCACGATACTGGGATAGGCGGCGCAGCGGGCGCCGTGGCGAGAAAACTCGTGGAGCATCTCCGCCTCGAGTTGGTACTCGTAGATTCCGGGGCGGCACTGGCGCATGGCTCTTCGGTGCGCTGCAACACTGACGGCGGCGGCATGGCGCAACTGGCGTAGCTCGGCGGCAGACTTGAACAGGCGCTGTTCATGAAGCAGATGATCGAGGTCCGTGAACTCGCCGGGGGGTGTAGCCCCGGACGCTTCTCGAGCGCGAATACTGTTCACCCACGCCATGATGCGTGCATCAAAGTCCGGGCTGCGGCCCATGGAGTAATAGACCCGCCCACGGCCCTCGATCAGCCCCGGCAGGATGTCATCGATGTCACTGAGGGGAAAGGCATCATCGGCCGCAAAGCGCTCACAGGCCGCTTCCGCGCCGATGCGTTCACCGAGCCACAATTCCTGCACGGGGTCCTTCTCATGGCAAAACAGCACGTACTCGCCGTGTTCTCGCCCAGGCAGTAGTACGGCCACAGCATCGGGTTCGGGGAACGCGGTGAGGTAATGGAAGTCGCTGTCCTGACGAAACGCATACTCGGTGTCGCGGCTGCGGATCGCCAGGCGCGCGGCGGGCACGATGGCAATCGCATTGGGCTCCATCATGCCCATAAGCTGGCGGCGGCGGCGATGAAACTCACCGCGAGGTATGGTGCTTACCCCTCTCCGGGGTGCTTCCGTAGTCCCTTGATCCGCGGTCACGAAGGAGCGCCCAGAGCCGCATCGGGCTGGGCATCAAGAAGTACATTCATGGCCGCGACGCGCAGATACTCCAGAAGTTCGATGTACTGACGCTCCGCTTCGTCTTCATCAGCGTCCTCATCATCGTCGCCCCCCGCCTGAGCGATGGCGGCGAAGTCGCGCAGGGCTTCGGCGCTGTCGGGGGCTACGGCTTCTCCCTGGGCTTTCGCGTCTACCCGCGCCTGGGCATAGCCACTGAGAAAGCCCCGGCACCAGCTGGCCATGGCGACCACCCGCTGGCCCAGCTCGAGTTCATCGTCGGGAAGCAGCAACTGGAGATCAAAACTACCCTCGGCAAC
>DIYG01000172.1 GCA_002428935.1 Halieaceae bacterium UBA6060
CGGCCACCGAGACTTTCGTCTGACGAAACGCGGCCGGCGCGGCGTGGTAGTGATCGGTGGGGACTGCCTGGACAAAGGCCCTAGCAATATTGAACTCCTCCGGGCCATAGCTCACCTGAGGTCCCTGGGTACTCGGCTAAAGCTGCTGGTGGGCAACCACGACCTGCGTCTGTATTTGGCGCTTCGTTCCCTGGAGGTGGATCGCGATCACAGCAGTGCCCACTTCTTTGTCCGCATGGGCAGCAAAGGTATCCCGCTGCTGCGCGAGGTGTACGAGCGCTATCTCGCCCAGGGGCATCCTCTGCTGAACCACGCTCCCCCGGAAGACGAATGCCGAAGGCTTCTTTTTCCCGGGGACGATTGGGCCGCGAGCTTCGACAAAGCCCTGGGAGAGCAGCTCTCCGCGCTGGCGATGACCAAGGAGGTCAGCCGCATCGCCGAAAAGCAAGACAGTTTCGAAGACGCCTGCCACCAGCACCGTTTGACCCTGCGCGATGCCTGGGCCAGCGCCATGCTATGTCGGTCCCTCTTCCTCGACAAAAACGGGGAGTTCGCGTGGTTCTACAAAACCATGCGTCTGGTCTGGCGCAGTGGATCCTGCCTGTTTCTGCACGCGGGCATCGATGATCACCTGGTAGCCAGGCTGGGCCGGGGCGGCGTTCGCGAAGCCAACCGTTGGTTCCGAGACACCCTAAAGAGGGACCCGGCCCAGTGCTATCACGGCCCGGCCGGCAATGGCCTTAGAACCAAATACCGGGAGGTGGACTTCCCCCTTACGGAACAGGGTATCGACGACTTCCATAAGCTGGGACTCCACGCCGTGGTCCATGGCCACCGCAGTACTACCCAGGGACAACGTCTTTGCCTGCGCCGGGGGGTGCTCCACGTGGAGGGCGACACCACCCTAAACCGCCATTCACGCCGAAGCTGCGGCCTGCCCGGCCATGGTACCGGTGTTACCATCCTTACCACCGAAGGACAGATCATCGGCCTCTCGGCGGATTACCCTCGGATCAAAGTATTTGATCCCCGGCGTTATCTCAGCGACCCGACGGTGAACAGGACAAATCATGGCGGACGAGCGGAAAAACTTCAGACACGAGTCGCTGCAGGATGTGGATAGCGTCCGCGATATTCTCGAGGCCATTACCCGGGGCATCGAGAAAGGCACCCTGAGCTTCAGCGACGATGACGGCAAGATCGTCATGCACCCCAAGGGCCTCCTCAACGTAAAGCTCACGGCTTCGGAGGAAGACTCCGAGCAACGGGTCAATCTGCGCTTAACCTGGCAGAGCAAGGCGCCACCGTCAAAAGGCAAGCTCAAGGTCCGCTAATGGATACCACCTCCCTCGTTATCGCCATCGGCGGCACCCTTATCTTTTTTGCGGTACTGATCTGGAAGGCGATCTGGTTTGCCCGAAAAATTGCCGTGGAAGCCGAGCCGTCCGATGGCAAGGTAATGGACGATAGGAATGCGAGCGCTCATGCCGGCACCAGTGCCGTTACCGGTGCCGACGCCGATGACGACCCATCGGCGTAAGGGGAACGCTAGTCGTGGGTACAGGCTAGGACGGGGCTAGAGACCTGGATTAGAAGCCTAAGAGGCTTTAATCGACGCCACCTGAGAGCCCCTAAGCGCCCAGTACACTGCCCACCACCCCATGGGCCGCCAGCGCCATGGTTACAAACAGCGCCATGCACACCAGGAACATCGCTATGCGCCCGAGCACGCGGCGCAAAGCGATGCGGTCAATGCCGTGAGAACCGCGGATTTAAAGCACCTTCTCGATAGCGGCGGACAGTTGTTCACTGTCGGGGCTCGTGCTGCTGTCGAAGTGTTCCACGACGCTGCCCTGGCCATCGACCAAGTATTTATTGAAGTTCCAGCGCGGCTCTCCAGCCGCCGCCCCCAGGGCCTGGAACACAGGGTTGGCGTCTGCACCGCGCACCGGTGTCGGGGCCAGCATGGTGAAGCTCACACCGTAGTTGACGTAGCACACATCGGCGGCCTCTTCCTCGGAGTTTGCCTCCTGCTTGAAGCTATCGCTGGCAAAACCCACCACCACCAGACCCCGCTCCCCATAGTTCTGATGGAGAGCTTCTAAGCCCTTGAACTGGGGGGTAAATCCACAATGGCTTGCGGTGTTGACGATGAGCACGGGTTTTCCGGCGGTGACCTCGCAGAGATTCACCTCTTCCTGAGAATGCAGGCGGCGCATGGAATGATTCAGATAATCCGGACAGCTCGCCTGTGCTGTGCTGACGCCCAGGGTGAGAAGCAGCGCAGCGTGATATTTGGAAGTGTTCATGATGGATATTCCCTCGTAAGGACTGTGTCTATACGCGGGCCAGGGGAATAAAGATCAGACCTTCCCCAAGCTGTAGTGGCGGAATACGGTGACAAAAAAAGGGGGCCAAAGGCCCCAGAATCGCGTGTAAACCAAAACTGGCGTTACATGGGAGGCATGAGCACCGCATCGATGGCATGGATGATGCCGTTGGCCGCGGCCACGTCGGCGATGATGACCTGGCTGTCATTGATGAACAGGTTGCCGTCGGTCACGGTGATGGTCACCGTGTCACCATTGGCCATTTCCACGTCGGACCCGCCCAGCGTCAATGCCACTTCCGCGGGTACTTCCTGATCGGCGATCACGTGATACAAGAGGATGTTGCTCAGGGTATCCGTGTCCGCCAGCAAATCATTGATGGTGCCTTCACCGAGCAGGGCAAAAGCGTCATCGGTGGGTGCGAACACCGTGAAGGTCGCGGTGGTATCGGCCAGTGTCGCGTCCAGACCAGTAGCCTCCAATGCCGCCACCAGCGTTGTGAAGCTCCCATTCGCCACGGCCACATCTACGATGCTGCCGGGCTCATCGCTCGGCGGAATCAGTACCGCATCAATGACATGGATGACGCCGTTGGTAGCCGGAACATCGGCAATGATCACCTGGGAGTCATTGATAAACAGGGCTCCATCGCGGATATCGATGATCACGCTGTCGCCATTGGCCATTTCAACCATTTCACCGAACAGAGAGGTAGCCGTGATGGAATCCACGGCGGCACCGATAACCACGTGATAGAGCAAGATATCGCTGAGGGTATCGATGTCCGCAAGGAGCGCGTTGATGGTTTCTTGGCCCAGCGCCGCAAACGCCTCGTCGGTGGGTGCAAAGACCGTGAAGGTGGCCTCGGGATCGGCCAGTACCGTATCCAGACCCACAGCCTGCACAGCGGCTACCAGGGTCGTGAAGCTGCCATTGGCCACGGCCACTTCAACGATGTTGCCCGTGGGCTCGGCGTCCGCCGGCGGAATCAGCACCGCATCGATCACATGGATAACACCGTTTGAGGCTTCGATATCGGTGGCCACCACCTGGGAGCCATTGATGAACAACTCGCCATCGCGCACCGTGAGAGCAACGATGTCACCGTTAGCCATTTCAACGGTGGTACCCGCCAGCGATAGGGCCGTTTCCGCATCCACCGCCTGCTCCGCAATCACGTGGTACAAGAGGATATCGGCGAGGGTTTCGGGATCGGCCAGCAAGGCGTCGATGGTGTCCTGGCCCAGGGCATCGAAGGCCTCATCGGTCGGGGCGAAGACCGTGAAGGTAGCTTCCTCGTCCGCCAGCACATCGTCCAGCTCCGTGGCATCCAGGGCCGCCAAAAGGGTTTCAAAATCACCGGCCTCTTGCGCCACTTCCACGATCGTGCCCGGTCCCGTGGGCAAGGGTTCTCTCGGGGGGATATCCAGCGAATCGCTGTCGCTACATGCGGCAAGAAAAACAGCGGCAAAACCGATTCCTATCGCTCGCGCAACAGCGCGGCGAGTCAGGGAAAAGACGTGCATTGGGTAACTCCTGTGGGGGCAAAATATTGTTTTACTGTCGCTTCTACGCGACAGCCCCGAGGGGAGGCTCACCGGTTCCCAGGCAAACTTGCATAAAGATCCGGACAGAAACTAAACGCACGGATTCAACCCGTGATCGCCGTGCACGGGCGAGGCCCCCGAACCTGCGGACTTTTCCTAGCGGCCAAGACCGCCTATGTTGCGTGGCTGGAATACCGTAAACAAACTCCGGGAGACGTCCATGCCTATCCGTCCACTAGTTCTACTTTTGATCCTTCTTGTGAGTCCGCAGCTTTCCCTGGCGGAAACCTCGGCAGCCAGCGACCGAGAAGCCATCGGCGCTATCCTTGATGACTTCCACGCCGCGGCGGACGACGCGGACCAGGACCGTTACCTGGGCTACTTCGCCGAAGATGGGGTCTTTATGGGCACCGATGATTGGGAACGCTGGCCCCTGCCGGAGTTTACGGAGTACGTCAGCACACGCTTCTCCAGCGGTGTGGGCTGGTCCTATACCCCCGAGAAGCGGCACATCATGTTTAGCGATGACGGAAACACGGCCTGGTTCGATGAAGTCGCCGTGTCCTCTCGCTGGGGACGCTTTCGCGGCACCGGCGTACTCCTGCGACGGGATGGCCTGTGGAAAATCGCTCACTACTCTCTGACGGTGCTGGTTCCGAACGAGAACTGGCGCGATGTGGCGGAAGTCACGGTGAAAGGTTTTGCGGACCGAGCCGCCAAGGCCAACGGCCCCTCCTTGGAAGAAAGCCCCTAAGCCGAGGAAAACGCTCATGAACGGTCATCCCGTAAGCTACTCCGAAAGCACCCTCACGGAGCTGATGATTCCCGCCTACGCCAATTTCGGCGGCAAGATTCACGGCGGTACGCTGTTGTCCCTGATGGATAAGGTCGCCTACGTCTGCGCGAGTAAACATGCCGGGAACTACTGCGTTACCGTGTCCGTAGACAACGTGCACTTCCTGGCCCCGGTAGAAGTGGGCGAGCTGGTTTCCATGAGCGCTTCCGTGAACTACGTTGGACGAACCTCGCTGGTGGTGGGTATCCGTGTCCTGGCGGAGAATGTGCAGACCCGCACAACCAAGCACACCAATACCTCGTACTTCACCATGGTGGCGAAAACTCCCGATGGGCAGAAGGCCGAGGTCCCCCCGCTGATCCTGGAACACAGCGATGAAATACGCCGCTTCGCTGGCGCCCTGCGACGACGCCGATTACGACACTACGCCGCGGAGCGCATGGACGATTTCAAGAACAGCTTCGTCGTCGACAAGGAAGTTCGCGCGTTTCTGGCGGATGAGCGTTGTGAAATTCGCCTTCCAGACGACACCTAGAGCCATGTACCTGGCGGAATTTCGCACCAGCTGCCCCTACTGCGGCGAGCCTTTGGTCCTGCTTTTAGACGAGTCGGATCAAGGTGCGGAGTACACCGAGGATTGTCAGGTGTGCTGCCGCCCGATGATCGTATCTGCCCTGGCCCTGGGGGACTGTGAAATGATGGCAACGGTTCGGCGGGAAGACGAATGAGCCGTAAGAAGGTAGTGATCCTCGGTGGTGGCTTCGCCGGCCTGGCCTGCGCCAACGCCCTCGATAGCCAGCACTTCGCCGTCACCCTCGTCGATCGCAAGCGGTACTTTGAGTTTCTACCGAATATTCATGAACTGGTTTCCGGTGTAAAGCGGCCATCGGCGGTACGGCTACCCTTGGGGCCCAATCTTCGTGCTCAGGGGCATCGCTTTGTCTGTGCAGATATCGTAGCTATCGATCCCGACGGCCCCTCGGCGCAACTGAGCACGGGCCGGGAACTCAACGCTGATTACCTGGTGATAGGCCTGGGTAGCGCTGACGCGACCTACGGCGTGAGCGGTGTCGCCCGCCATGTTTTGTCCTTCAAGTCTGCGGATCAGTGCCAGGCGATCCACGATCGTCTGGAGCTTCTGTGCCGTGAGGGAGCGCCACGGGTGACCCTCATAGGCGGCGGTATCACCGGCGTTGAAGCCCTCGGCGAAATCCTCCGCCGCTATGGCCCAGCGCTGCGCGAACTCCGCGTCGTGGAAGCTCAGGATCAACTACTCCCCGGGGGTCGCGATAGCGTAAGCGCCCACCTGGCCCAGCACTGCAACAGCCAGGGGGTGGAGCTGATCCTGGGGGATGCGGTGCAGAGAATCACCGCGAAAACCGTGCTCTTAGGCAGTGGTAAGCGTCTGCGCAGCGATCTAACCATCTGGACCGGCGGACCCGCACCACCGCAGCTGCTGTCCGAAGCCGGCTTAAGCAAACCCGGAACCTGGGTGGAAGTGGATGCCAACTTACAACATACCAAACATCCTTCGGTGTTTGTGGCAGGTGACTGCGCTCAGTTACCGAAGCCGTTGCGTAAGCAGGCCTACCACGCCCTGGATATGGGCCGTTGCGTCGCAGATAACCTACAACGCCTGACCAGCGCCCGGCGCCTGCGCAGGTTTCGCCCGGCACCCAAACCCACCCTGATTGCCTTTGGGGAGCTGGACACGCTACTGGTGAGTGAACCCATTGCGGTGGCTGGACCCGCCCTCGCGGCGGCGAAGGAGGCGGTGTTTACGGCGGTGATGACCCAGCTCGACCAGCGGGGCTCCAAATCCCGAGCTCGGGCTCTGGTGGCCCGGGGACGCAACGCATCGCGGGAATTGCTCTGGCCTCGCCTCGCCGACTGGCGCACACTGCTCCGCCAGGCCCAGCTAAAGCGACTTCCATGAAACGCGTCATTTTTGATACGGATATCGGCATCGACGATGCCATGGCCCTGCTCTTCTTGAACTACGCCCCGAACGTAAAGCTAGAGGCAATCTGTACCGTATCGGGCAACGCCAGCATTACGGACGTGAATCGGAACGCCCTCTACGTTTGCGAGCGCTTTGGCATAGACGTCCCCGTATATCGAGGGGCCAGCGGCCCCATTGGTCCCGCTTTGACTACCGGTTATCCAGACTTTGTCCACGGGCGCAACGGTTTGGGTAACCTCAAGTACCCAAAGCCCAAGCGGCGCTCCAAGTCTATCCCCGCCGCCGAGGCCATGTTGCGCATGGCACGGGAAAACCCGGGACAACTGAGCATCGTCGCTGTGGGGCGCCTGACCAACATCGCCCATGCCCTAAACCTTTGCCCCGAACTCCCGGATCTGCTTAAAGAACTGGTCGTAATGGGTGGTGTATTCATGGGCGGTGATCACGGCGGCAACGTGTCACCGGTTGCCGAAGCCAACATGGGCGGTGACCCGGCGGCGGCCGATGAGGTGTTTGGCAGTGGTATCTCCACCACCATCGTGGGTCTCGACGTGACCCAAAACACCATCATGGACGAAAGCTTCGTCGCCAAACTGCGTGAGCATGCCGGTGACGCGGGACAGTTTATCCACGATATCACCCGCTACTACTTCGATTTCTATGAGAGCATCAATCATGCCCGCCGCTGCCCCATCCACGATTCCAGCGCCGTGGCTTATCTTCTCGCACCGAAGCTTTACACCTACAAAGAAGGTCCCGTAAGGGTGATCAGCGAAGGTTTGGCCATGGGACAAACGATTTTGGGGGAACACCCCGAGCGTTACGCTATCGATGCGTGGCGAGACCGACCGTCGTGTCGGGTTTGTGTTGGTGTGGATGCGAAGGGCGTGCGGGCGCTTTATCAGCGGTGTTTGAGCAACGCAGCCATCGCGTAAATGGCCTTGTGGTGGATAGCTTCCACCAATCGCGTAACGCTCCGTTACCGCGCCAGCAACTCCAGCCGCTCGCGAAGATAACTGCCTGCGGTGTGGCGCTCTGACAAACGCACATCGAGCTGCGGCGCGAGGAAATACGGCATGGCGATGCGCGATTGATTTTCTGACGCGTCGCTTGGATTAACCACCCGATGGGTTGTCGATGGCAGATGCCGACCGCTCGCCTCCTGGAGCATGTCTCCCGAGTTGATGATGATATCCCCCGGCTGACCGGGCACCGTGTGCCACTGGCCATCGCGACCGAAGACCTGGAGGCCCGGCTCTGCGGATACGGGGAGCAAGGTCAGCAGGTTGATGTCCTCGTGGGCCGCCGCGCGCACCGCACCTGCCGGTTCATCACCCGCCAGGGGTGGATAGTGAAGAATGCGAAACAGGCTATCCGTGGTGGAGAGACTATCGGCCAGGGAACCGCGCAGACTCGCGGGCAGTAAATCACCACAGTGCAAATCGACCCAGCCGAGCAATAGCACACCCAGGGAGTAGCCGTCGGCGAGATGGGCCTGAGCATCCTCCTTTAACGCCTCCGGCATGTCCGTGTCGGGCACGATATGAAAGAACTCCTTGAGATCTTTCTGCCCGTGACCGACGGCGGTTTCCGACACGTTCGGAGGTATGTAACCGCTGGTGTTACCCGAGGCAACTTCCTGAGCGAGGTAGTTCCACTTATCGTCACCGGCGAAGAACTCTTTCCAGTCCCTCGCCATCCGCTGCAAACGCTCCCCATCCAACGGCGAGTTCCGTAACACCGCAAACCCCGTATGGCGCAGGGTTTCGATAAAGGCGTGCTCCGCCTCGGCGCTGTACATGTCGACAATAGCTACGGTCATAGGGCGTTCCCTGACGCTAGGGGCGAGCTGAAACTCGATCTCGGGCTTTTAACCAGGCACAGAGTACCAGTAGCGCCAGGGCCAGGTAACACGCGGAGCCAAAGCGCAGGACGACACTTGCATCGCTGAGGCGGGCGATAAGGCTGGTTACGGCGGGGCTAATCGCCGTGCCGGAGGTTGCGCCGAAAAGCAGCGCCGCGACCAAACGCGGCGTCGGTGCTTCGACGGCTAGCGTCGCAAAGGCGATAACTACCTTCAGCAATCCCAGGTTGGCGAAGCCCCAGAGCAAGGACAGCCACGGTAACAGCACCAGGGAATCGCTCATCCACAGGGGTAGGGAACCCAGGAAGGCACCGCTCACAGACAGCAGCACCAGACGCCGGGCTCCGATGCGCAACACCCACCAGGCAACAAACAATTGGGCAACAAACATACCCGTCCAGAAACGCGCGACAACTTGCCCGGCTTCCTCCCGAGGCGCACCCAGGCTGGTTTCCAAATGACTGGGTAACCACCACAGCAGGGAGTACTGACCCAGGGTATAAAGAAACAGCGCCAGCACACACAGCCATACGGGCGCAGGCCAGGGGCTAGGTGGGACCTCGGTCTCGACCTCTACCCCATGCTCGGGCACGGGAGTGCCCAGCAGCAGGGCAATAATCAGGACGGCCGTAGCCGCCACCGCCAGGTAGGCGGTGGACCAGTGAAAGCCCGCCGCGACGACGGCCACGGCGAGACTGGAAATCACAATGCCCGCAACGCTGAAAGAGCCATCGGTAATTACCAGCATCGAGGCCCTGCGATCCTCGGCATAGAGCTGGGTGATGGTGCTCGCGGCCCCCGCCAAACCGATACCGCAGGCCGTGCCCACGATGCCCAGGGCCAGGCGCAGCACCAGCAACGAATCGCTGGCCCGCAAGCTTCCAAGGGCTACGGCGATGGCCACAAATACCAGCATCAACCACCTGTGCATGGTCAAAGTGTCGAAGACCACCAGCGCTAACGCCGAGCCCACAAGAATTCCCAGGGTCAACCAACTAAAGAGAGCTGCAGCCGCCTCCACCGTTACTCCCAGGGTGTCGGCCAGGGGCGGCAGGACAATCCCAATCGGCGAGAGCATTCCCGACATGACGAAATAAGCGAGGAAACAAGCCAGAGTTACGCGCAGACGCTGACCGCCAGAGAGGGATGCCTTTGGGGCCTGGGCGGGAGCGGTTTGAGACACGGAGCGAGGCAACGGCCTTTGGGAAAAGGGAGCCCGCAGCTTACCAGCGCCGTCGGCGCGGGGACCAGGGGCAGGCCGCAATCATCCGCAAGGGCGAGAAGCGGCGTACACTGCAGATCACTCTTTGTTGTAGGAAAGCACCATGAAATCTGTAGTCGTCACCGGCGTATCCACCGGTATCGGTCATGCGACAAGTCAGGTCCTCATCGAACGGGGTTACCGCGTGTTTGGCTCCGTGCGTAAAACCGAAGATGGCGAGCGCCTCCAAGGAGAGCTTGGCGATGCCTTCGTTCCCCTTCTCTTCGATGTCACAGACGAGGCCGCCATTGCAGAAGCGGCCACCACCGTCCGCGACGCCCTCGGGGGCGAGACCTTGGCTGGACTGGTAAACAACGCGGGCATCGCCGTGTCCGGCCCGCTTCTAGAGGTTCCTACGGATGACTACCGGCAACAGCTTGAGGTCAATCTGGTCGGCCCGTTTTTGGTTACGAAAGCATTTGCCCCCCTTCTCGGTGCCGACCCCTCCCTCTCGGGCAAACCTGGCCGCGTCGTCAACATCAGCTCCGTGGCAGGTATTCGGGCCATGCCCTTCCTGGGCCCCTATGCCGCCTCCAAGTTTGGTCTTGAGGGGTACTCGGAAGCCCTGCGACGAGAGCTCATGCTGTTTGGCATCGATGTGATAGTGATCGGTCCCGGACCGGTAAAGACCGCCATCTGGGACAAGGCCGAAGAAGTCGACGTGGAGCAGTACGCCGACTCCCCCTACGGCCGTATTCTGGAGCGATTTCAGAAAGTGTTTATCGGCCAGGGCCGCGACGGCTATCCGGCGGAGCGCCTTGGAGAGCTGATCCACACGGCCCTCACCACCGCCAACCCAAAGGTGCGCTACGCAGCGGTGAAAGGTCGGGCCGTGGAAAAGATCATGATGCGCGTGGCGTCACCGCGCATGCTCGACCGTCTCATCGCGAAGATGCTGGGCCTAAAGAGAACCTGACCTACTCCATCGCAGCCTTGTACAAAGACTGTTTCGGCGCAGCCATAACCCTGCGCACCATGGGCTCAAAGAATTCCAGGGAGTAGGTTTCGGCGTCGGGATCAAAGGCTGGGGCGTCGTACTTTTCGATGAACTCACGGGTGTAGGCGTAGTGCGGGTGGTCCTCGAACTGCTTGTGCATGTCGCGATCAAGACCCAGGTGATGAAAGAAGTAGTAGCCCTGGAAAATAGCGTGATGCTTGATCATCCAGTGGTTCTGTTCGCTGATAAACGGCTGCAGGAGCACGGCAGCGACATCCGCATGATTGTAGGGCCCAAGGGTGTCGCCAATATCGTGGAGCAAGGCACATACGACGTATTCCTCATCGCGACCGTCCTTGTGGGCCAGGGTTGCCGTTTGCAGACAGTGGGTTAATCGATCCACGGGAAAGCCACCACAGTCGCCCTCCAATTCTCGCAGATGTCCCAGCACCCGATCGGGCAAGGTCTGGGCGAACGCGAAAAACTCCCCCTGAATAATCTGCCAGTCTTCGGCGGTCCCATCTTTCATATGGTGAAACTTGGCGCGTTCGGGGAGTACGGAATTCATGGAGTGATCCTCGGCGTTTGAAGGCTGTTCTTATGGTTTGCGTCGTGGGTGTACGGTCGGGTTTCCGCCTTGCTTTGATACGAGACAATCCCAGCGTAGCTGCGGAGTCAAAACCTGGCGACACAAACCCCGTGACCCGGTCCAGTATAATCGGTCCACGATTTCATCGCCGGGCCCGGCTACAACTGGGGGAGCACGCGGTGCCGGGGCCATGCGCTAGACTTACGCCCCTCTCCCCAGGGACACAACAATGAATCAAGAAATCCCTCGCCCTCCCGTGATGAAGGCTCTCATCGGTATCGTCATCGTTCTTATCCTGGGAGTCGCCATGGCCTGGGCCGGCAGCCAGGGCGGCCTGCTGGTCGGCGCTTGGCCCGCTTTTGCCGTGGCGGCACTCCTGGCCTATGGCATTCAGTGGCTAGCTTTCGTCCCTGCCTATATCGGCCAGTCCGAACGCTATTACGATCTTGTGGGCTCCTTGACCTATCTGTCTGTGGTGGGTTTCGCCCTGTCCGTGAAGGGCGATTTTCGATCCACGCTCCTCGCCGCCCTGGTGGCCATCTGGGCCCTGCGCCTGGGGAGCTTTTTGTTCCTGCGGATTCGCGACGCGGGCTCAGATCGGCGCTTCGATCGCATCAAACCGTTCTTCTTTCGCTTTCTTCTCACCTGGTCGATCCAGGGCCTGTGGGTACTCATCACCGCCGGAGCCGCGCTGGCGGCCATGACCTCGGCGAAAAGCACAGCCTTTGGCGTGTGGGGATCGTTGGGTCTTGTCGTCTGGCTGATAGGTTTCACCATCGAAGCTGTGGCCGACCGTCAGAAACGTCAATTCCGTCGCGATCCCGCCAACAGCGACCGCTTTATTGCCCATGGTTTGTGGGCCTGGTCGCGCCATCCCAACTATTTTGGTGAGATCACGCTCTGGGCTGGCGTTGCACTGATTGCCGCCCCGGCCCTTGAGGGCTGGCAGTACGCCACCCTCATTTCTCCCGTGTTCGTTTATCTGCTGCTCACGCGGATCAGTGGTATTCCCATGCTGGACCGCCACGCCCGTCAGCGCTGGGGCGAAGAACCGGACTACCAGGCCTACCGCGCAAGCACCCCCGCCCTGTTCCCCCGCCCCCCGCGAGCGCCCATGCTTCCATGAAGCTCTTCCTTGGCCTTATGGCAGCGCTGCCCGAGCGTATAGCCTACGGTCTCGCGGCCGTTGCGTATCTTTTGCTGTTTCGAGTATTTCGCTACCGACGATCCACGGTGCAGGAAAATCTGCGCTTCGCCTTTCCCGAGAAATCTCAACTTGAACGAGGGCACATTGAAGCGGCGTTCTATCGACATCTATGCAATCTGTTCGTGGAGATTTTGCGCTCCACGCGTATGACCCAGGAACAACTGGCCGAGCGCATGCGCTTCAAAAACCTCGAGGTTCTTGTAGACGCCACTCATAACTATGAACAGCAGGCCATCATTCTGCTCATCCATCAGAGCAATTGGGAGTGGATGCTTCACGGCTCCATGGCCCAGCTTCCCGTGTCCGTGGACCCGGTTTACAAGGCTCTGCACAGCGCCTTTTGGGACGACTACATGCTGCAGGCCCGTTCACGCTTTGGCGCCGTACCCATGACCATCGAGAGCGTTGGACGGGAGGTGATCCGGGGTCGAAAGCGCAAACGAGTCATCGCCATGCTCGCCGATCAGGCGGGGCCGAAACACGGTGGTTTCTGGACCGAGTTCCTGGGCCGACCCGCCAGTTTCTACCGCGGTGCAGACAAGCTCGCCCAGGCCCTGAAGATTCCGGTGATCTTTGCCCAGTGCCGCCGCGTGTCCCGAGGACACTACGAAATCGAATTGCATGAGGTTAGCCGCCCTCCCCACCCCACGGACGGCGAGGAGATCCTCGAGGCCTATGTGCGTCTGACGGAACAAGTGATTGCGGAGCAACCGGAAACCTATTTGTGGACAAACCGTCGCTGGAAGAAAGCCCCGCCCGAGGACTATCGTCCAGCCTCCCCGACTAAAAGCACCGCACCAAACGATGCTACGGAATCTGCAACACCAGACTCCCAGGCATAAGTCTGGCCCCACGCCCGCCAACATCTACCGGAGATTTTTTCCATGACCACCTCAACTCGCCATCTGGGTGCTGTGCTGTATCCGGGCTTTGAAATGCTCGACTACTTCGGCCCCCTGGAGATGTTTTCCATTTTGGGTACGGAGCACCTGCAAATTCACACGGTGGCCGAGAAAAGCGATCCCGTGCCCGCCGCCATAGGGGCTTCCGGCCCCTGCGGACCACGAGTAGTGCCCGATCACAACTTTGCCGAGGCACCGACCTTCGATCTACTGCTGGTACCCGGCGGCATGGGCACGCGTCAGGAATTGGAAAACCCGGTCATGCTGGACTATCTCCGCGAGAGCGCGGCAAATGCCGAAATCGTCGCCTCCGTTTGCACCGGTTCTGCCCTATTCGCCCGCGCCGGCCTGCTGGATGGTCGGCGCGCCACCTCCAACAAACAGGTTTTCGCCCTGGCCACGCAGCAGTCCGACAAGGTGGACTGGATCGCCGAAGCCCGCTGGGTAGAGGATGGCAAGTTCTTTACCTCTTCCGGAGTGACCGCAGGCATGGATATGGCACTGGCTATCGTCGCCAAACTCTGGGGAGAGTCTCAGGCAGAGCTCGCGGCGAGCTATACGGAGTACACCTGGCATAGAGATGCGGATAACGACCCTTTCGCCGCAGATCTAAACGTGCTGGCAAAAGCCCTGGGGATGGTCTGAACCGTAATTGAAAAAGCGGGGTAGGAGATTTGCTGCACCCATGGTGCGCCCAGACGCGGTCTAGACCCCTCGCCGGCCCGTGCGCAAGCGCAAACGAAAGCTCGCCAGGGAATCCTTGCCGCTCACCTTGACCCGCGGTAACTCCATGGCATCACCGCGCAGGTCCTGGGAGATTCCCTCTTCGGTGGTTACCGCCGTTGCAAAGCCCGCCTCTTTAGCAATACGCGCGTCCACCGGTTCGTAAATGCCAAAGGGATAGGCGAAGGTGGTCACCGGTGTCTCAAACTGCGCGCTCAAAGACTCTCGGGCCAGGGCGATTTCCTCCCGGCGATGGGTCTCGTCGAGGCGCTCCAGATTGGCGTGGGTGCGCGTGTGACCGCCCAGTTCCCAGCGACCACTGGCCAACATGCTTCGCACCTGGTCATCACTGAGTTTCGGTTCGCCCATTAACTCTCCACTGTCGTGATGAGCTTTCTTGCTCGTGGACCAATCTCGGTCGAAACGATCTTCTACGAGATACAGCGTCGCGCAGGCACCGTAGCGGGCCAGGATGGGGTCGGCGTGCAGGAGGTTGTCTTCGTAACCATCGTCGAAGGTCAGGACAACGGTCTTTTCCGGCAGCGCGTCCGGATCCTGAAGATCCGCCATGAAGGCAAAGTGCCAACCCTCGTTGTGGAGCCAGGCCAACTGGCGCTCAAAGTTCTCAGGCCTAACCCGCAGTTTGTTGAACTTGGCACCGGCCCGCGGCTCGCAAACCATGTGATACATGAGAATCCGTGGCTGGGCGTAGGATACCGAGGGTCGCCACCAGGCGTAGCGCCGACTGAGGGCCAGCAAAGCAACGAATATGGCCAGGAACAGGTAAACGCCTACAGCCATCCGCGCTCCACGATTTTACGGGCCATGCGGGCGGCCTCATCAAAAGGTTCCTCGGGACACCGCAGAGATCCACCGCGATCAAAATCCGCAAAGGATGACACCAGGCCACGCTGCACCAGGTCGGCGACCCCTCGGGCTACCCGGCTACGAGCCTTCTCCTGCAGGCTCAGCACACCAACGGCACAGCCTGCGGTCAATCCCTCGTAGATCATGGACGCACTATCGGGGGTAACCCAACACTGCTCGGCCCTCGCCAGATGTTCGACCAACCATTGCGGCGGCAACGTGGCTACATCGTGCAGCTCTAGCCCCGGTAGCGACAGATCCTTGAGGAGGGGAAGAAACTTCCTGGGGGTCCGTCGGGAGGTGCTCAAACACCAGGAACGACTACCGTCACAAATCCGCGCAATTTGCCCCACCACAGCCTGGGAATCCCAGGTGTAGTGCGCGGAAGGGCCGCCCACAAGGATGACACCGTAGGGCTCCCGGTTTTCTTCCGCCGCCATGCGATTGAGGGGGCCATCGCTGAGCCAGCGACGATCACTCTCCCGCCCACCATCGTGGCGGGGCTCGATACACAGATCGAAACAACGACTGGGAAGGCTCGGCCGCATGAGAACCACCGTGGGGCAAGGGCAGCGACGCTGCAAAGCCAGGAGCGATAAATGGGTGCCGTGACCGGCCCCTATAAGCAGGGCCACATGGCCCTGCAGGGGAGGGGGGCGCAGCAAACCCAGCAGAGCTTTGCTTCGAGACAAACTTGGGATCTCGCGAATTCCCACATTGGGACACAGGCGGACCAGGGCCTCGGCGAGGCCCAGGCTTTGATTAAGGTGGCCGGCTTTCCCATCGCTGACCACCACAATAGTACGCCCCGGGGCTGCCCGGGGAACGTCCTGCTCTGCGTTTACAGCGCTCATGGAAGCGTATAGTAATGGGGAGCAGGACCCAGGGATACGCGCCATGGCAGAAGTGTCGATGCCCTCACAAGCCGTTGACCGTCACCTCATACCGGTACTGGCG
>DIYG01000159.1 GCA_002428935.1 Halieaceae bacterium UBA6060
CCGCCGTAGGTATCGACAATGATCTTCCGCCCCGTCAGGCCACAGTCGCCGACGGGGCCGCCGATGATGAACTGGCCCGTGGGGTTGATGTGGTAGCGGGTGCCTTCATGGAGCCACTCGGCGGGCAGGACTTCCTTGATGATCATTTCCATGACCGCTTCCTGGATGTCCGCCTGCGATATTCCGGCATCGTGTTGGGTGGACAACACTACCGCGTCGATGGCGACGGGCTTGCCGTTGTCGTAGCGCAGGGTTACCTGGCTTTTGGCGTCCGGGCGCAGCCAGGGCAGCGTGCCGTGCTTGCGCAGGGTGGCCTGGCGCTCGACGAGACGGTGGGAGTAGTAGATGGGCGCGGGCATGAGCACATCGGTTTCATTGCTCGCATAGCCGAACATCAGACCCTGGTCGCCGGCGCCCTGCTCCTTCTCTTCTCCTTCGTCCACACCCATGGCGATGTCATGGGACTGTTTGCCGATGGCGTTCAGTACGGCGCAGGAGGCACCGTCGAAACCCACCTCGGAGCTGGTGTAGCCGATGTCGGTGACCACACCGCGGACAATGTCCTCGAGATCTACATAGGTGCTGGTGGTGACTTCACCGGCGACCACGACCATGCCCGTCTTGACCATGGTTTCCACAGCGACGCGAGCATCGCGATCGTCCTTGAGAATGTGGTCCAAAATGGCGTCGGAGATCTGATCCGCCATTTTGTCTGGATGACCCTCAGAGACGGACTCCGAGGTGAAAATTCCGTATTCGCTCATTGTTGTTCCTTAAACACTAAACCGTTTGCGGTGCCGCGCGGTAAAGCCGCACCTGTAATTTGAAACCATTGCGCTGCCCCAGATAGCTACTGGCGACTTTGGTCAGACCCGAATCCACGGCCCAGGCATCGAGTTGCTCTGGAGCGAAACCCAGCCATAGGTCGCCACAGGACTCCCGGGCCCAGCCCTGGGTGTGCTCGCAAAGCTCGGTGATGAGCAGGGTTCCGCCAGATTGCAAGGCTGCGGTGGCTTCCTTGAGGGTGTGCGCCGGGTCTGGCGTGTGGTGTAAAACCATGTTCATGACCACCAGCTCCGCAGCCGCATTGCGAACCGCGGGGTGGCTGGTGTCACCCAGGACAAACTGAATATTGGTGGCTTCTTGTGCATGGTCGCGGGCGGCATCGAGCATGGCCGGTGCGTTATCCACGGCCAGGACCGTGGTGAAGCGCTCGGCCAGGTCCGGCAACAGCCAGCCTTCACCGGGCCCAATTTCTACGGCACAGTCGCCCGAGGGCAACGACAGTGCCGTTAGAGCTTCGCTCACGGCGGCCGCGTAGCGCTCGGGGGCTGCGATGAGGTCCTGCTGTTCTCGAAACTGTTCGATATTGTCACGGAAGAAATCCTTTGAATTGGCCTCCCGACGTTGTTGCAGCTCCTGCCAGCGGTTCTCGATGGTCTGTTCCAGCACCAGGGCGTCGCTGGCTCGAAACAGTGCTTTCTGCAACGCGGCGAAGGGGTTATCTGCTGGTAATTCGCGGCGCCGATAGAAAATATGGTTGCCGTCGCGCTGGCTATCGAGCAAGCCCGCTGCGCTCATGAGTTTTAGATGGTGGCTGAGCGCGGGTTGCCGCACGTCCAGCACGTCGCACAGCTCGCTGACGTCCATGGCGTCGTGCCGCAGAAGGCGTAGGACCCGCAAACGCAGGCCGTCGGCCGCGGCTTTGCACAGGGTCGCCAGGGACGCTTCGCCGTGCTCCGACGCGGTGTCGGAGGGTCCCGTGGCAGGTGCTTGGTGGGCGGGCATATTCATAAGGCCGCGCAGTCTAGCACCTCGGGAATCTATATCAAAGAAATTTGATATAGATTTGCTACCCCTGCGCCGTGAACTCCAACGGGGTCACAAACCGAGGTAGGTCTCGCCGATTTCTCGATCGTAAGCGGTGCCCAGACCTCGGCGAATCTCCTTGCGCGCCGAAGACAGACCCAAGGAAGCGCGATAGGGGCGGTGGGAACTCATGGACTCCACCACATCGGCGATGGCCAGGACCCGCGCCTCGGGAATGATTTCATCTCCCGCCAGACCATTGGGATAGCCGCTGCCGTCCATGCGTTCGTGGTGTTGCAGTACCATTTCCGCAACGGGCCAGGGAAATTTGATGTCTTTCAGGATGTCATAGCCGACCGTGGGATGAGTTTGTACCAGGGCTTTTTCCGCGTCCGTGAGTGCTCCAGGTTTTACCAGGATCTCGGCGGGAATCGACATCTTTCCGATGTCGTGAACCAGAGCGCCCATGCGCAGACCGTCGATGCGTTCTGCGGGCCATCGCAATGCCGTGGCGATGCGTGCGGCGATATCGGCGGTGCGAGACTGGTGGCCGCCTGTATAGGGATCGCGCTTTTCCACCGTGGCCGAGAACGCGGTAACGGTGTCTCGGTAGGCGTCGACGAGCTGTGCCTCACTGCGCGCATGAATGAATTCCATTCCCGCGCGGCCTCCGGCCGTGAACAGCACGCGACGAAGGAGGCGATCGTCCGTGATCGGCAGCTCGCTGGTCACGTACAACAGCCCTAAGGGCACGCCGTAACTGTCGAAAAGGGGCAGGCCCATATAGCTCTCGGAATCTAGATCGACCAGATCTTGATCGTCGGGAAAGCGCTGCTGCACATCATGGTAGAAAGTCTGAAGCTTGTTGCCGAAGACGAGTTCACAGGGTGTGCCGGCCATGTCGTACTCAAAGGCGTCGGCGGGTCTGCGTTTGTGCCAGGCGGCCAGGGTTCTCAGGCGGCCCGGGGTTTCCGTGGGTACGGAAAACGCCGCCATGCTGTCGTTGAAGCTTTCGGAAATCAGCTGCACCGTGGCCCAGAGAAATTCCGGCCCGGTGAGATGGCTAATCTGGAGCAGGCGACGTTCGAAGGTCGCCCACTCTTCGTTGAGGGCGGTGATGTCTTCAAATACGCAGCCCACTACTCCTGAGCCACAGCGCGCGTCCATGAGTACACGGGCGCTGAAGGGCATGCCATTGCGGTAAAGGGTGTATTCCGCGCAGTGCATGGGGGACTCCGCAGACAGTAGCTTTTCTGCTGCATCAAAAAGCGGCTCGAGGTCTTTGCGCTCACAGGCCCAGGGAAGGTCGCTGGGGGTATAGCTCTCTATGCCCAGGAGGGCCAGCAGGCCGCCCGTGGCGTGAACGAAGCGACGACTCTCTACATCAATGCTGGCGAAGGTGACGCGATGGGTGGGATCCACGGGATCAGGGACATGCCGGTAGTGATGAAGTGACTGCTCACTTACCAGCTTCGCCGGCCAATTCAATAGATTCATGGCATTACTCCTCGGAAGTGGTCCCTTTCACTCCCAGGTTAGGCACCGTTGTTTTCGATGCTTGGTGGTGTTCACTCTTCCTTCATTTGTCTCGTGAAAGCCTCGCTGTTGGTCTAAGTTTTAGAGCAAAACCCGCGAGAATTGTTCAGTTCTCTGTAGATTCGTGTGCTTCGTCACAGAAACCGTGCCATCGCCCGTGAAATCCAGCGGTTTCTAGCCCGGGAAACATCGTTTTCCTTGGTTTACGCCCATCACCGGTTACGCGACAATGCGCGCCCCGCGAAGCCCCGTCTCAGGAACTACCATGCCCTCTCGCCAACAGCTCGCCAATGCCATCCGCGCTCTCGCCATGGACGCCGTACAGCAGGCCAATAGCGGCCACCCGGGAGCGCCCATGGGCATGGCGGACATCGCTGAAGTGCTCTGGAACGATTTCCTCCGTCACAACCCCGCAAACCCGGCCTGGCCAAATCGCGACCGCTTTGTGTTGTCGAACGGCCATGGGTCTATGTTGATCTACTCGTTGCTCCATCTCACGGGCTACGACTTGCCTATGGATGAGCTGCAGCGGTTTCGTCAACTGCACAGTAAAACTCCCGGTCATCCGGAATATGGCTATGCGCCGGGTGTGGAAACCACCACGGGCCCCCTGGGTCAGGGCATCGCCAACGCTGTGGGTATGGCCATCGCCGAAAAAACCCTGGGAGCCCAGTTCAATAAGCCCGAAGTGAGTATAATCGATCACTTTACCTACGTATTTGTGGGAGATGGCTGCTTAATGGAGGGTGTTTCCCACGAGGTTTGCTCCCTGGCGGGGACCTTGGGCCTGGGCAAACTGATCGTCTTTTACGACGACAATGGCATATCCATCGACGGCGATGTCAACGCCTGGTTCAGCGACGATACGCCCGCACGTTTTGCAGCCTACGGTTGGCAGGTCATACCTGCCGTAGACGGCCACGACCCCGATGCGATTCGCCAGGCAACGGAGGCGGCTCGCGCCGATGAGCAGCGACCGACGCTTATCTGTTGCCGAACTGTGATCGGTAAGGGTGCCCCTAATAAAGAGGGTACAGCGGCCACTCACGGCGCACCGCTGGGCGCCGAAGAGATCAGCGCAACGCGGGAAGCTATCGATTGGCCCCACGCGCCGTTCACCGTGCCCGAAGACATCTATAAAGGCTGGGATGCCAAGGCGCGGGGTGCGGCCGATGAGGCGGCCTGGGATTCCATGCTGGAAGCCTATCGCCAGGCTTACCCAGAGTTGGCCGCGGAGCTTGAGCGCCGTCTTGCCGGTGACCTGCCGGTGGACTTTGCGGCCCAGGCCGAGGCGTACATCCAGGCCTGTCAAGACAGCGGTGAGTCCATTGCCTCTCGCAAGGCTTCGCAGAACACCATCAATGCCTTCGGCCCACTGCTGCCGGAACTCCTGGGTGGCTCTGCGGACCTCGCCGGTTCCAATCTCACCCTGTGGACGGATTCAAAGGGTGTCTCTGCGGACGACGCGTCGGGGAACTACATCTACTACGGCGTACGCGAATTTGGCATGTCGGCCATTATGAACGGCATCGCCCTCCACGGTGGGTTTATCCCCTATGGCGGTACCTTCCTGATCTTCATGGAATACGCGCGCAACGCGGTGCGTATGGCCGCACTTATGGCTCAGCGCTGCGTTTTTGTTTACACCCATGATTCCATCGGTCTGGGTGAGGATGGGCCTACCCATCAACCCGTGGAGCAACTCACGGCCCTGCGGGCCACACCCAATCTGCAGACCTGGCGACCCTGCGATACCGTTGAATCAGCCGTGGCTTGGAAAGCGGCGGTTGAGCGTCGCGGGGGCCCTACGGCACTGGTGTTTTCCCGCCAGGGCCTGCCCCATCAGGAAAGGGATGCTCAGCAGGTTGCGGGGATCGTCCGGGGCGCTTATGTCCTTAAAGATTGCGACGGTGTCCCCGAGGCCATTCTCATTGCCACGGGCTCGGAGGTGGGCCTTGCCATGAGCGCTGCCGAGGCGCTGCCGGAGCGGGCGATCCGCGTTGTCTCTATGCCCTGCCCTGAGGTATTCGAAAGCCAGGATGCCGCTTACCGGGAGAGCGTGTTACCCAGCGACTGTCTCGCCCGGGTAGCCGTGGAAGCTGCCCACGCGGACTACTGGTACAAATACGTCGGTCTGGATGGTCGCATCATCGCCATGCGCAGCTTCGGTGAGTCGGCGCCTGCGGCGGAGTTGTTTAAGGAATACGGCTTCACCGTGGACAACGTTGTCGCCGCCCTGGAAGAGGTCCTGGAGGACATCTAGGCCCATGGAGCGTCTTGCCATTAACGGCTATGGGCGTATCGGTCGCTCCGTGCTGCGCGCCTTGCAGGAAAGTCCCCATCGCGAAGCCCTGCAGGTGGTGGCCATCAACGAACTGGCCGATGGCGCGACGGTTGCTCATCTGACTCGCTACGACTCCACCCATGGCCGCTTCCCCGGAGCGGTGGAGTTGCACGGTGACCGCTTGCGTATCGGTGGCAAGGAAAAGCTATTGCTGCGTCAGCCTTCCATTTCTGAGCTGGACTGGCGGGCCGCAGGCGTAGACACAGTCTTGGAATGCTCCGGAGCATTTACGGATCGGCAAACCGCCGAGGGGCATCTCGCGGCGGGAGCCAAGCGGGTCTTGTTCAGTCAGCCCGCACAGGCCGACGTGGATGCCACGGTGGTTTTTGGCGTCAATCATGAGCACCTGGCCGCCGATCATACGGTCGTTTCCGCCGCGTCCTGCACCACCAATGGCATCGTGCCAGTGATCGCCGCTTTGGATGATGCCTTCGGTATCGAGAGTGGGACAATCACCACAATCCACTCGGCGATGAATGATCAGCCGGTCCTGGACGCTTACCACCACACGGATTTACGTAAGACCCGCGCTGCCGGGCAATCCATTATTCCCGTCGATACGGGGCTGGCGCGGGGGATAGAGAGAATCCTGCCCCATCTGAAGGATCGCTTTACGGCCCAGGCCTTGCGTGTGCCCACTCTTAACGTATCCGCCATGGATCTGACCGTGGTCGTGCGCGCCGATGTCACGGAAGCTGCGGTTAATAAGGCCTTACAGCTTGCCGCTCACTCCCGCTTCGATGGCGTCCTGGGGTACACGGAGGAGCCTCTGGCTTCCTGCGATTTCAACCGCGATAGTCGCTCCAGTATTATCGACGCCTGCCAGACCCGGGTCAGCGGCCAGCGGCTGGTAAAGGTGTTGACCTGGTTTGACAATGAATGGGGCTACGCCAATCGCATGTTGGATGTTGTTCGCTGCTGGGCAGATCGGGTGGCGACAGGAGCGGATCAGGCTTCATGACTTTTACCGACGTCCTAGCCTTGATCCCCACCTTTGAGCTCACCAATACAACCCTAGTGAATTAAACCTTGAGCCCTGCGCTCTCCCGGAGGTACCCATGACGCTCTCTGTTACCCGTATGTCAGACCTGGATCTTGCCGGTCAGCGTGTGCTCATCCGCGAGGATCTCAACGTCCCGGTCAAAGATGGTGTGGTTACCTCCGACGCGCGGATTCGCGCCGCCCTGCCGACCATCGAGCAGGCCCTGGCCGCCGGGGCGAAACCTATCCTCATGTCGCACCTGGGAAGACCCACGGAGGGCGAGTTCGATGCTCAGTTCTCCATGGCGCCCGTGGCAAACCACCTGGCAGGCTTGTTGGGTCGGGAGGTACGTCTGGTGGCGGACTGGCGCGATGGCGTAACCGGGGCGGATGGTGAAGTGCTGCTCCTGGAGAACGTGCGCTTCAATGCCGGTGAGAAGAAGGATGACGAGACCCTGGCGCGAGCCTATGCCGGGCTTTGCGATGTTTTTGTTATGGATGCCTTCGGCACTGCCCATCGCGCGCAAGCGTCGACCCATGGGGTCGCGCGGTTTGCTCCGGTCGCCTGCGCCGGCCCTCTTCTGGTGAAGGAGCTTGAGGCGCTGGCAAAAGCTCTGGCGGAGCCTGCGCGACCCCTGGTAGCCATCGTCGGCGGTGCCAAGGTGTCCACGAAGCTGGAAGTACTCGATGCCTTGGCGGATAAGGTCGATCAACTTATCGTTGGCGGGGGTATTGCCAATACCTTCCTTGCGGCGGCCGGGCACCCGGTGGGGAAATCCCTCTGCGAGCACGACCTTTTGGCGGAAGCCTCTCGTATTGCCGCCAAAGCATCGATTCCTCTGCCCACGGACGTCGTCACCGCCGGTGAGTTTGCAGAAGATGCCCCAGCGAGCACCGTCCCCGTCGATGAAGTGGCCGACGATGCCATGATTCTCGATGTGGGACAGGAAACCGCGGCGGCCATGGCAGAGCTTTTGCGGGGCGCGGGAACGATTCTGTGGAATGGGCCTGTGGGTGTTTTTGAGTTCGACAGTTTTGCTGCAGGAACTGCCGTCCTTGCCCGGGCCATAGCCGATAGCGATGCCTTTTCTCTGGCGGGCGGCGGCGATACGCTCGCGGCAATTGACAAGTTCGACATTGCCGATAAGGTCTCTTACATATCCACCGGTGGCGGTGCCTTCCTTGAGTATGTCGAGGGTAAGGTCCTGCCTGCTGTCGCGGTACTGGAAGCGCGTGCTCGCGATCATTGAATAGCTATATAGGGAGAGCAACATGGCTCTGATCAGCCTGCGCCAACTGCTGGATCACGCGGCGGAACACGATTACGGTGTCCCCGCTTTTAACGTCAATAACCTGGAGCAAACCCGGGCCATCATGGAGGCCGCGGATGCAACGGATTCTCCGGTCATCATGCAGGCGAGCGCCGGGGCGCGAAAGTACGCGGGAGCTCCGTTCCTCAAGGCCATGATGGATGCGGCGATGAACGAATTTCCGCATATTCCCGTGGTGGTGCATCAAGACCACGGCGTGTCACCGGCGGTCTGCCAGCGTTCTATACAGCTCGGTTTCAGCTCCGTGATGATGGATGGCTCTCTCGGCGAAGACGGCAAAACGCCCATGGACTACGACTACAACGTGGCCGTCACCCAGCGCGCGGTGGCCATGGCCCATGCCTGTGGCGTGTCCGTCGAGGGCGAACTCGGTTGCCTGGGCTCTCTGGAGACCGGTGAGGCTGGCGAGGAAGACGGTATCGGGGCCGAGGGCATCCTTACCCACGACCAGCTTCTCACCGACCCCGAAGAGGCCGCGCGTTTCGTCGAGGCGACGCAGGTTGATGCCCTGGCCATTGCCTGCGGCACGAGTCATGGCGCCTATAAGTTCAGTCGACCGCCAACCGGTGACATTTTGGCTATCGATCGCATCAAAGAGATCAACACACGAATTCCCAACACTCATCTGGTGATGCACGGTTCTTCGTCCGTGCCCCAGGACTGGCTGGCCATCATCAACGAATAC
This sequence comes from Halieaceae bacterium UBA6060, assembly GCA_002428935.1. Taxonomy (GTDB): domain Bacteria; phylum Pseudomonadota; class Gammaproteobacteria; order Pseudomonadales; family Halieaceae; genus Congregibacter. The sequence continues at coordinate 8,687 of DIYG01000159.1, forward strand.
GGTGGTGAGATCCCCGAAACCTACGGTGTCCCCGTAGAGCAAATTCAGGAAGGTATTCGCCACGGGGTGCGCAAGGTGAACATCGATACGGATTTGCGTTTGGCGTCTACGGGGGCGATTCGGCGATTCCTCGCCCATAACCGCGCCGAATTTGATCCGCGCAAGTACCTCAAGGAAACCATGGTCGCCATGCGTGATATCTGTACGGCGCGCTATGAGTCCTTTAATACGGCGGGACAGGCCAGCAAGCTCCGTCCCCTATCCCTGGCCTCGATGCAGGAGCGTTACGATGCCGGTGAACTCGTTCCCCAGGTGCACTGATCCCATGGCCGCGACTTCAGAGAACAGTCACAAGCCCGCCCAGCGCGGGACTCTGCGAGCCGTCCTGGCCGGCGCTGCCGTGCTCGCGGTTCTGGGGGCGGTTACCGCCCATGGGGACGATAAGCGTTTTCCTGGCATCAAACGCCTCATGTCGGTTGCGGAATTTGAGGAAACGGGCCTCGAGAAGCTCAGCGATGAGGAACTCAAAGCTCTGGATCAGTGGCTCGTGCGCTACACGGCCGGAGACGCCGAGGTGCTGCAGCAGACCAATGAAGAGGTTCGCGAGGCGGTACAGGATCATGAGGTTTTCGCCCGCATTGAGGGCGAGTTCACTGGCTGGTCGGGAGAAACGATATTTCGCCTGGATAACGGACAGATCTGGGAACAGCGTCTGGACGGCAAGTACTTCTATAAAGGCCCGCCAAACCCCGAGATCAAAATCGATCGCAACTGGCTGGGCTTCTATCGGTTGACGGTAATCGAGACGGGCAAGAGCATCGGAGTATCCCCCCGACGCTGAGTCTAGGGCCGGCCTCCTTAATCGAAAACTCCATGAAATCTCAGGCGTAGACGCTTGGATTACGTGAATTTTTCACGTTTATGACAGTTTCAGACCCTGTAATATCGATCAGGCAGTTGGGGAACCTCTCGACATTAGTCGCAGTTCTACATTGTCTATGACCCTCGTCATTGCAATTGGTTCCTCCACCGTCTCACACAACAGGGGAAAAACTTATGTTGCATAAAAGACCGCTTAGCCTGGCGGTAAGCGCGGCTATCGGCGCCTCCGCGGCGATGACGATTGCGCCCGCAAACGCCCAGGAAGAGCAGCTCGTTGAAGAGGTTGTCGTAACGGGGTCGCGCATCCAGCGTGCCAACCTCGTATCCGCCAGCCCGGTGACGCAGCTCGATAACGAGCAGCTTCGCCTGACGGGTCTGACCCGCGTCGAAGACGCACTGGCGGCCATTCCGGCCATCTCTCTGGATCAGTCATCTGGCCAGGCCATTGAATCTACCGGTATCGCCACGCTGCAGCTGCGGAACCTCGGTGCCAAGCGTACGCTGGTACTGATGAACGGCCGTCGTCTGCCTGCTGGTACGCCTTCCGGTGGTGTTGACTCATCCGCCGCGGATATCAACCTCATCCCGGGACAGCTCGTAGAGCGCGTTGAAGTTCTCACCGGTGGTGCATCATCAACCTACGGTGCTGACGCTGTGGCTGGTGTTGTGAACTTCATCATGCAGGACGACTTCGAAGGTCTGAAGGTCGACTACCAGTACTCCATGAACCGTCACGACAACGACGGTAACGTGGTTGCAACGGCCGCTGAAGAAGCGGGTCAGCCGTTTGCCACGGGCACCTCCACGGACGGTGACATCCACGACTTCACCATGATTCTGGGTGGCAACCTGGATAACGGTCGCGGCAACATCACGACCTTTGCAACTTATCGTGAAATCGAGGGTGTTACCCAGGTTGAGCGTGATCACTCTGCCTGTCCGGTTCGCGACGGCCTGTTCTGTCTGGGTTCCGCAACTAACGCTTCCGGTTCTGTCATTCCCTTGGGTGACAACGCCATCGACGGTGACTACCGCGTTGAAGGTAACGAGCTTCTGGAAGGTTTTGGCCCTGGCTTTAACTTCGCCGCGCCCTCTTACTTCCAGCGTCCTGATGAGCGTGTGATCGTTGGTACCTTCGCTCACTACGACATCAACGAGAAGATCGAGGCTTACACGGAACTGATGTTCATGGACACCAAGTCCACGACCCAGTTTGGCCCTGCGGGTAACTTCTTCACCTCCGTAACTGCTACCTGTGCAAACCCCCTCATGTCTGACCAGCAGCGTATGATCCTCGGCTGTGACGGCACCACGGGTTCTGCCGAATTCCTCCTCGGTCGTCGTAATGTGGAAGGCGGTCCTCGTTTCGGGGTTCTTCGTCACACCACCTACCGCGGCGTATTTGGTATTCGCGGTGACATCAACGACACCTGGCGTTACGACGTGTCCTGGCAGTACGCCGAAGTGGACATGACCAACCGTAATGGCAACTACTTCGATACGGCTCGTCTTGACCAGGCTCTGGACGCAATCCCTGATCCGGAAACCGGTGAAGCGATCTGTGGACCGGACGCGGACGATGGCTGTGTGCCCTACGATCTGTTCAACACCGGTGGTGTAACCGATGAGCAGGTTGCCTTCCTGTCTCAGGAGTACTTCGAAACGGGTTCAACTTCCCAGGAAGTATTCATGGCCTACGTTCAGGGTTCTCTGGGTGACTACGGCATCACGCTGCCCACGGCTGAGAACGGCGTAGAAGTGGTAATCGGTTATGAGTACCGCGAAGAAACTCTGCAGAACGACTTTTCTGACAACGCCAAGCGTGGTGTGGTCGGTGGTCTGGGTGCCGCTCTGGTACCGGTTCGCGGTCGTTACGACGTAAACGAAGTCTACTTTGAAGCATCGGTTCCGCTGATTGAAGGTATGACCCTGGCGGAGTCTGTGGTTCTGGACCTCGGCTATCGTTACTCTGACTACTCCTTCGGACCCAGCACGGACACCTACAAGTTCGCCGGTAACTGGGCGCTGAACGATGACATTCGTGTTCGCGGTAGCTTCCAGCGCGCGGTACGGGCTCCGAACGTGGTAGAACTGTTCGAGCCGGTCAACGGTGGTCTGTTCGCCATGGACAACGACCCCTGTAACAAGGCTAATCCCGGCGACGCTACGTCCGTTCGCGGCTACACCTTTGAGCAGTGTGCTCGTTCCGGTGTAAGCCAGGCGATCTGGGATCAGGGCGGACCGTCCAACAACCCGGCGTCTCAGTACAACCAGATTGGTGGTGGTAACACCGACCTGGAGCCGGAAGAAGCCGATACCCTCAGCTTCGGTGTGATCTGGACCCCCGAGTTCATCGATGGCCTGTCTATCAGCCTTGACTGGTACGACATCGAGATCGAAGGCGCTATCCAGGGCATCAACGAAGAAGTCACCCTGCTGCAGTGTATTGAAACCGGTGACCCCGCGTTCTGTGACGCGGTTGGCCGTGGCATCAACGACACTCTTTGGCTGGGTCTCGCTGGACCAGGCAACGGTATCGACGCTCGTGTAACCAACATCGGCTTCCTCGCCGTTGAAGGCATGGACATCGAAATCAACTACAACTTTGATGTAGGCGACATGGGTACGGTTAACATCGCCAACATCACGGGTATCGTTGAGTCCTATGAAGAGGAAGAGTACGAGGGCGCTGGCGTCATCAACTGTGAAGGCGCTTACGGTGGTACCTGTGAGTTCCCGATCATCGACTTCCAGAACCGTATGCAGGCTACCTGGGCTACGCCCTGGAACGTTACGGCGAGCCTGATCTGGCGTCATATCGGTGAGGTTGAGCATCTGTTCACCACGTCTCCAAACGATATCGATTCGCACAACTACTTCGATATTGCGGCGACTTGGGATGTGACCGACTACGCTCAGGTGCGTGTTGGTATCAACAACCTGCTCGATGAAGAACCTCCCTTCGTGTACCAGGGTGTGACCGCTCGTGAGAACGGCAACACCTACCCGGGCATCTACGATCCCCTGGGTCAGTACATGTTTGCTGGATTTACCGTCCAGTTCTAAGGGATTCGGCGGAGCTTGCTCCGCCACATCTTCCCAAGGGTCGGCTATGCCGGCCCTTTTTTTTGCCATTTGTTTTTGGGCTGTATCGCGTTTTCCTTCACAATGCGCGTCCAGCGCCCGTCATCATCAGCCTTGGAGAACCCATGACCAACACGGCTCAGGAGCAGTACAACCGTGTACGCCAGCTTATGCAGCAGGGGCGGTTCCCCGAGGCGGTGCAGGTCTGCGAAATGTTGCTGCAGTCCATACCGAATCACGTGCCGGCGCTACAGCTTCTGGCCATCGCGGCGCAACAGGCGGATCAATACGAAAAAGCGGAGGCGGCGTTCAAGGAATTGCTGCGCATTGCTCCGGGTCGAGCGGAATTGATCCTGGGTTACGGGCGTTTTTTGCGCAGCATGGGGCGACCGGCGGAAGCGGAGCAGTTCATAGTAGAAGCTTCGCGTTTAGCGCCGGAGGCGGCGGGAGTCTGGCACTCCCTGGGTCTCTTGTATTTGGCGGAGGATCGCCCAGCGGAGGCCCGCGCCAGCGCCGAGAAGATGGCCAGGCTCGCTCCTGATAATCCCGCCGCCTGGGAGCTCTGTGCCGCAGCCTGTCAGCGCGAAGGTGATATTGATGGCGCGATTTCCTATTGCCGAGAGGGGTTGGAGAAACTCCCGACCGCTGAGCGACTACACTATTCCCTGGCCCAGTTGCTGCGCGAAGAGTGCGAGTTTGAAGCCTCCGCCCAGGCCTATGCTCAGGCGAAGAAACACGGCTTCGATGCCCCGGACCTTTATCGCAACTGGTCAGAGTCGATTCTAGAAACCGGAGATACGAGCGCCGCTTTGGCTCAGGCCCAGGCGGGTATACAGCTCTATCCCGATCACGCGCCCCTCCATCGTACGACCGCCAGGCTTCACCATGAGGTTGGCGCTCCGGGTGACCCCCTGGCCCCTCTGGCCCAGGCCGCGCGAAACATTCCGCAGAATCCTGCGCTCTGGCAGACCCTGGTAGAGCTTCTCAAACGCCTTAAGCGTAGCGACGAGGCCTACGCTGCCCTGGAAGAGGCGAAAAGCCTGGGTGTGCCGCGCTCGCCGGAACTGCTGGCGCTGGAGGCCCTGGCCGCATCGGAGCAGGGGGATCACGCGCTGGCAGCGCAGCGCTTTGATGCCGCGGTGGCCCAGTATCCCGATCATCCCTACGTGTTGGTGAACTCGGCTATGCAGTTGCTTGGCGGTGGGGATCCGGCGAAGGCCGATGAAATGTGTCGCCGTCTATTGGAAATCGACCCCTACGATCAGCTGGCCTTGACCTACCGGGGTACCGCCTGGCAAATGCTGGAGGACCCTCGCGAGCAGTGGCTCCTGGACTACGAGCGCATGGTCGTGCCCGTGGAAGTACCCCTGCCCGATGGGTACAGCGATAGGACCGTGTTCTTCGCCGCCGTGCGGGAGGTCCTTGAGGAATTGCACCGAACCCAGGCTCAGCCTATTGAGCAGAGTGTTCGCGGAGGTACCCAGACCAATGGTTTCCTGTTTCGTCTTAAGAATCCGTTGTTGGCGACCCTTGAGCAGCAGATTCGTCGGGCTATCGTCTCGGCCCTGAATAACTTTCCCGAGGATGATCGGCATCCGTTCTGGAGTCGCCGGCACAAGGAACCGGTTGGAGATGGCCTTCGTTTCTCTGGCGCGTGGTCCGTACGACTTCGGGATCAGGGTTTTCACGCCAATCATGTGCACCCCGAGGGCTGGGTCAGTTCGGCTCTCTATATTTCCCTGCCTGAGGAAGTGAGCTCCGGTACAGGCACGGAAGGACATATCCAGTTCGGCAGCCCCATGACAGAACTCGGTGTGGATCTACCACCTCGGCGAACAGTGAAACCAACGGTCGGTACGTTGGTACTGTTCCCATCCTACATGTGGCACGGCACCTTGCCCTTTCATTCCGACGAGCCGAGGATCACCGTTGCCTTTGATTTGTTGCCGGAAGCTTAAGCCTAACCAGGCCGATAAATCGTGACCTGCGAGGTGATGTAGCCGTGGTTATTGCGGAGAAGTCACGAGCGCGGAGCAATGTCCACGGCTACCCCTCCGCGCAGGCACCTGGTTTCGCTGGCTCGCTACTTTGACGTCAGCCCTCCACCCAGTCTTTGTGAGACGTCAGTAGCGCGGCAACCAACTCCCGTTCGGCCGCCGAAAGGAGCGGATTCCAGATATCGAAAATCATGATGACCCGGGTTTCATCGGCGTCGTTCCAGGCCTCGTGCTCGATCGTGTCATCGAAGGCCCAGGCTTCGCCGATCTTCCACTCGCGGGTTTCGTTGCCCACGCGAAAGCCCGCGGGCCCTGGGAGGACCAGCGGGAGGTGTACCAGCAGGCGGGTATTGGTCGAGCCCGTATGCGGTGGAATACGGGTGTGTGGTGCGAGGGCGGAAAACAAGGCCGTGGGGGCAAATCCAGGCTGATCCGCTAGCGGCAGCTCTTCGAGAACCGCTGCGGTTTTCGGACACTGTGCAATGGCTTCCTCCTGCCGCTCACCGTCTTTCCACAGCCATAGGGAGCTCCATTTGCTGTTGTGGTTTAGGGGGGCGAACTGGTTCTCGGGGGTCCCGGGAGCATATTGCACGTAGGGTTTAAAGCCTGGTAGGCCAGCATTGAGGAGCGCCGTAAGCTCTTCGCGAATTGTGTCTGTGGCGGCTTCAAGGGTGTCCATCCAGGGGAAGTGATGGCGATCAAAAAAAGGAATCGCTGGAAGGCGCGGGTAATGCAGTTGGATGGGCTCGGCGTTTTGCACTCGTTTTGTGCCGGCGAATACTTCCAGGCTCTCGTCGAAGCGGCGCAGATCGTCACCGCTGTGTTCGCTGCGCAGTTCCGCCAGGGAGTCCCGAAGATGGTTGGCCAGGGCGTTGGCCTGCTCGGCGACGAGTTGGCGGGCGCGCTGGGTGGGCTCCAGCAGTGAGGGCGGCAGGCTTTTGTCGGCGGGGGCGATGCGTAAGGCATCTTTGTACACCTGGGCGGCACCCCGAGGACGCCCCATCTGCTCGAGAATAGTGCCTTTAGAGAGCAGAGCGGTAAACGAGTAGGGCTCGATGGCAATGGCCTTGTTCAGGGCCAGCACCGCTTCCTTTAGGTGGCCAAGCTCGCGGTAGGTCAGAGCGTGGTTCAGATGCAGGTCGTAACTGTTTGGGTGCTTTTCAACGCCCTGGGCGAGCAGATCCAGGGCTTCTTTCGTATTGCCAGAACGAATCAGGCCGTGTGCCTGACCGATGAGGGTGGCGATGGGATCGTTGTTTGTCATGATTTCTCAGTAGCGAATTTGATAGCGGCGTTCTAAACCTTTGGCCCTTACAACCTCACCTTTAACCACCCTTGGTCTAAACCGAACATTGCGCAAAAAGTGGTATGCGCGGGTGACACCGGCTTGGGTTTCTGCGGTAGTTTCGGTCAGTATTTCGATGCCTTTCGCTTCTCCGTGACGCGTCACGGAGAAGCGCATCGCAATCTCAGAGGTATTGCGGGTTTGGAGTGGCATTACTCCTGGATTAAATACGGGGTTCAGGGGTAGTTCTAGAGGTGAATGGAACAAACGTTCAACTAACGCGCCGCCGTCGTTCGCCGAACTTGCCATTCTCCACGCCTCTTCATATACCTTCATCGCTTTTGCGTACTTACGATTCCACTGATGCCAATCGGCAATTGATAACCTTGCTTGTGTCAAAGCTTCCACGTTGTCCGGTTGATGGTGGCGCAAGATTTGCTCTACGTGTTCCAGCGCCCTCAATCCATATCGTTCGTTGTGTTTTATGAAGCGATCACGCCTCATCATGTCCTGGTCCAGGCGCCCACCAACGCTATCCCTAGGAGAGGCGCTGATTCGTACTCCGCCCTCTCGTTCACCGTCATAGACAGAGGTTAGGTACGCTGCACCTACCCGGCCTTCCAAGTAAGGAATCAATAGTGGGCTCAAGACCCCATTAGCTTCCGAAACTTCCTCTATAGCTCGATCAAACAAAAGGGTGTACTCAACCAGAAGCCGAAATCGCTCTACGCCGATATCACCTAGATAAGTTGTTCTTATCCAATCCGCGAATTTCTGTATTGCATCAGCCATTTCCGGGTCATCAGCAGAGCGCTTCCAGCTTCGAACTCTATAAAGGTAGCGTTGAATCTCGTCGGAAGTCTTGTAATCGCCGGCTTCAACGTTTATTGCAATCAACTGTTCTAGCAGTGGTATCTGCGTCGGCGTGTGGAGTCCGTCATTTACTCGTGCAACATGAACAGCTCGGCGCAACGATTGAATCGCATCCTTGTAGTTGGAGTCTTCTGCGTAGACTGCGCCGAGCGAACCAAGCGGTGCGACAAGCCCCGTGCTCATAACCCCAAAACTCGCTTCGTGTTCATCTATCGCAGCCAACAGCGAATTTGCGGGGGCACTGTTTGGGATAAAAAGTGGTATGTGCGGCTTTAGTTTTGTTCGAGGATCATCAGATCTAAAAATTGTTGCACCGTATTCAGTATTTAACGGGGCTTCGGGGATTATGGACGAGCAGCACTGGGCGCGACCGGTATCGACCACCGTGGATGCCTGGGCCGAGGAAAAAGACAGCGGCGCCCATAAGGTCAGCGCCAGCCGCGCTGTCGCGGCTAATCTTGGTCCTAAAATAGCACCCGACATCGCAGCGTCCCGTCCAGGGCGCGCAGTTTTTCGAGCGCTTTTTCGGAGTGCTCCGCGTCGATGTCGATCACGACATAGCCCACCTGATCGTTTGTCTGCAGGTACTGAGCGGCGATGTTAACGCCAAGCTCTGAGAAGACACTGTTGATCGCACTTAACACGCCAGGCACGTTCCTGTGTATGTGTAGCAGTCGATGGCAGCCGTCGTGGGGCGGCAACGCCACTTCGGGCATGTTAACCGAACTTGTGGTGGTGCCGTTATCGGAATACCGGAACAGCTTCTCCGCGACTTCCTGGCCAATGTTCGCCTGCGCTTCCACCGTGCTGCCACCAACATGGGGGGTCAGAAAAGCATTGTCCAGGCCCCGTAGCGGCGACACAAACTCGTCGTCATTGGAGCGGGGCTCCACCGGGAACACATCAATGGCGGTGCCGCGCACATGCCCATCGCGCAGAGACTCCGCCAGGGCTTCGATGTCGACCACCGTGCCCCGCGATGCATTGATAAGAATAGCGCCCCTGGGCATGAGCGCCAGTTCTCGGGCGCCCATCATGTTCTCGGTGGAGGCCACCTGCGGAACGTGGAGACTGACCACATCGGAGCTCGCCAGCAGTGCGTCCAGGCTCTCGACTTGCTTCGCATTACCGATGGGGAGCTTATTGATGACGTCGTGGAACTGCACCCGCATCCCAAGCCCTTCGGCGATAACGCCAAGCTGCATACCGATATTGCCGTAACCGACAATGCCCAGACGCTTGCCGCGAATCTCGTAGGAATTGCTCGCGGATTTCTGCCACTGGCCTCGGTGCGCGGCGGCATTCTTCTCGGGCAGTCCGCGCAGGAGGAGAATCGCTTCCGCGATGACCAGCTCCGCCACGCTGCGGGTGTTGGAAAAGGGGGCGTTAAAGACCACCACGCCGCGTTTCGTCGCCGCCGTGAGGTCTACCTGGTTAGTACCGATACAAAAGCAGCCGATGGCGATGAGGCGAGGCGCCGCGTCGAGAATTTCCTCGGTGATTTGGGTTCGAGATCGGATGCCCGCGAAGTGCGCGGTGGCCAGGGCGGTTTTCAACTCCTCGGGCGGAAGTGACTTGCTGTGCTGTTCGATATTGAAGTATCCCGCCCGGTTCAGGATCTCGATGGCGGAGGGGTGTACACCCTCCAGCAACACGATACGAATCTTGCTTTTTTCCAGGGATTGTTGGGCCATGGGGCGGGTACTCCGGCGAAACTCGGGGGGTGGGCGAGGCTCGCCCGGCCTGCGAAGGGCGCGCATGGTAGCATAGGAATTCGCGCCCGTTTGGCGCTGTTTTTGCCGCAGTTTTTCGGAGAATTCTTGTGTCGTCTTCCCTGTCCTTGGGTGCTGAGTGCCTCGCGGAGCTGGCCGCCTTGGTGGATGCAAAAGGCCTGCGTACCGATGAGGACTCCCTGGTCCAGTTCGGTCGCGATTGGACTCGTGTCTATGAGCCTCGGCCCTCCGCCATCGTTTTGCCTGCTACCGTGGAGCAGGTCGTAGCCATCGTGCGCTGGGCGGCTGAACACGGAATTGGGTTGGTGCCCTCCGGTG
>DIYG01000192.1 GCA_002428935.1 Halieaceae bacterium UBA6060
CGTACGGCCAAGAAGGCCTATCGTATCATCGCCGGCGTCACAGCCGCGATTGGATAACAGGGTGTCGCAACGCACGGGAGGGGGGAAGCTGCGCATCATCGGCGGCCACTGGCGTGGTCGTAAACTTCCAATCGCCGAGCTACCAGGTTTACGGCCGACCGGCGACCGGGTCCGGGAAACCCTGTTCAACTGGCTGAGCCAGGACATCTCCGCAGCCCGCTGTTTGGATCTATTTGCCGGCACCGGTGCCCTGGGATTGGAGGCCTTGTCACGCGGCGCAAGCCATTGCGATTTTGTCGAGCACCAAAAAGAGGCCGCGACACTTCTACAAAAAGCGCTCCTTACCCTCGGGGCGGAAAATCGAGGGACCGTGTTCTCGACAAGCTTCGACAGCTTTCTTCAGCAACCGCAGAGCGCAAGGCCCTACGATCTCGTGTTTCTTGACCCACCCTTCCAGCGTGGGCTGGTACCCCTGGCGATCAAAGCCCTAGAGGAAGCGGACGCCCTGGCGCCCGGAGCCCTGATCTATATAGAGCATGAAACATCGTTTGCACCGGACCACCCCGCTAACTGGCATTCTCGCAAGCACAAGCAGACCAAGACGCTGGTATTTAGTTTGTACGAGGTCGATGGCGGCTGAAGACCACTGAGGTGTTTGTGGCCACCCGGGCGATTGTTTACCATCGCGCCAGCTTGCCGCTCAGGGAATCATTTTGGATAACCGGACCGTTATTTACCCAGGCACCTTCGACCCAATTACCAACGGACACGTCGATCTGGTGGAGCGCGCCGCGAAACTGTTCGATCGTATCGTGGTAGCCATTGCCTTCAGCGAAAAGAAAACCCCGCTGTTCAGTTTGGACGAACGAGTGGAGTTATGCGCCGCCGCCCTCGCTCACGTGGACAACGTGGAAGTTCTGGGCTTTTCCAATCTGCTCACGGACTTCGCCAAAAGCCAAAACGCACGCTGCGTGCTCCGTGGCTTACGGGCCGTGGCAGACTTCGAGTACGAGTTTCAGTTGGCGAATATGAATCGGGCGATCTACCCGGAGTTCGAGAGTATTTTTCTCACGCCCTCGGAGCATCTTTCCTATATCTCATCGTCCCTGGTGCGAGAGATCGCATCCCTGAACGGAGACATCACGCCCTTCGTACCCAAGGTCGTAGCCACAGCGCTTACGGAACGATTCGCTGGGTGAACCCGGCCTGAGGCACCAGGTTACCCTGCAAGGGCAGAACTAAAATCAGGCCGAAAAACCCTGCGGCTTAACTCGGGGCGTTTACCTGCGACTAACCCGGGGATACGGGTCGACCATGGCGACCCGAAAAACTCCTTAGTTGTCTTCGCTCATCTCGTCAGCGGCCGTCGTGGACTCCTCACGACGAGCCTGGCGACGCTCCGCATCCTTGTAGCTATACCCCGGCTCCAGGCAACCCAGGCAGCGCACAAAGGTCGCTTCCGCAGGCCCCAGGACCAGGGTTTCCGCCGACTCCGATACGGATCCCGCCATCGCGGTGAAGGGTAGGGACACAACAAAGGCTGCCGTACCTACTGCCGTGATCGCCAGACCAATGGGCCGGGCAACCAGCAAATCACCGGTCATCTTGAAGGCATTGGGCCGTTCATCAATGGAGCTCTGGGCCCAAACCGGTGACGCGACCAGCAGGCTCAGGAACAACAGCACGCCCAAAGTGGGGGGCTGACTACGGACAGGATTTAACCGCTTATCTTCTCGTTTTACTTTCGATGCGCGAGCTAACACGTTGTTTCCTCCGCAATAAATCACCCTAGGCGCCCACCCAGTGTACCTAGTTCAACGCTGGCAGGCTACGCAATACACGCTGGCGCGTTGACCAATTTGCTTCTCTCTAAGAACACCGCCACAGCGCTCACAGAGCTCGCCCCCACGCCCGTAAGCATGCAGTTCCTGGGCAAAATAGCCCGGCTGGCCATCGCCACCAACAAAGTCTCTAAGCGTAGTTCCACCCTGCTCTATAGCGTTAGTAAGCACTTGCTTTATGTGGCTTGCAAGACGTTCGTAGCGCGCTCGGGAGACCCTGCCAGCCGCTCGATCGGGACGGATTCCAGCAAGATACAGAGCTTCCGTAGCGTAAATATTACCGACGCCGACCACGACCGCTCCATCCATGATGAAAGGCTTCACGGCGAGTCGGCGTCCGCGAGACAGGGTAAACAAGCGTTCGCCATCAAAACCCTCGCCCAGAGGTTCGGGCCCCAGTTTTTCCAGGGGCGTGAGCGCCGCTCCGGCTGCAAACCACTGGAAGCTGCCAAAGCGTCGCGGATCGTTGTACCGCAGACAAGCGCCGTGCTCGAAGCACAAATCAATATGATCATGCTTCCCGGGGGGTTCTGGGCTGGCCAACACCCGCAAAGACCCGGACATGCCCAAATGCACCAGGAGGCAACCATGATCGAAGTGGAAAAGCAGATACTTGGCCCGCCGCTCCAGGCGTCGGCAGCGGTGGCCGGCAAGCTGCTCCGGTAGGTCTGGCGGCACAGACCAGCGTAAGCGGTGATCACGGACCACCACCGCATCGACCGTGCGGCCCTCGCAGTAGGCGCGTACCCCCCGGCGGGTGGTTTCTACCTCGGGAAGTTCGGGCATTGGTCCCTCCGTCGGTCGACGCTGGCTTGTCCTAGGTCCAGCGCTGCCCAAAGCGGCTGGAGCAAGATCAGACTCCCAGACACAAAAAACCCCGGCGCGCCGGGGTTTTGTTTATCCAAGGTAACAATCCAAGCAATTGGCTTACTTGATTTTGCCTTCCTTGTAGATGACGTGCTTGCGAACGACCGGGTCGTACTTCTTCATTTCCAACTTATCAGGCGTCGTACGCTTGTTCTTGTCGGTGGTGTAGAAATGACCGGTACCTGCGGTCGAGTTCATGCGAACTTTTTCTCTCATTTTGTTCTCTCCCTGGCTCGTTTTTGGCTCTTGAGCTTAAGCTTCCTGGAAGGTCCTTTAGACCTTCTCACCGCGAGCGCGCATGTCGCTCAACACGGCGTCGATACCCTTTTTGTCGATGATACGCATACCCTTGCTCGAAACACGCAGGCTGACAAAGCGCTTTTCTGACTCGACCCAAAACCGATGCTGGTGCAGGTTGGGCAGGAACCGACGGCGGGTGCGGTTCTTCGCGTGGGATACATTGTTACCGGTGACCGGGCGCTTACCCGTGACCTGACAGACTCTGGCCATGACGTCCTCGCTTGACCTGAGTGCCTTCTCAGGTGAATTTCTATAAATTTCAATAACTTGGGGTTGCGCCGGGGAACCCCCAGCGAACGGAGCGCGACTTTATACCAGAAGCCATCATTTAGAGCAAGATCAAAGCAGACCGGCCTCGGCAAAGGAGTAGCTTTCGCCCTGGCCCACGATCACATGATCGAGCAAGCGTACATCCACCAACGCCAGGGCCTCCTTGAGGCGATCGGTGATGTGTCGATCCGCCGCCGAGGGTTTTGCCACCCCCGAGGGGTGATTATGGGCCACTATCAAGGCGCAGGAACGGTAACGGAGGGCCCGCACCACCACCTCTCGGGGGTACACCGCCGCCCCATCAAGGGTCCCAAAGAACAGATCTTCACAGCGTTGCAGACGGTGCTGGGCATCCAAAAACAGACAGGAGAAGACTTCTCGCTGCCGCGTACCCAGATGGTGCTGGAGAAACGCCCGGGTTTTCCTCGGAGTACTCATCACGTCGCGACGGGTGAGGGGTTGCTCGGCGCAACGCCGAGCGAGTTCCAGCGCGGCCAGAAGCAACGACAGTTTGCCGGGCCCAATGCCGGGGATTTCCAGGAGTTCGCGATGATCGATCTGGAGCAACCCCGAAAGACCATCGCTGCCCGCGAGGAGCATCTCCGCCATGGTCCCCACGGTGGTGCCCCGCCTTCCCGTACGCAACAAAACCGCTAGAAGCTCCACGTCGGTAAGGGAGCGGACACCATGGGCCAGCAGTTTTTCTCGCGGACCCTTTGCCGACGGCAGCGCCGGGAAAGACTTCTTGCGCGGACCTGGCACGGGGGAAACCTTGTGGGTCATGGAGAGCCTCCTTGCTCCGAAAATACTCGCGCGCAGATCACGGATCTGATCCGACGCGCCGTGTCAGAACGGGGCGCAGATGGTATGGTCGCGCTCCGCCTATTTTCCCCGTCGGACCTGTGCCATGGGACATCTAAACAATCGCCGGGTACTCCTTGCGGTCTGTGGTGGCATCGCCGCCTACAAATCCGCCGAGCTCGTACGCCGACTCCAGGACCTGGGTGCTGAGGTTCGTGTGTTGATGACCCGCGGTGCCCAGGAGTTCATCACCCCCCTTACGCTGCAGGCGTTGTCTGGACACGCGGTACACCACAGCCTCCTCGACGAAGAAGCTGAGCGCGGTATGGGCCATATCGAACTGGCCCGGTGGGCCGACCTATTGCTCATTGCGCCGACTACCGCCGACGCCCTGGCCCGTCTGGTAGCCGGTCGTGCGGACGATCTGCTCGGCGCCGTAGCCCTGGCAACCCCGGCGCCGAAGCTCCTCGCTCCAGCCATGAATCAGCAGATGTGGAAGGACCCCGCCACGCAAGGCAATGTGACCACCCTGGAAAACCGAGGAATACACTTTGTTGGCCCCGCCGCCGGAGAGCAGGCCTGCGGCGATGTGGGCCCCGGTCGCATGGAAGAGCCCGAATTCATTGCCCGGGCCGCCGCCGCCCTCTTTGCTACGGGACTCCTCGCCGGGCAGCAGGTTTTAATCACCGCCGGCCCAACCCGTGAACCCCTGGATCCCGTTCGCTATATCTCCAATCACTCCTCCGGTCGCATGGGCTATGCCCTGGCGCAAGCCGCCGTGGACGCCGGTGCCCGGGTCACCCTCGTCTCTGGTCCCGTGACCCTTACCGCCCCGGAACGCGTTACCGTGAGACCTGTCACCACGGCGCAGGAAATGCTCGATGCCTGTCTTGAGCACAGCAAAACAACGGATATCTTTATTTCCTGCGCCGCCGTTGCGGATTACCGCCCCATCGAAATCGCGTCACAGAAAATCAAAAAGCACGACGCGGAACTGAGCTTATCTCTGGTTCGAAATCCAGACATTCTCGCAACCGTGTCGCGCTCAACGCCGAGGCCCTACTGCGTCGGTTTCGCCGCGGAAACCCAGGATCTACGGGACCATGCCCTGGGCAAACTGCAGAGCAAGAACCTGGACATGATTGTAGGCAACGATGTCAGCGACCCCCGGATCGGCTTTAACAGTGACGAAAACGCCGCCCTGCTCCTGTGGGCCGATGGCGAACGGGCCGTGGAGCGCTGCTCGAAACACACCCTGGCGCAAATCATCGTCGAAGAAATAGCTCGACGACGCACCAGCTAATCGGCGGCCCCAGACGGGCCAACGGCTTTCCAGCCATAGCTGCGAGCGTCTATGATGGGCGATCGCGAGAACCACAGGCCCGCGGGGATTCAGCAGGCAAATGATCAAGCTCGCCAGAAAAAAAGACTCGGAGTCCGGCTCGCCCGCAACAGACGCGGCGTCCCAGAAGGGCAAGGGCACGGGAGAAGGGCGTAACACACAGGGTGTAAACAGTCGCGGCAATGCTCTGCTGAGTGCGGCCGTCACCGGTTTGCTGGTGTTTATGATTCCCGCGTTGCTCGCCGTGGCCTACGTGCATCTGTTTCGCGCGCCGGCCCATCTGAATGCGCTTCTTGAACGCGTGGCTACGTCTTACGCTTCGCAACAAGCCAGCACCATAAGCGCCGCCGTAAGCAGCCTGCGGGACCGGGTCCAGGCCGCCGCATCCTCGCCCCTGGCCAGAGCAGCGCTGGCGCCTACGATGGCGGAACCCGTTAGCCTCCCCCAGGCAGAAGAAGAGAACGAAACCGCCGCCCCTGACAGTGACGCGAGCGTTTCGCAGAACACGGAACAGCCGTCGACGGACCTCGAAACCGCGTTGCTGGCCTTCTTCCCCGATGCCCTCAGCCTGCGACTGCTGCGGCTGGATGCCATGGGCACCGCCGAGATGAATGGCGGCCGCCAGGGCCTGCGCAATCACATCGAAGTGGATCTCGTACGGCGGGTCAGCAACGGTGAGTCCGCTTTACCGGAAGCCTACCAGTTTGAAGGTCAGTGGTTAGCATCGCTCGCCCAGATGACCACGGACCCGGAATACCCCGACCGCCGCGCCGTGGTGCTGATTACCTTGCGCGCCGATGAACTCGGCAAGCTGATGGAGCCGGCGGGCGAGTCACCGGGCCAGTTCACGCTGCAGCAGCGGGTTTATGGTGCCAGGGTAGATCGCGATTTCGATATCGTCAGCATTGGCAGTGGCGTTGCCGACCACGCGCACACCGCCGACATCCCAGACACAAACTGGCGCGTGATCTTCAGCCCTTCCCAGACCTTGATCGACGAATTGCGGCAACGAGTACGCCCCAGTTATGAGCTAATGGGGGCTCTGCTGGGTTTTGCACTCCTGGGCTTCGTCCTGGGCATGCTTCGCAGCGGGAAGTCCTTACGGGGTGAGATCGAACGAATCATAGCGGGGGCCGAACACCGCACCGGTATGGAACTGAGTGTTCCCGAACTGGTTCCCGTGGCCCGGGAGCTTCGTCGTCAAAGCCATCGGCGCGCTCGAGGCCCCGGCGTGGACGGGTCCAGCGTGGTCACGCACACGGCCGGGGGAGCGAGCAATACCGCCCTGGCGGTGGCGGAAGGTCCCGCCAGTGCGGAGCTTCCAGCGGCCATATTCCGCGCCTATGACATCCGTGGTCATGCGGAGGAACAACTGGACGACGAAACGGTGTTCCGCATTGGCAGCGCCATCGGCACCATCGCCGGCGAAATGGGCGAGCAAACCCTGGCCCTGGCCTATGACGGGCGAGAGAGTAGCCCGAGAATCAAGGGCATTATCGAAAAGGCGCTCTTGCAATCCGGGCGAGACGTCATCGATATCGGCCTCGTGCCCACGCCCGTGCTTTATTTTGCTACCCAGCAAGACACGGTGACTTCCGGAATCATGATCACCGGCAGCCACAATCCGGCGGAACACAACGGTCTGAAGATAGTCCTCAAGGGCCGTACCATCGCCGAAGGCACCATCGATAAAATCCGCGGTATTGCCCAAAGTGGCCGCTTCAGCAAAGGCCGCGGCCATGTGATCCAGCAGGATATGGTGAGCGGCTATCTGGATGAAATCGTCGGCGACATCGCCATCGCCGTGCCGCTGAAAATTGTTGTCGACGCCGGGAACGGTGCTACCGCACGCCTGGCACCCGCCCTCCTGGAGGAGCTGGGTTGCGATGTCATTCCTCTCCACTGCGACGTCGACGGTAGCTTCCCCAATCGGTCTCCGGATACCAGCAACGAAGCCAACCTTGAAGGCTTAATTGCCGAAGTGCTGGCCAACGATGCGGACCTCGGCGTTGCCTATGACGGTGACGGTGATCGCCTGGCCGTGGTAACAGGGCAGGGCCGCATATTGCGCACCGACACCCTGATGATGATCTTTGCCCAGGATGTGGTTTCGCGAAATCCCGGTGCCGACGTGGTCTATGACGTTAAATGCAGCCGCAACCTCGCCCAATTGATCACCGGGCTCGGGGGTCGCGCAGTGCTGTGGAAGACCGGTCATGCGCTTATGAAGCAAAAGATGCTGGAGACCGGTGCCCTGCTGGGCGGAGAGTTCTCCGGCCATGTGTTCTTTGGAGAACGCTGGTATGGCTTCGACGATGGCCTGTACGCCACAGGTCGCCTGGCGGAGATACTCTCCTCCCAGAACCTCAGCCTGGATGAACTCGTTGCCGACCTCCCCTCAGCGGTGAGCACGCCGGAAATCCTGGTGCCGGTGGCCGATGAAGAAAAGTTCGCCCTCATGGACCGTTTCCTGGCGGAGGCCCAGTTTCCCGAAGGCAAACGCAACGATCTCGACGGTCTGCGCGTGGACTTCAGCGATGGCTGGGGCCTGCTCCGCGCGTCAAATACCGGGCCCGCCCTTACGGCTCGCTTTGAGGCCGGCAACGAAGAGCAGCTTGAGCACATTCGCGGGCTGTTTCGCGAGCAGCTCGCCAGCGTAGCCCCAGGGCTGACAATCCCCTTCTAGAGCTTTCAGCAAGGATTACCCCCCATGTCCCTCACCCCGGACTCTGCGCTCAATGTGGCGCGCGTACTCACGGAAGCCCTGCCTTACATCCAGCGCTTCACCGGTCGTACGGTGGTGGTGAAGTTCGGTGGAAACGCCATGGTGGACCCGGAGCTTCACGCCAGCTTCGCCCGGGATATTGTTCTCATGAAACTGGTAGGCATGAACCCTGTCGTCGTCCACGGGGGCGGACCGCAGATTGGCCAGCTATTGGAGAAGCTCAATATCGAGAGTCACTTCGTCAACGGCATGCGAGTCACCGACGCGCAAACCATGGACGTCGTAGAGATGGTCCTGGGGGGCAGCGTCAACAAGGAAATCGTCGCCTCCATCAACAAGCACGGCGGCAAGGCCATCGGTGTTACGGGTAAGGACGGGCGACTGATTCGCGCCCAGCGACTCCATGGCACCCGCCCCGGACCGGAGCTCGGCGCCACGGAGATTGTCGACATCGGTCAGGTTGGCGAGGTCCGGCAAATCGACCGAGAAATCCTCGATGTCATTTTGGATTCAGATTTCATCCCCGTGATCGCTCCCGTGGGCGCTGATGAAGAGGGCAATACCTACAACATCAATGCCGATCTGGTCGCGGGGAAGATCGCCCAGGTCATGCAAGCAGAAAAGCTCATGCTTTTGACCAACGTCGCCGGGCTCATGGACGCGGAGGGCGTCGTCCTTACCGGGCTCTCCACGGCCCGCGTCGATGAATTGATTGCCGACGGGACCGTGCACGGCGGCATGCTGCCGAAGATCAGCTGCGCCCTGGACGCGGTCAAGTCTGGAGTATCGTCTGCTCATATCGTCGACGGGCGCGTACCCCACGCGGTGCTGCTCGAGATCTTCACCGACGAGGGCATGGGCACAAAGATTACTCGCCGGGGAGAGTTCTGAGACGCCGTAGCCGGTTCTCAACGCCGCAATCTTGCTGTGAGCATGGGCAGTCGCTACGATGAAGGTCCTTTCGCAGCTGTCTTCCATTTGAGTCCCGCATGCCGAGAAACGCCCAGCGACGTCAGCAAATTCTCGAAGCCCTGGCACAGATGCTTGAGGATAATCCTGGCGACCGCATCACCACCGCGCGGTTGGCCGAACGGGTGGGAGTTTCCGAAGCGGCACTATATCGACACTTCCCCAGCAAGGCGAAGATGTTTGAAGGCCTTATCCAGTTCATCGAAGACAGTCTATTTCAGCGCATAAGCCTGATCCTGCAGGATGAAGAGCGGGCAACAGCGCGCTGTAAGCTGATTCTGTATTTCATGCTGGGCTTTGCCGAGCACAACCCCGGAATTAGCCGACTGTTAGTTGGCGAGGCCCTTACGGGCGAAACGGAACGACTCCGCCATCGTGTGCACCAGGTGATGGAGCGGGTTGAAACGCAGCTCCGCCAGGTTCTGCGGGAAGCCGAACTGCGGGAAGGCCTGCGCCCCGTGTTGCCCCTGCCCGAAGCGGCCGGTCTGCTTTTTAGCACCGCCGAAGGGCGTATTGCCCAATTTGTGCGCAGTGAATTCAAGCGCAGCCCCACCCAGGGTTGGGAACAGCAATTTGATTTTCTTACGGAAGGTTTTTTTCGCTCCGTGCCCAGCGCTCAACCCGCAGCCATGGCGCAGGCAAAAACAAGCTAGAGGCGGCTGACCAGCCCTGAGCACGGGAGCCAAGTTGATGAGTATCGGCTGTGAGCCTGTGGGGTGGCTGTCCGATCCAAGTGTTTGCTAGGTATTAGCCAAGATTCGGCCAGGTCTTAACCAGAGTCACCGGTAGATAGGGTTTTGCGCAACTCAACGATGTCCAGAAGCGTGGTAAATCGCTCCACGTCTGCATCGTAGCTGGCATTCTCTGCCGCTATCTCATCCTGCCGATCAACGATAGCTCTTTCCGTGGTAACGATTTCCGCCTGCAGATCGTCGATGGCCTTTAGATGATCCTGATTGACGTCGTAGCCCAGGCGCTCCTGATCGGCGGCCTGGGCCTGATAGTTCTCTACCTGCTGCTTCAGGGAACGCTGCTTGCCCTTGAGAATGCTGACCCTGATCTTCAACTCCCGCAGCGCTCGCTCTCGGGCCGCTTCAATGTCCTCGACGGTGCTGTAACGCAATAGCAAAGACTCATCCCAGCGGCGCAGACGCTCCTGCTCTTCCTCCGCCTCCCGGGCCAGACGGTCCCGCGCATCCTGGTCTTGCAACTCGTCATCGCGGAGAGTCCGCGGCACCACTTCGATGAGCGCACCCTTGGCGCTGAGGATCTCGTAGCCATTGGCCACATACTCGGGTGGCACCTGGTAACCGATCACCTTGTTGCCATCGGCATTGATGTATCGATACATCTGCACGCCCTCCTGGGCCTGCAGCGATGGGGCTAGGCAGCCCAGAGCCAGAAGCAAGGGGAGAGCCAAGCCACCCGCAACTCGATGGTAAACAGAGACATGCGCATTCATGACTGCAATATAGGCCGGCGCCGCGAACGCCACAAGCTCACACGCCGTAGCGTTCTCGGTAGGCACGCATCTGGACGAGAGCGTCATCGGGGATGTCATCATCCTCCGAAACACCGCGCTCCAGATAGGCGATGAGGTCCTCCATAGCAACTATGCTGTGCACGGGTACCCCCCAGCGCTCCTCGATTTCCTGTATCGCCGAGCTCGGGCCCTGGCCCCGTTCCTGGCGATTAAGACCAATGACCACACCGGCGAGTTCCGCCCCGGCATCACGGATCATCTGCACCACTTCGCCGACGGCGGTGCCGGCGGTGATGACATCGTCAATAACCAGCACGCGGCCCCGAAGTGGTGCGCCTACAAGGGTGCCGCCTTCACCGTGGTCCTTGGCTTCCTTGCGGTTATAGGCGAATGGCACATCCCATGCATGATGATCAGCCAGAGCCACGGCGGTAGTGCTCGCCAGGGGTATGCCCTTGTAAGCCGGTCCCAAAAGCACATCGAAGTCGATTTTCGCCTCGACGATACAGCGGGCGTAATGGCGTCCCAGGGCGGCGAGGGCAGCTCCCGAGGCAAAGGCTCCGGCGTTGAAGAAGTAGGGGCTCTGGCGCCCAGATTTCAATGTGAAACTGCCAAAGCGGAGCACGTTGTAGCGTCGCGCCAGGTCAATAAAGTGACGTTGGTAGGGCTGCATGAGCGTATCCAGGAGTGCGCGAGAGAAGCTGACGGAGCAGTATATTCTGTCATCAGACCTTTCTGTATCATAGCGCTTCGTTATATCAGGGGTGGACCATGAGGATTATCAGCTTCAGCGCAGATGGGGTGCGCGAAGCAGCAGATCGCGGGTTTTACGCGTGGCTTTCCCGCCAGGACGCGGATTTTGTCTGCATTCAGGACCTGCGGTGCTCGGAATACGACCTCCAGGATGAGGTGTTTTTCCCTTCGGACTACAACGCCTATTTCTTTGACGACGTTAACGGCAAGGAAAACGGCGTCGCTATCTACTGCCGCGAACTCCCCAAAGCCATCATGACCGGCCTGGGCTTTGCGGACTTCGATATGCAGGGCCGTTATATCCAGGCGGATTTCGCCGAGCTGTCCGTCGGTTGCATTCTGGCACCGTGTGTTGAGGGCAGGGACGAAGAACAACAGGAGCAAAAGAACCACTTCTTCGAACTCCTGGGCCCGCACCTGCAAAAGGTGCGGAACAAACGCCGTGACTTCATTATTTGCGGCAACTGGCAGATAGCGCCCACCGATAATGACGTCCAGGACATCAGCGCCTGCGAGGGCCTCAGCGGATTTCTGGGTGAAGAACAGGAGTGGATGGATGAACTCCTGGCAAACGGTTATCTGGACGCCTTCCGAGAAGTCAGCGGTGACAGCGATGCCTTTACCTTCTGGCCCCAGGAGAGGGGGCAGGGAGGTTGGCGCACGGACCTGCACATCATTTCCGAGGATCTACAGCCCGCCGTGGAACATGCCGCCATCTACACCGGTGAAACGTTCTCCCGTCACGCACCGGTGATTGTGGACTACGACACGGACCTCTAGAGGCGCAGCCCCCTCAACCCTGGGCGAGGGCTTCTCGCTGCAGTTCGATCAGTTCCTCGACACCCTTGCTGCCCAGGGCGAGCATCTGATCGAGCTCTTCCCGCCGAAAAGGCGCACCTTCGGCGGTACCCTGGACCTCGATGAATTCGCCGGCACTGGTCATGACTACATTGAGGTCCGTTTCCGCGGTGGAGTCTTCAGCGTAATCCAGGTCCAGCACCGCCTCGCCCCCATGGATACCCACCGACACGGAAGCGACAAAATGACGCAGGGGGTCCCCGGTGATGCGCTTCTGTCGCTGCAGACCGTTGATGGCATCGACCAGTGCGACGAACGCACCGGTGATGGATGCGGTCCGCGTTCCTCCATCGGCCTGGATTACATCGCAGTCCAAGGTAATCGTGTGCTCACCCAGTTTTCCTAGGTCAACCGCCGCCCGTAGGGATCGACCGATAAGGCGCTGGATTTCCAGCGTCCGCCCGCCCTGCTTACCCCGCGCGGCTTCCCGTCCCATGCGCGAGCCCGTGGAGCGGGGCAGCATGCCGTATTCCGCGGTAATCCAACCGGAGTTTTCGCCCCGGAGAAATCTAGGCACGCCCTCGTCCACGCTCGCCGTGCAGATAACGCGGGTATCACCAAAGCTCACCAGTACGGAGCCCTCCGCATGACAGGTGTAGTGACGCTCGATGGTGACTGTGCGTAGCTGATCCGCCGCGCGACCGCTCGGTCGTGTCATAGGTAATTCTCCCGCTAGGTAAATCGGGATTATACGCAGCGTTGTCGACCACAACTGCTACCATGCGCCCTTCACGAGCAGGAACCTGATCCATGCCGCTTCACAGCATGACCGCCTTCGCCCGAGAAAGCGCCACCGGCCCCATAGCCCTGGCCCTGGAACTGCGCAGCGTCAATCACCGCTACCTCGATTGCCATTTCAAACTTCCCGATCATCTTCGCAGCCTGGAACCGCGCTTTCGGGAAGCTCTGGGAAAACGCTTTAAGCGCGGCAAGATCGACTGTCAGCTTCGGGTGCTCAGCGAGCAAAGGACGTCGCAGCTGGTAATTGATCCGGCGCGCCTCGACGCGGTTCTTGCGGGTCTCGCTACGGTAACGGAGTCCGCACCGGATCTGGCGCAACCCGATGCCCTGGCGGTGTTGGGCTTTCCCGGTGTATGCGACGGCGCCGCCGATGATGAAGACACCGTGATCAATCACGCCATAACGCTGTTTGACGCGGCGGTCATCAACCTCGCCGAAGGCCGGGCTCGAGAGGGCGCCCAACTCGCGGAGCTCCTCCACCAACGCCTGAGTGCTCTTGCGGAAGAGGTGAGTCGCGTTCGCCAGGCCCTGCCAGCCCTGCGGGAGCGGCAAGAAGAGCGACTCCGGCGGCGTCTCGAGGAACTCGAACAACCCATCGATGAAGGGCGCATGGAGCAGGAGCTGGTGTTGCATCTGCAAAAATCCGACGTGGACGAAGAGCTCGACCGCCTCGAAGCCCACGTAGAGGAAATCACTCGCGTCCTGCGTAAAGGTGGCCCCTGCGGTAGGCGCCTGGACTTTCTCATGCAGGAGCTGAATCGTGAGGCAAATACCTTGTCCTCCAAGGCTACCGCGAGCAGCACCACGCAAAGCGCCGTTGAACTCAAAGTCCTGATCGAGCAAATGCGCGAGCAGGTCCAAAACATCGAATAAGCAGGAGCACAGCCACGACCATGGATGTCGAAGCCGGTACTCTCTTTACGGTCTCCGCCCCTTCCGGCGCCGGAAAGACGAGTCTCGTAAAGGCGCTCATCGACGCGGAGCCCAGTCTCCGTGTCTCCGTCTCCCATACCACCCGGCCCATCCGACCGGGGGAAACCGATGGCGTGAACTATCACTTCTGCGATCGCAACGATTTCCAGGCGATGCTGGGGCGGAGCGAGTTTCTCGAACACGCCGAGGTCTTTGGCAATCTGTACGGCACCTCCCAACGGTTTGTCACGGAGCAACTGAACGCCGACCGAGATGTCATCCTGGAGATCGACTGGCAGGGCGCGGCACAGGTCAAGGGGCTGTTACCCGCCACCTGCGCGATTTTCATCCTTCCACCGACTCGCGAAGCCCTGCATGAACGCTTGAGTAACCGAGGACAAGACGATACGCAGACCATCGACCGGCGCATGGCGGAAGCGCGCTCGGAGATGTCCCACTACGTGGAGGCAGACTATCTGGTGATCAACGACGACTTCGATGTGGCCCTTGGCGAACTGCGCGCTATCGTCCAGAGCGAGCGGCTGAAAACCGCGAAACAGGTGCGCCGCCATGGGAACCAACTCCAGGGGCTGCTGGCCTGAGGTCCGGAGCATCTTCTTCAAGGACGCCTTGAATACCCAGCGCCTAGATCAGGTATAATGGCCGGCTTTCTCTTGCTTTAAGGAATTCCCATGGCACGCGTAACCGTTGAAGATTGCCTAGAATCCGTCGACAACCGCTTCGAACTGGTCATGGTGGCCAGCAAGCGCGCGCGACAAATCGCCACCGGAGGCAAAGAGCCCCTGGTACAAGAAGAGTCCGATAAGCCCACCGTTATCGCCCTCCGCGAAATCGCTGATGGCCTGGTGACTCCCGATATGCTCAGTCGCGAAGACGAAATTGAAGCGGAAGAAGAGCTGGCGGAAGTTATGGGTGCCGGCATGAACTCGGGTGTCAACGTAGCACTGGGCGGTGGCGGCGAAGGCTTCTAAAGCCGCTCTACCTGCGGCCGGATCTGGGGTAAAGGCAGCGGCCCAACGCCGTTTTTTAGCCACCGCAGCGGTCGCACCTACTACAAGGCCTTCCAAAACGTTTGCTTCTGTATCTGGCGTTAGGACGACTCCGGTCCTAGCCATCGCGCCAGGCTGGGCTCCAGGCACCACACCTAACCGTCGACATAAGCACCCGCGTAACCGCGGCGGCGGTCTGTGCTGAGCATGGTTCCCTAAGGTTAGGTAAGGCCCGTGCAAACCATCGACTCCCTCGACGCGACGCTGCGCTCCTACCTGGATGAGCCGCAGACGGTGGCCGTCCGCCGGGCCTACTACTACGCCGAACAGGCCCACCACGGTCAGCAACGCCGCAGCGGTGAACCCTATGTGACCCACCCCCTGGCCGTTGCCGGGATTCTTGCCGACATGCACATGGACCACCAGAGTCTCATGGCGGCCATGCTGCATGACGTTATCGAAGACACGGGCATCGACAAAACGGCCATCGCGGAGCAATTTGGCGACCCTGTGGCGGAGCTTGTTGATGGCGTGTCCAAACTCACGCAGATCGAATTCGACACCCTCGAAGAAAAACAGGCCGAGAACTTCCAAAAAATGGCTCTGGCCATGGCCCGGGATATTCGCGTAATCCTGGTCAAGCTCGCCGATCGCCTACACAACATGCGCACCCTCGGGGTCTTACCCACCACCAAGGCGCGCCGCATCGCCCGAGAAACCCTGGAAATCTATGCCCCCATCGCCATGCGTTTGGGCATGAATTCCGTGCGTATGGAATTCGAGGACCTGGGCTTTACCGCGCTCTATCCCATGCGCGCCCGACGCATCGAGGCGGCCCGGGGGGCAGCGCGAGGACATCGCCGGGAACTCGTCGACAAGATTCGCAGCCAGATTGAAAACGCCCTCCTTCAGGACGGCCACGAGGCCACCGTAGTCGGTCGAGAGAAACACCTGTACAGCATCTACAAGAAGATGCGGTCAAAGAAAAAGTCCTTCTCGGAAATCATGGATATCTACGCCTTCCGCATCGTCGTTGATTCCGTAGACCGCTGCTACCGGGTTCTGGGCTGCATCCATTCTCTGTACAAACCCGTGCCCGGTGAATTCAAGGATTACATCGCCATTCCCAAGGCAAACGGCTATCAGTCCCTGCACACGGTAACCATGGGTATGCATGGCGTGCCCATCGAGATCCAGATTCGCACCCGGGAAATGGAAGACATGGCCAACAACGGCATCGCCGCGCACTGGCTGTACAAAACCGACTCGGACACGGTGAACGGCTCCCACGCCCGGGCCCGACAGTGGGTTCAGGGCTTGCTGGAAATGCAGCAGCGGGCAGGGGACAGCCTGGAGTTCATCGAGAACGTAAAAATCGATCTGTTCCCCGACGAGATCTATGTGTTTACCCCCAAAGGCCGAATCATGGAGTTGCCCCGGGGCGCCACGGCTGTGGATTTTGCCTACGGCGTGCACACGGAACTGGGAAATAGCTGTGTGGCCTGCCGCATCAACCGACGCCTGGCCCCGCTCTCGGAGCCTCTCCAGAGTGGGCAAACCGTAGAGGTGATCACCGCCGCGGGCGCCAGCCCCAACCCCTCCTGGTTCAACTATGCGGTTACCGCCAAGGCGCGCAGCAACATTCGCCACTATCTGATGCACCAGACCCGAGAGGACGCCATTGCCCTGGGGCGGCGCCTTCTGGACAAGTCTCTGGCGGCCTTCGAACTGGCCATCAGCGAGCTGTCCACAACGCGTCTGGCGAGCTATCTCGAAAGCGCCGGGCTCGCCTCTCTGGACGAACTCCTGGCGGAACTTGCCCAGGGTAAACGCTTACCGGGCGTTGTCGCTTCCCAGCTTGCCGGCGAAGTGGACATGGAAGGACCCGCTCCCCAGCCCGGCAGCGACACACCGCTGGCAATTCGCGGTACGGAAGGCTTCATGGTGTCCTACGCCCGCTGCTGCCGCCCCTTGCCCGGCGATCCCATCGCGGGGTATTTGAGTTCCGAGAAAGGGGTCGTCGTCCATCGAGAGAACTGCCGGAACCTGGCGGACCTGCGCGACAAACCGGAACAGTGGATTCCCCTGCGCTGGGATGATGACATCGAAGGTGAGTTTCTCGCCGAACTGCGCATCGAGGTGGAAAACCGCCGGGGTACCATTGCCACCATAGCCACCCGTATCAACAGTATGGGCGTGAACATCGACAAGATCAGTTCCACGGATAAGGATTATCAGTACACCTACGTGGACCTGGACCTGCATGTGGAAAACCGCGTCCACCTCGCAGGCATCATGCGTCGGCTCCGCGGTATCGACAGCGTGCGACGGGTGAGCCGCGTACGCCATTAAACCTCGCTGCAGTCCAGGAGGCATTTCCCCCAACGGACTGGAGCCCAACGCTAGAGAGCATCTTTAGGAGAATCCCGTGAGCAATCGCGCCATTATCGCTACGGAAGAAGCACCCGCCGCTATCGGCCCTTACTCCCAGGCCGTGAAAGTCGGCAATACCGTTTGGCTGTCGGGGCAAATCCCCCTGGACCCGGCCACCATGACGGTGGTCGACGGAGACATCACCGCTCAGGCCACCCAGGTGTTTCGCAACTTGTCTGCCGTCGCGACAGCCGCCGGGGGCGGTCTCAACGACGCCGTAAAGATCAATATCTCCCTGACCGACATGAACGACTTCGGTGCTGTAAACGCGGTAATGGAAGCATTTTGCAGCGAGCCCTATCCGGCTCGTGCCTGCGTGCAGGTCGCCGCGCTGCCCAAGGGTGTGTCAGTGGAGATCGAGGCCATCCTCGCGCTCTGAGTGGGCCGTCCAGTCTCCTAAGACCTCACGGTAACCGCTGCGATAGTCTGGGTATTTCAAGGTGAAGCCGGTGTCATGGAGCCGCTCGTTGCGAATCCGTTTGTGGCCGCGCCGGGGTGTATCGGCTGCCTCGGGCACGCTATAGGGCAAGCGTAGCTCCTCGCAAAGCCACCGTTCTATTTCCTGAACACTGACGCAAGCGTCATCCACTAGGTTGATCACGCGCTCCGTGAGCGGATGCTCCAGAGCGTAGGTAATGAACTCTGCCACATCCTCTCGATGAATTCGGTTGCCGTACCGCAGGGGCTCCCGGGGATTCAGACGCCCCGCTGCCACGGCTCGCAACAGGGGCCCGGGACCGTGTCCGTAGAGCCCTCCTGCGCGCAGGACCGTGGCTCTGGGCAAAGCATCGAGGAAACACTGCTCCGCGTCGATAATGGCGCGAGCATAGGGGTCTTCCATCGCCAGGGGGCTGTCTTCATCCACCCAGGCGCCTTCCGCCTCGGCATAAACCCGGGTACTGGAAATAAAAAAAGCCTGCTCGGGCACATGGGAGCCCAGACCGGCAACAATCCCTTCCATCGCCCGGGAGAAACCAGCTTCATACCCGGCCACGCTGCGCTCGGCGGGGCTCAGAGCAACCATGAGCGCGTCCGGTGCCAGGGACGAAAGGACTTGCAGGCTCTCGGGCTCACCCAGGTCAACGGCCACTCCACGCACCCCCGCGGGCACCTTCGCCGCATTGCGACGCAGGCCAATCGATCGCCAGGGCCCGCGCAAACGCCGGCTCACCCGGGTACCGAGATCACCAAAACCGACAATGGCGATGCTTTTATGCTGCACGCTGGTACCCTCTGCTGCGAACGATTTAGGGGTTAACTATCTGTGGCGGGGATTGTCACACAAAGTCTGGAAACCTTGCGCGGCGTCGGCCCAAAGCTTGCCGAGCGGCTGCGTAGCTATGGCATCGATACGGTAGAAGACCTGTTGTTCCATTTGCCCCTGCGCTACCAGGATCGAACTCGCGTTACCCCCCTTGGAGGACTTCAGGACGGAGCAGAAGTTGTCATTGAGGGCGAAATCGCTCTGATCAACGTTACCGGCGGCGGGCGCCGCCGCTCCCTCCTGGTCAAGCTGCAGGATGGAACAGGGTTTGCGACTCTGCGTTTTTTT
>DIYG01000124.1 GCA_002428935.1 Halieaceae bacterium UBA6060
ACAGCCCACACTTGTTAGGTGGCGCGTGCATTAGTGCTTTCCCCAAGATGAAAGTACAGACCCAACGCTGCTGCCCCCGTGCCGAACCAAAACAGTGAATACCCGATAAGCTTGAAGAAGCTGACAAGAATCGAATTCGAGCTGGCTAGGTAATCGGCGACTTTGCAGTCCGCATACAACGTGCTGCCCAACTCACATTGGAATCCATCGTCGTATTCCACACCAGCGGCTTGTTCGTAGGCAGAACCAAGTTTCATCATCTCGGTTTCTCGATCGATTAGGTAGGGCGTGATCGTCAAAAGCCCTGAACCTAGCCCAACAAAGCAAGCCGCAGAAAGCGCGTAAAGGTATTTGAAGAGACCAGACAAGGTGCTGAGCCACCTAACGCTTCAAGCTGGGGCGGCGGAACCGCGTAGCGGTTGTGCCGTCCCGGCGCGAAGCGCCTTCACAGCCTTGACTTGTTAAGCGCTTCGTAGCGAATACCGCTAACCCGCCAAATAGGAGCGCGAATACATAGGGAACAAACATTTCGGGAAAATTCAAAACCGTGACTGTCGCGATAGTGGCGCCGCCTATGAAATAGCCGATCGCAACTTCGAATCTATCTGTTCCTGCAGTAGCGACAGGAAGCGCGATCATCAAAATAGCCGCCAGAGATGAACCAAACGTATAGAGCCAGCTTGGCAGAATCGACATACGTATGCCCGCACAGGGGTCATGGATAAACATATCAGGAATACAGTCAACTCCTGCAACAATACCACTCAACTTCAGAGTCAGAACCAAAGCGATCAAGAATCCAACGATAAATGCGGGGAACGTAAGCAGGAAGCGAAGTGAGTACACGGCGCTTAACAGCTAATTAGGTGACCAAGGTCACTTAACATCGAGTCTCTCTAACTTGTTAACCATCAATTGTGTCCGCAATTTTCTTCCATAAAAATCAATATATTGCGTGACCTACCTGTTAGCAAGCAAAGATAGCGAGCAAAAGCTTCTAGCATCAATTCCGAAGCACCAAACACCTGGTTTTAAGATAATCCATATATTTCAAACACTTGCCGCCAACCAGAAACGCTGTCCGGTGAAAAGCCACCTAAAACATCCCGGGAACAAAAAAGCCCGACTATCACTAGCCGGGCCTTTGCTATAAGAGCTTGGAAAGCCTATCTACATAATCAAGCGCTCAAGCTAACGATCAGGATTGGTAAACAGCTGGGTAGCTCCAGCCCACAAGGTATCCCCCTGAGCAAATACGTCTAGCAGGGCGACAATCCGCGACCACTTCCATCCGTCATCGGCGCGCACGTACTCTTCTTCGTAACGCCCTACAATCAACCCTGGCCCTGCCATACCAAAAGGACTGGTATCGCGGAAGTTGGCCAGGCAGTTCACGTACCAACGTCCCGTGGCACGATCGCCGTTCACTTCGATGACTTCGTTACACACCTGATGTTGGGAATAGCTCAGGATCGAGGGCACGCCCTCTGCGTAAAACCCGGTAACCGCTTCTCGCCCTTCAAAAAGCGGGAAGCCCGTGAAGTCAGCTACGATGTCATCAGTAAAGCGGCCAACGGTTTCTTGGATAGCCGCTGACTCTCCCGCCACAGCGCGATCCACGCAGTGGCAATAGTTGTGGTGCTTGAGTCGACGAATAGCCTCCAAGTCTTCCTGTTGCTGTAGGCGTTGCTCCAAGTCCCCCATGGCTAAACCCTCTTCATCACTTTGAATGTACTTATTAGCCCGCTCCGCCTGGATCGGTGGAGCGCTTCGTAGTATGAAGTGTTATCCCTGCCACCGCCCACCAGACCACCCGGTTAGGTGGTTTTCCTTTGAGCGGGTCGTCTACCGCTCCTAACCCTTGCGGATGCCGATCCGCACCACCCCGGTGGCATGCACCCTTGGCTCCCCAGCAGGATTGAATACCGTAGCTTCTGCAAACAGGTTCTTTCCGATGCGACTAGTGCTTCTTGCGGTAACGTAAAAGCCGTCTTTTTCTACCGGCAGTGTTAGGTCAATGTGTAGATTGCGCGTTGCGAAGTAACCCATGTGAGCGAAGCGCAAACCGGTTAAGCCAAGGGCGATATCAATCACACCCGAGGTTACGGCACCGTTTACAAAATCCTGGCCGATCCCGCCCAGATGGTAAGACTCGATCTGCGCCACATCGCAACGCGGTTGCAGCGGATCGCTCAAGTCTACGGTTACGCCCATACGCTGTACGAATTCGCGGTTGTTAAACCGTTCCTGTACACCTTGCCAGTCTTCCCGTTCGACCAGATCGGCCATGGACAATGTCATTCCTGTCTCCTTGTATCGTAATGATCTTCTCATGGGGTGCATTCGCAGCCACCCCACTCCGCCCTACTCTGTAAGAGTAAGCAAAAAAAAAGCCCGGCTATTCCTAGCCGGGCCTCTGCGGACGCAACCGTTCGATCTTAGCCGAACTGGTTCATGGTGTTGTCTTCACCGGCGGCCTTCAGGGCGGCGTCACCAGCGAAATACTCTTTGTGGTCATCACCCATATCGGAACCGGCCATGTTTTGGTGCTTGACGCAGGCGATACCCTGACGGATCTCCTGACGCTGCACACCTTTCACGTACCCAAGCATGCCCGCTTCGCCAAAGTACTCTTTAGCGAGGTTGTCCGTAGACAACGCGGCCGTGTGATAAGTCGGCAATGTGATGAGGTGATGAAAGATACCTGCCTCACGGGACGCATCGGCCTGGAAAGTCTGGATGCGAGCATCCGCTTCCGCGGCCAGATCCGTTTCGTCGTAATCCACGCTCATGAGGTTATTGCGGTCATACGCCGAGACATCTTTACCTTCTTCGCTCCAGGCATCGAATACCTGCTGACGGAAGTTCAACGTCCAGTTAAAGGACGGAGAGTTGTTGTATACCAGCTTGGCGCTCGGAATCGTCTCACGAATCTTGTTGACCATTTCCGCGATCTGACCCACATGAGGCTTCTCAGTCTCGATCCACAGCAGGTCGGCGCCATTCTGCAAAGAAGTAATGCAGTCAAGAACGACCCGCTCTACACCGGTCCCTTTGCGGAACTGATAGAGGTTTGACGGGAGGCGCTTGGGTCGCAGCAGCTTGCCATCGCGGTTGATGATCACATCGCCGCTGTGCAGGTCGGAAGGATCGATCTCATCGCAATCGAGAAAGCTGTTGTACTGATCGCCAAGGTCGCCGGGTTGATGGGTTACGGCAATCTGCTTGGTAAGGCCAGCGCCGAGGGAGTCCGTGCGCGCGACGATAACACCGTCGTTCACACCGAGTTCCAGGAACGCGTAACGCACGGCGCGGATCTTCGCCAGGAAGTCCTCGTGGGGAACCGTGACTTTGCCGTCTTGGTGGCCGCACTGCTTCTCGTCAGACACCTGGTTCTCGATCTGGATAGCGCAGGCGCCGGCTTCGATCATCTTCTTCGCCAGCAGGTAGGTCGCTTCGGCATTACCGAATCCGGCGTCAATATCAGCGATGATCGGCACAACGTGAGTCTGGAACTCGTCGATCTGCTTCTCCACGGCCTTGGCGGCGACTTCATCACCGGCAGTGCGAGCCGCATCCAATTCGCGGAACAGTCCACCCAGCTCTCGGGCATCGGCCTGGCGAAGGAAGGTGTACAGCTCTTCAATGAGCGCGGGCACAGACGTTTTCTCGTGCATGGATTGGTCTGGCAAAGGACCAAACTCACTGCGCAGGGCGGCGATCATCCACCCGGACAGGTAGAGGTAGCGCTTGTCCGTATTGCCGAAGTGCTTCTTGATGGCGATCAGCTTCTGTTGGCCGATAAAGCCGTGCCAGCAGCCCAATGACTGGGTGTACTGCGCCGTGTTGGCATCGTAGTCCGCCATGTCTTTACGCATGATCGCTGCCGTGTATTTGGCAATGTCGACGCCCGTCTGAAAACGGTTTTGCAGACGCATACGTGCGGCGTATTCGGGATTGATGTCTTTCCAGCCTTCACCGTTCTCAGCAACAATCGCTGCGGCCTGCTGGATTTCCTGTTGGTAGGTCATGAGTACGTCCCCCGTCCTAATGATGCGAAAAGCTCGCGAAAGCTGGCGCCACATAGGGCCTTTCAAAAGCCCACGGCGACAATGGGGAGAAGTCTAGGTCAGGGGAGTACTATCAATCTAATCGATGTTTTCTATGTGTGATATTCAGGCCGTGAATTTTAGTTTACCCCTAGTTAAGCTCCCAACGATGCCGTCGTAGCCATACGGCTACCGCCAAAGCGAGAGCGGCAAAGATCAGACCGGCGGCCATACTCGAGAGGTTCAGGCTGGTCCAGTCTGGACCGAATAGATAGAAGCCCACGGCCGACCCCTCGGTGACGTGGGGAAAGTGGTTCTGTATCGCATCTTCAATGTATTCACTGCGAAAGAACACCGCCTCGGCGATTACCAAGGCAATAAAGGGCGTGATTGCCATGAGAAACGGTGAACGCTTGGCCAGAGCCGACGCGCACAAGAGCCAGGCATAGGTGGGCGCAATCAATAACGCCGTCATCACCCAACCGCTGATGGGGTCCAACATCAGCGCTACAAAATCAATGTTCGCCAGCACCACGTCAGACGGATCCTGATCCATACGCCAGACCAAAACCATCATTAGCACCACGTAAGCGAGTTGCAGAACCAGGCTAATGGCAATGTAGATAAGCGGGGCCACAATCAGGGCAATGACAAACTTCGACGACACCACCTCCCACTCGGACACCGGCATAGAGCGCCAGAACAAAATGCTCCGGTCCTTGCGGTCGTCGTAGAGGGACCCCAGGAGGTAGTTCGCTGAAGTCACCAAGAGAATCAGAATCAAAATCCCATGAATAACACCGAGCATGGCGTTCAGCTCTCGACCATCCATGTCTTCATGACTGGTCTCCCCACCACCGCCATTAGCCGGATCGGGATTGAAGTTCCACTCTCGAGAAAAATTCCACTGCTCTTCCTCACCGTCTTCATCGATGAGTACCTCGTACTCCGACGGTGGTGCCGGCGGTTCTGGTAGCGGATACGCCCCGCCCTCAGGGTTTTGAATGATGACTCGTTGCACCTCTCTGTCGGCGTCTTCCAAGAGCTCAATGCGAGCGACTTCCGACTCAAGGCCATCGGGGATATCACTTGTCTCGTCGATCCCGGTGACCTCGACTACTGTAACTTCCTCTCCCGTGTCCTCATTCAGAGAGATGGTGACATTGACCCCGGTTCCACCCTCAGCCATAAGGGCTTCGAGGATGGTGTCTCCGATAATACTGACACTGTTGACCAGCACCACGCTGCCGATCATCAAGACCCCGAGTACCAGGGCGGTGATCACCGGCGTCCAAAACAGCGAGTTGCGATACTCGCGAAACTCTCGTTGTAAGAGGGTCAGAAACCGCGACGTTTGGGCACTGGCCACGACTTACCCTCCCACCTTGGCGACGAAGAGGTCCGAAACGGACGGGGTTTTCACCTCACCCAATGAAGCGACCTGGGAGCTGGGTACTCCTTCATAGATATAGGCCTTGCCGCCCAGAATGTTCCGTCGACCGATATATGGAAGCTCCTCGGCACGGTTAACGGCATCTCCCAATGCGTGGAGTTCGCAGAAGCGCGCTTCCAAATCCAGCAAAGCCTCATGAAGTATCAGCTTGCCCCGATGCATAAAGATCACATGGGTAAGGATGTTCTGGATCTCTTCCACCTGGTGGGTCGACACCAGGATCGTCCGCTCGCCGTCGAAGTAATCGTTGATCAATTGTTCGTAGAAGCGTTTGCGGTACAGAATGTCTAAACCCAAAGTGGGTTCATCGAGGATCAGCAGGCGCGCGTCAATAGCCATAACAATCGCCAGATGCAGCTGTACGGTCATCCCCTTGGACAAGTCACCGACCCGACGTTTCGGATCTACGTCCGTGGCAGCCAAAAACTCATCGGCCTGAGCACGGCTAAAACGACTGTGGGTTCCCGTGACGTAATCCAGCAGCTCCGCCACGCGCATCCAACGCGGCAGTACCGCCGTGTCGGCGATGAAGCACACCTCTTCCATCATCTTGGCGTGATCGTTCTCTGGCTGATAACCCAGCACCGACAACTCCCCCTGACAGCGGGTCAACCCCAACAGGGCCCGTAGCAAGGTAGTTTTCCCGGCACCATTGGGGCCAATCAGTCCGATCACGTTTCCCGCTTCGATGGTCAAATCCACCCCATCCACAGCGTGAAGATCACCGAAGCTGCGCTGCAGCGCCTGGGCCTCAATGATGGTCTGCATTTCGTTCCCCCTGAACCCTGAGTAACCGCGCGGTTATCTCTTCCATGGCCATACCGAGCATGTGCACGCGCTCGGCAAAGGCAGGCAATTCTTCTTCTAAAAACCGTTGCTGTTCATCGGTGGTAAGGGAGTTTCGCGCCCCTCTGGCCACAAACATACCCAACCCCCGACGCTTCTCGAGGAGGCCCATATCCACCAGTTCCTGATAGGCCTTGCCCACGGTGAGGTGATTGATTCGATAATCCGTCGCCACCTGGCGCACCGATGGAATCGCCTCTCCCTCGGGAAAACTGCCGTCGATCACCCGCTGGATCACCAGATCCCGCAATTGGCGATAGATAGGCTGTCCGTCACTCCACTCCATGATCAGGATTTGCGCGGCGCCTATTTACGGCGGCTGACTTCGCCGCTCCCAAGTTCGACCTTGTCAACCTCGGGCTCTCCCCGATAGAGCACAGAACCGCTGCCAAGCACCGAGGCATTAAGCTGTTCCCGCAACTCGCCTACCACCACGGTTCCAGATCCGACAACATTTACTTCAGCTCGCTCCGCAGAGAGCTCCGGCAAGCTAGCATCCCCGGAGCCCACTACATTCACCTCAAGCTGCCTCACGTCACTGGTTTCGGTGATGGTCAGGTCTCCAGAGCCGGTGACAATAAACTCGCCGCTCTCGCACATGACCTTGCCGATGTACAAATCACCACTACCGGAAACAACGGCCTCCAGGTCTCCCACCTCTACCGCTGCGGCCTTGATATCACCGCTACCTTTAACCCGCAGTTCTGCCCCCGGGCCTTCGATGCCATACAGCTTGATGTCCCCAGATCCATCGACGATGAACTGCGGGTAGCCGTCTTCCGTTTCATCCAGGACAAAGGGTTTGACGTACGCCATCCCCGAGCCGTTCACCCGCACCTTCTCAAGCGTAGGCAGAACAACTCGAAATCGAACATTGGGATAGGTCTTGCGGTACTTCTTGCTCTTACCGAGGACCAGCAGACCACCACCGCTGACATAGAAGGGCTCTTTATCAAGATCTTCACGATCCCCCTTGAGCTGCAACTCGTGCATGTCGCCCTGGCTGATTTCCACCTCGGTGCTACCCACCAGCACCACCTGACGGAATTCCAGTCCTTCAACGCGCCGGGTCTCTCCCGCCAGAGCAGAGTTGAAACCGACCAACACGGGCAAACAAGCCAGCACACCGGTTACCGCACCGAGGCGGCGTGACGAGAAACTCATGTTAAGCATCACTCGGCAGATCGTCGTTCTGAGAGCCTCGCGCCACTTCCATGGCGAGGCCCGCAGGCACAAGACACAGGGCGGCGACGGCACCGCCCCCGGCGGCGCTCAACGATGCGCCCAGGAAGAAAAGGAAGGCCGGTAAAAGCATGCGCCGCGAGCTGGGTCCTTCCATGCGCTTGCGTAAGCTGATCATTGTTCGGTCCTGCGATTAGGTAAGTGTTATGGTGAACTATAACACCCAAAACACCCCGAACAAGGCAGGGAAACAGGCCTGAATATCTCTATTTAATACATATATTTCAGCTAGTTATGGCCTGTTTAAAGAATATAAATTAAGAGCGCTGCCGACCCTCTTCGAGATTCCGTCGCATATTCCTTGCAACTCGTCGTGCCAGGGTTCGAGCGCGATCAGAGACGGGGCCCGCATGGCTGCCATCAAGGGTTGCCTCGAAAAGCAGTAACCATCGATCGTAGTGTGACTCTTGCAAGGGACGGCGATGATCCAGAGCCCGGTGCTTCTCCATCATATGCCTACGATAGGTCTTCTCACCCAACAGCATCTTGCGCCAGTAGGCTTTAATACGAGGTAGGTGGTCCGCCAGGCGTATGGCGGCGACATCGAGAAACAGCGGTGCTAGATCTGGGTCCTGAAGCACCCGCTCGTAGAAGCGATCAACAAAAGTATCGATTTGCCCGGGCTCGTCTAGATCGGGAAGCGCCCGGTTCATCAGCCGCGCTTTTTCTGCTGCTTGCGCTTCTTGGCCTGTTTTACGTGAGCCATAAGGCGTCGCTTCCGATTGATCTGCCGTTGCGTGAGCTTGTTGCGCTGACCCGCATAGGGGTTATCGCCGCCGCGAAACTCTATGCGCAGGGGGGTTCCCGTAAGCTCCAAAGCCCGGCTGAAGACTTTCTCCAGGTATCGGCGATAGCTATCGGGCACTCGATCGGTCTGATTACCGTGGATCACGACCCGCGGGGGGTTACGTCCACCGGCATGGGCATAGCGAAGCTTGATACGGCGACCGTTAACCATGGGCGGAGGGTGATCGGCCACGGCGTCCTCGAGAATCCGCGTCAGCCGGTTGGTCCCCATGGCCTGCATCGCCGCACTGTAGCCCGCGTCGATGGAACCGAACAGCTTGCCAACGCCGGACCCGTGAAGAGCTGAGATGAAGTGGGTCTCGGCAAAGTCTACGAAGCGCAGACGACGATCCAACTCGGAGCGCACGCGATCCTTGTGTTCGGCCTCCAGGCCATCCCATTTGTTGACCGCCAGCACCAGGGCACGCCCTGCCTCAATGCAATGCCCTAACAGATGCAAGTCCTGATCGACCAGGCCTTCGCGCGCATCCATCAGCAACACAACCACGTTGGCGTCATCGATGGCCTTAAGGGTTTTAACGATAGAGAACTTCTCCACCGCCTGCCGGACATTCTTACGCCGCCGCACACCCGCCGTGTCGATCAAGGTGTAGGGCTGCCCGTCTCGCTCAAAGTCGATATAGACGCTGTCACGAGTGGTGCCCGGTTGGTCGTACACCACCACGCGATCTTCACCGAGAATGCGGTTTACCAGGGTAGACTTCCCGACGTTCGGCCTCCCCACCACGGCAACCCGCGTGGCCTCATCATCGAGCTCTTCTTCATCGTCAATCTCGCTGGGCGGAAACGGCTCTAGAACGCTCTCGATCATTTGCCTTACACCGCGTCCATGGGCCGCCGCAATAGCATGCATGGACGACACACCGAGGGCGTGAAACTCGCTGCCCGCCACGTCCGCGTCCTGGCCATCGATCTTGTTGACCACCAGATGAAAGTCACGACTCTGCTGACGCAGGTACTTCACCAGCTGCTCATCAACGGGATTCAGACCGTCACGGGCATCGACGAGCAGCAGTACCACATCGGCTTCATCGATAGCCTGCAGGGACTGCTCGGCCATCGCCGCATCAATACCTTGTTCGTCACCACTGACACCGCCGGTGTCGATAACAATGAATTCGCTATCACCGAGGCGACCATCGCCATACTTTCGATCCCGGGTCAGGCCGGCAAAGTCAGCGACAAGCGCCTCGCGGGAACGGGTCAGTTGGTTAAAGAGCGTCGACTTACCGACGTTGGGGCGCCCTACAAGGGCGATGACGGGACGCATGGCATCAACTTCGCGCCCGTACGTCATAGGCCAGGAGTTTGCCGTCATTGGTGTACACATAAAGCGTATTGCCATCGGCGAGCATGTCGGCGCGAGCACCCTCTCCGTCCGGTCGGATGCGAGCAACGAACTCGCCGTCGACCTGGGACAGAAAATGTAGGTAGCCTTTGAAATCTTCCACCGCCAGGTAGCTACTCACGGGCACGGGTTTGGACAAGCCCCGCCAGGCCAACGCATCCTGCTGCCATCGCACCCCCTGACCGTTACGCAAAAAGGCTGTGATAGTCCCCGTTTCCTCGGCCAGATATACGTTCCCAAAACCCTGGGAAACGCCGTAGAACGACGACACATTGCGCTGCCAAATCTTGCGCCCCGTGCGGGTATCCAATGCCGCAATCCGGCCGTGATAGCTCGCCACGTAGAGTTCCGTGCCCATGAGGGTCATCGTGCCGTCTACGTCCACGATACGTTCAATCTCGGAGCGCCCCTGGGGAATGGCAATCCGCGCCTCCCAGCGCACCGATCCGTCGTTGATGTCAAAAGCCAATACCCGACCGCTGGCAAAACCAGCATACGCCACGCCCCCATCGAGAATAGGCGTACTGGTACCGCGAATCGTCAGCACCGGCACATCGCTGTCATAGCGCCACATCCGTTCTCCGGTCTCATGATCCAGGCCATAGAGTTTGCCGTCGTAAGTCTGCACCACGACCACCCGGCCATTGCCCTGAGGCGGTGCCAGCACTTCGCCACTGACCTCGCTCTGCCAGATGACCTCCCCTGAATCCGCGGCGATCCGCACTACCTCACCGTCACTGCCACCGAGGTAAAGGGAGTTCTCGAAGTGTCCAATGCCGCCGGACACACCGATCTTTATCTTGTCTTTCCAAAGGGTGCGGCCGCGCTCACGATCGATGGCGCGCACTTCGCCATTGGCAGCCGCTGCATAGATACGATCCCCATCGATAAAGGGTTGGAGCTTGTAAAGACCGTCACCCTGACCATTGCCAACGCCCACGGACCAGAGCTTCTTCACGTCGAGCTGCTGTTCGATTTCCACCAACTCCGCGGGAGCCTGGGGATCCTCGTCGTCGCTCATATCGAAGAAATCGCCGACCTTGCTGAAGGTGGAGCAACCGGGAAGGACCGCCAACAGGAGCAGATACGCAAACCCTCGGCTGCGGCGCCATACGCTGCGCATATCAGCCGGCCTCGGCGTCATTCACCGCCTGGCGCGCGGTGAGATACTGAAGTTTCTGCTGCAGGGTTTGCGGCACGGGGGCGCCCGCATCAAGGGATGCCACGGCACTCTCGTAGGCAACTAAAGCCTCGTCTTCACGGCCCAATTGCAACAGTACATCGCCCCGGGCAATAGCATAGGAAGCGAGATATTCATTGCTGCCCGTGCTCAGGAGCTCCAAGGCCTGATCCGTATTCCCCTGGCTCGCCAGAACGCGGGCCAGGCGGAGATTCGCTACCTGGTAGATGTCGTCACCTTCCCCGGCCATCCCCAGGACCCAGCGCAACTCGCTCTCGGCCTGCTCGGGCTGGTTCTCATTCACCGCAAGTCGGGCCAAATGCAGGGCGGCAAAAAGCGCATAGCTTGTACCGCGGTGCTCTTCTTTAAGCTGTTCTGCGAGTTCACGGCCCTGGATCGCACCCTGGGCGTCTTCCGTCGATAAAGCAATAAGCATTTGCTGATACAGATTGGAGGCATTCTCCACGCTGATCTGGGCGTTCTTCTGCCAGGTTTGCCAGCCAAAGCCCAGACCCAAGGCGAGCACCACACCGATAATCGTGCCGCGGCCGTTCTCCTTCCACCAGCGCTTGAGGGCTTCGACCTGCTCTTCTTCCGTACGATAGTTTTCCACGAACAAATATCCTAGTTACTAATTCTGCGAACCCAGCAGAGTGTTGAGAGTATCAGCCAGGGTATCCACGGCCACACGGCGTTGCTCACCGTCGTCGCGCAGGGGCTTGATGGTGACTTCACCGCTGGCGACTTCGTCCTCTCCCCACAACAGGGCCAGCTCTGCTCCACTGCGGTCAGCCTTTTTCATTTGGCTACGGAAGCTTCCACCCCCCAGCTGATGCACAATACGCCACGCGCCGCGATGATCCCGGAGACCTTCCACCGCGGCCAGCGCCGCTCGCTGAGCGGAATCACCAATAGCGACCACGAACACCTCCGGCGACGGTGGTGTGGGGAGACGGTCCATGGCCTCAAGCATCAACAGAAGACGCTCTACGCCCATGGCAAAACCTACCCCGGGCGTGGATTTCCCGCCCAACTGCTCGACCAGACCGTCATAACGGCCACCGGCACAAACCGTTCCCTGGGCGCCAAGCGCATCCGTGACCCACTCAAAGACCGTTTTGTTGTAGTAATCAAGCCCTCGCACCAAACGCGGATTGACCCGATAGGTCACACCCGCCGAATCGAGATAGGCCTTAAGGGCAGCAAAATCTAACCGCGACTCCTCGTCGAGGTAGTCTTCGAGGCTGGGCGCCTCGTCCAGCAGAGCCTGTGTCGACGGGTTCTTGCTATCGAGAATCCGCAGGGGGTTGCTACCAAGGCGGCGTTGACTGTCTTCATCCAGGGCGTCGCGATGCTGTTCGAGATAGGCAACCAGAGCCTTTCGGTAATCGGCGCGTGCCGCCAGACTGCCGATACTGTTGATCTCCAGCGTCACGGCGTCGGCAATACCCAGGCGTTTCCACAGCCGCGCCAGAAGAACGATGAGCTCGGCATCCGCATCCGGAGTGGCGATACCAAACACTTCCGCACCAATTTGATGGAACTGTCGCTGTCGTCCTTTCTGCGGCCGCTCGTAACGAAACATCGGACCCTGATACCAAAGACGGCAGGGAGTCGCGATGAGGTTGTGTTGGATCGCCGCGCGTACACAACCCGCCGTACCCTCGGGACGCAGACTCAGGCTGTCATCGTTGCGATCCGCAAAGCTATACATCTCTTTCTCAACGATATCGGTGACCTCACCGATGGAGCGTTGAAACAATGCCGTGGCTTCGACGATGGGCATGCGCAACTCCGCATACCCATAACTGCCCAGTAAGGCGGCCACTTCGGCCTCGAAAAACTGCCAGTGGGCACTCTCCTCGGGCAGCACATCGTTCATGCCACGAATGGATCGCAGTGCGTTCATGGGAGAACTCGCTTAACTCTGCGGATTTGGCTCAAGAGGCCGAGCGAGCAATGAGCTTCGCATCCGCCTCGGCACGTTCCTTCTCAAGGCGCGCCGCCCGTTCACGAATCACCTGTTCGAGATGATCCACGAAGTCCTGATTACTGACCTTGTGATCGGGCTCGCCGTCGACATAGATCAGGTTACTGGGTGTCGCTCCCGTCAAACCAACATCGGCTTCTCGGGCCTCTCCAGGGCCATTGACGATACAGCCAATTACCGCCACGTCCATGGGCGTGCGGATGTCCTCAAGGCGGCTCTCCAGCTCATTCATGGTGCCGATCACATCAAAGTTTTGCCGTGAACAACTAGGACAAGCAACGAAGTTAATCCCATTGCTGCGCAGCTTGAGGCTTTTGAGGATATCGAAGCCGACCTTTACCTCTTCCACGGGGTCCGCCGCCAGCGAGATTCGAATCGTGTCACCGATACCTTCGTAAAGCAGCATACCCAGGCCGATCGCCGACTTGACGGTGCCACCGCGCAATCCCCCGGCCTCGGTGATACCCAGATGCAACGGCTGTTCGATTTCCTTGGCCAACAGACGATAGGCATCTACTGCCATAAACACCTCTGAGGCCTTCACCGACACTTTGAAGTCGGGGTAGTTGTGCTTATCGAGAATATCGACATGGTGCATGGCCGACTCCACCAGGGCTTCCGCCGTCGGTTCGCCGTATTTCCGCTGCAGGTCTTTGCCAATGGATCCCGCGTTGACGCCAATGCGAATGGGTATACCGCGATCGCGAGCGCTGGCTACCACTTCCCGCACTTTGTCATCGCGACCAATATTTCCCGGATTGATGCGCAGGCAATCCACACCGTATTCGGCGACTTTTAGCGCGATACGATGATCAAAGTGGATATCCGCCACCAGGGGTACCTGTACCTGAGCACGAATCTGACGAAAAGCCTCGGCGGCCTCCATGCTGGGCACGGAGACGCGAACGATATCGGCACCGGCCGCTTCCAGAGCTGAGACCTGGGCAACGGTGGCCGTCACATCGCAGGTTTCCGTATTGGTCATGCTTTGCACACTGATCGGCGCATCGCCGCCAACGGGCACACTTCCCACATGGATCTGACGACTCTTACGCCGCTTGATGGGCGAAGCTTGATTCACCGCTGAACCTCCTGGGCATCCGCTGTCACGGAACGTTGGTAGGCCTCGTACTCCGCCGATTGAGGGTAGAGATTGGTCAGGGCGAGGATATAGCTGCTCTCCGCATCCTCGTCGCCCGTAGCTCGCGCAAGGCGAATACCAAACCAAAGACCGCGGGCACTTTGCTGACGCACCACCCGCCGATACTGATCGTAGTATAGGTTGGCGTTGCGCTGATCACCGGCATCAAAACGCAGCTGGGCCACTTCCAGCAAGGCGATGTTGTTGTCCCGCTGCATGGCCAGGGTGCGCATAAACGCCTCTTCCGCGCCTCGGGCGTCAAACAATTGCACCCGGCACAGGCCCAGGTTTAGAAAAGCCTGGGGGCGAGCCGAATACAGGGTGTCTTTCACCACCAGCTCCAGCTGGGCTTCGGCCTCCCGATAACGTTCCTGACCGTACAGAAAAGC
Organism: Halieaceae bacterium UBA6060; assembly: GCA_002428935.1. Classification (GTDB taxonomy): domain Bacteria; phylum Pseudomonadota; class Gammaproteobacteria; order Pseudomonadales; family Halieaceae; genus Congregibacter. The sequence goes on from DIYG01000124.1 coordinate 14,446, forward strand.
CGCATAGTTGTTTCTCGCTCGAGAGAAGTCCCCATCCAGACTGATCGCGCGCTGGAAACTCTCCTCTGCCAGTTCGAACTCACCGGTGCTTTGGTAGACCAGAGCAAAGGCCTCGTGGACTCCGGCGTTGCTGTCATCGATTTCTACGGCCATGCGCAGATTACGCTTGGCATCTTCGTAATTGCCCTCGCCAATGTACTGTCGAGCCAGGGCTACCCGCTGCTCCATGGCCTCGGTCATGGACGCTTCTTCCGTAAACACGGTCTCCGTTTCCGTTACACAAGCCACCAGGAAGATGACGGCGATAGAAGCCAGCAGCGGCTTGCCGACGATCACAAACGGGTTCATGGGCTCACCTCAAGAACAGCCTGGTCAACACCGCGGCGCTCGCGGTGTCGTGCGCTGCGCCGGGTCCGATCTACTACTTCCCCCACCAGTTGCCCACAGGCCGCATCAATGTCATCGCCGCGGGTGGTACGCACCGTGACGATAAAGCCCGCGTCGACCAACACCTGCCAAAACCGCGACACGGCGTTTCCGCTGGGTCGCTCGTAGCCGGAGTTTGGAAACGGATTAAAAGGAATGAGATTGATCTTGCAGGGAAAGTCTTTCAGCAGCTCCGCCAACTCTCGGGCTTGGGCCGGCTGATCATTAACGCCGGCCATGAGGGTGTACTCGACGGTGACTACGCGTTTCGTGTCGCTCTGAGCATCAATGTAGCGGCGGGCACTCGCCAACAGTTCAGCAATGGGGTACCGCCGATTGATGGGCACCAGTTCATTACGCAGAGTGTCGTTCGGGGCGTGGAGGGATATGGCCAGGCTGGCCTCGCTGACTTCGGACAATCGATCCAGAGCTGGGACTACACCGGAAGTGCTGAGGGTTACGCGACGTTTGGAAATACCGTAGGCCAGATCATCCATCATCAGGTCCATGGCGCTCACCACGTTGTCAAAATTGAGGAGAGGCTCCCCCATACCCATCATCACCACGTTTGTGACGACGCGCCCCTTGCCCGATTGAAAGGCATCGTAGGAATCGATAGCCAACCAAACCTGGCCGATAATTTCCGCGGCACTCAGGTCCCGCTGAAAGCCCTGTTTTCCGGTGGAGCAAAAAGAGCAATCCAGGCTGCACCCCACCTGTGACGACACGCACAGTGTCGCCCGATTGCCGTCGGGAATCAGCACAGTCTCGACCAAACCACCGCCACCGATTCGCACCAGCCACTTTCGGGTACCGTCGCTGGAATCATGTTGGGATTCCACCTCCGGCGGGCGCACCTCCGCAAGAGTCGCCAGCTTCTGGCGCAAACCTTTGCCAAGGTTGCTCATCTGCTCAAAATCACAAACGCCCTGGTGATGAATCCACTTCATCACTTGCTCGGCGCGAAAGCGTTTCTCACCCAAATCGAGAAAGAACGCTTCCATCTGGGCACGACTCATCCCCAGGAGATTGACCCGCTGCACAGAGTCAGAACTGGCGATGAGCGTGGCCATGATCCCTTCAGCCTCGGGCGCAGATCTCGCTGGCGGCGAAGAAGTAGGCGATTTCTCGCTCGGCAGACGCCGGCGAATCGGAGCCATGGACCGCATTCGCGTCGATGGAAGAAGCAAAGTCCGCGCGAATGGTGCCCGCTGCGGCTTCCTGAGGGTTCGTCGCCCCCATGAGTTCACGGTTCAGGGCAATAGCGTTCTCGCCTTCAAGGACTTGGACCATCACGGGTCCCGAAGTCATAAACTCGATCAGTGCGGGAAAGAATGGCCGCTCTTTATGCTCGGCGTAAAAACCACCGGCCACAACTTCGCTCAGACGCAGCATTTTCGAAGCTACGATCTGCAACCCCGCGCCTTCAAAGCGAGCGTAGATCTCACCGATGTGATTTTTACCCACGGCATCGGGTTTTACGATTGAAAGAGTGCGTTCTACCGCCATCTGTGTTCTCCAGAACTGAAAATGTAAGTCTTTACCACCCCGGTATAACCCCGTCTTCTTTAGAAGTCGCGGTATTCGCAGGGAAAAGCTTGTCAGGTGGTGAAAAAGTGCGCGGCATTATACGGGCTTTGACGACCCATAGCACCCTTCAAGAGCACGCCTTAAGGCACCTTAAGTCCCTGAGCAGCCGACCAAAATCGCTCTAAGCGGCGTCCTTGCGCAGGCGTGGAATCACCTCGTGAAGACGCTCGGAAAACAGATCCACCTCCGCATCGGTAGTGAAGCGCCCCAAACTGATGCGCAGGGAGCTATGGGCGAGCGCATCATCGAGCCCCAGGGCTCGTAATACGTGAGATGGCTCAAGGCTGGCAGAGGTACAGGCAGATCCCGTGGACAGGGCAAACTCTGGCAAAGACAGCAATAGCGCCTCGCCCTCCACATCGGCCACACTCAGGTTTAGGGCCCCCGGGAGTCGCTGCTGTGGGTCCCCATTCAGATAGAGGCCTGGTATATCGTCGAGAGCCGCCAGTAATCGCAAGCGCTGGGCCGTGAGTCTCGCTGCCTCGGTTTCCAGCGCGGCACCGGCGATCTCCGCCGCCCGGCCCATGCCGACAATCTGGTGCGTAGCCAAGGTGCCCGAGCGCAAACCCCGCTCGTGACCACCACCATGAATCTGGGCCCGAAGTGGAGTCTTGTTCCGCCGCCGTTGATACAGGGCCCCCATACCTTTGGGGCCGTAGAACTTATGAGCCGAGATGGACAGTAGATCTATATCCAGGGCCCGAACATCCACAGGGATCTTGCCAACACTCTGCGCAGCATCAACATGGACGGGGACCCCAGCTTCGTGGGCAACCCTTGCTATCGCCGCTACATCATTCACCGTGCCGATTTCGTTGTTGGCGTGCATGATGCTGACTAGACAGGTCTCAGGCTGTAGGGCCTCGCCAACGGCGGCTGCGGTGATAAGACCCCGGTCATCGGGCTTTAGGTACGTCACGGCAACACCCTGAGCTTCCAGGGCCTGGCAGCTATCGAGCACCGCTTTGTGCTCCATGGCCGAAGTCACCATATGGACCGGTCCACCACCCTTACGCAGGGCTTCTTCGGCAACACCTTTGATGGCCAGGTTATCCGCTTCCGTGGCACCGGAGGTAAACACGATCTCGCGAACGTCGGCACCGATTAGCTCGGCCAATTGGCCGCGACCAGCTTCCACCGCCATCTCGGCCTCCCAGCCGTAACGATGGGAGCGGGAGGCCGGGTTGCCAAAGGTGCCCTCCAGGGTCAGGCATTCGGCCATGGCCTCAGCCACCAACGGGTCAACGGGCGTGGTGGAAAGATAATCCAGATAAACGGGTTTCACGATTTTTACCCTCCCCGCTTGCGCGTACTCCAGTCCACGGGATCGATACGTTTTTGCGTCTCCGTGAGCATACCGCGCAGTATATTCAGTTCCATCTCGTCCAAGCGTAGGCGACTGTACAGCCGCCGGAGTCTTGGCATGAGTTGCCGAGGTGCTGCGGGATTGAGAAAACCAATCTCACTCAGGGTTTGCTCAAGATGCACGAAGAAGCGCTCCATGTTGTCCTGCGTGGCGGGCGCCGCATCCCAGTCCGCATCCGCCTGCTCAGGCAAACTCTCACCAACGCGGTGCATATGCAGTTCATAGGCGACAATCTGCACCGCCATGGCGAGATTGAGAGAGCTATAGACCTCACTCGTTGGTATGGCCAGATGGAGGTTGCAACGCATCAGTTCTTCGTTAGCCAAGCCGTTGTCTTCTCGACCAAAGAGCACGGCTACCTCCGTGTCCCGGGAGCTAACGGCGATCTCCGCGCAGGCTTTCCGCGCGTCGAGCACGGGCCAGGGGATTCGCCGATCCTTGGCGCTAGCGCCAACGACAAAGCCGCAATCACCGATGGCCTCATCCAGGCTCTGCACTACTAGGGCGTTTTCTAGCACGTCCGCCGCACTTACGGCGCGCCAGGTCGCCTGAGGATCGGGAAACTGTTCCGGCGACACCAGCACCAGCCGCGACAGCCCCATGTTTTTCATGGCTCTGGCCACGGCGCCGATGTTGCCCGGGTGGCTCGGTTCGATGAGAACAATGCGAATACGGTCAGGATGCATGGGAACGCCAGGCTAGATCGCGAAGGGCGCGGAGTTTAGCAAAGGCAGCGGGTCTGCGCCGGCGGGCTCTGGTATACTCGCGCGCCTTTTTCTACCGCCGTTACGAGCCCCGCCATGGAACCGATGACCAGCATCGCGCTGCGCGCCGCGCGCAAAGCCGGTGAAATGATCGTTCGCGCCTCAGATGATCTCGACAAAGTTGCCGTGCGCAGCAAGCACGCCAATGACTTCGTCTCGGACATCGACGAACAGGCCGAGCAGGAGATCGTCCGGCAACTGCGTCGGGCCTATCCCGATCACGGCATCCTCGGTGAGGAGTCAGGTCGAAGCGGGCCCGAGGACGCCGAGTATCTTTGGATCATCGACCCGCTGGATGGCACCACCAACTTCGTCCGTGGCATCCCCCACTACGGCGTGTCCATAGCCTGCCTCCACAAAGGCCGCCTGGAACATGCGGTGGTGGTAAACCCGGTACTGCGCGAAGAATTCACGGCCTCGCGAGGCCGTGGTGCGCAGCTCAACGGTCGGCGCATTCGCGTCAGCAAGCTAGGGAGCCTGGAAGGCGCCCTGTTGGGCACGGGAATCCCCTTCAAGGGACACCAGGATCAGCATCTGCCGGCCTACACACAGAGCCTGGCTACCCTGGCCAGCCAATGCGCGGGCATTCGCCGCGCGGGTGCGGCGTCACTGGACCTTGCCTATGTCGCCGCAGGGCGACTGGATGCGTTTTGGGAGGTGGGCCTGTCTATCTGGGACATAGCCGCCGGGGCTCTCCTCGTTCGGGAAGCCGGGGGCCTGGTCGCAGACCTGGACGGCTCTGAGAACTTCCTGGACAGCGGCAATATCGCCTGCGGCAATCCAAAGTGCTTTAAAGCGGTACTCCAGGCGACGAAGAACCTGCGCCCCTAAGTCAGGGCATCAGGTCGTCCTGTTCAGCCCCTTCTTTGACGGGAATTATCAGGTCTTCCTTACTCACGCCCATGGTCAGAAGCACGTTGGAAGCCACATAGATCGACGAGTAGGTTCCGATGGCCACCCCAACAATCAGGGCCACGGCAAAACCGAAGATCATCTCGCCGCCAAACAGCGCCAGGGCCAGCAGCACCAGCAAGGTGGTCAAGGAAGTTACCAAGGTTCGCCCCAGGGTCTCCGTAAGGGAGATATTGATAACCTCCACAGCCTCCACCCGTCGCAGTTTGCGGAAGTTCTCGCGAATACGATCAGAGACCACGATGGTGTCATTCAGAGAATAGCCAATCACTGCCAGGAGCGCGGCGAGGACCGTCAAGTCGAATTCCAGACCGATGACGGAAAAGAACCCCAGGGTTACAAACACATCGTGAATCAGGGCTACCACGGCCCCCACGGCGAACTTGAACTGAAAACGGAAGGCGATGTAGAGCATCACCAGACCCAGCGCCAGAAGCATGGCCAAACCGCCCTGCTCCCGCAGTTCATCGCCGACCTGTGGTCCCACGAACTCGATCCGTCGCAGCTCGACATCGATGCTGTCCGCCGCGCGTAAGGTGTCGAGCATTGCCGCGCCCTGGGCGTCGGAATAGCCTTCGGGCAAGCGCACCAGGACATCCTGGTCGGTGCCAAAACTAACCACCACCGCGCCTTCATAGCCGCCTTCGGCAAGAGTGCTGCGAATGGCATTGAGATCGGCACTTTGGGGATAGTGGAGTTCCACCAGGGTGCCGCCGGTAAAATCCAGCCCCCAGTTGAGTTGGCGCACTACCAAAGAGCCAATGGCGCAAAGAATCAGTACCACGGAGAACGCCGCCGCCAGCTTACGCTGACCCATGAAGTTGATGGTGTTCATGCTGCTTCCCCCGCCGTCACGTCCCGACCGATGGCGAGTCGGTCAACACGACGCCCCCCGTAAATGAGATTCACCAGAGCCCGCGTGCCCATGATCGCGGTGAACATGGAAGTCACGATGCCCACCGAGAGCGTCACCGCAAAGCCCTTCACGGGGCCCGTTCCCACAGCGTAAAGAATCAGGGCGACGATCAAGGTGGTGATGTTAGCGTCCAGAATCGTAGCCACCGCGCGCTCAAACCCCGAGTGAATGGCCATCTGGGGCGACAAACCATTGCGTAGCTCTTCTCGGATCCGCGAGAAAATCAGCACGTTGGCGTCCACGGCCATACCCACCGTCAGCACGATACCGGCGATCCCCGGCAACGTTAGGGTTGCGCCAATAAGCGACATAAAGGACACCAGCAGAACCAGATTAGCCGTCAGGGCAATCACCGCGCACAGGCCAAACACCCGGTAGTAGAGCACCATAAACAAAACCACCAGGGCCAGACCATACTGCACGGACTTCACTCCCAGACGGATGTTCTCCGCCCCCAGGGATGGCCCGACGGTGCGTTCTTCCACGAAGGTAATCGGAGCCGCCAGGGCACCGGCGCGGAGCATGAGAGCCAACTCCGATGCTTCCAGGGGCGAGTCGAGACCCGTGATCTGGAACTGCGCACCCAGGGCGCTCTGAATCGTGGGGGCTGTCAGCAGCTTTTTCTCATCGTAGGGGACTTTAACAATGACTTCTTCACCCGCCTCGTTGGTCTCATAGCGGGTGCGGTTTTTACGCTCAATAAACAACACGCCCATGCGGCGTTTAATGTTCTTCTGCGTTACGCGGTACATCAATGAACCGCCCTCGCTGTCTAGACTGATCTGCACATTGGGCTGACCGTTCTGGTCGAAGCTCGCCTGGGCATTGGATACACGCTCGCCGGTGATAATGACGTCCCGCTCAAGAAATTCCGTAATACCCGCTCGATCGGGGCTGCGGTACTCGAAGCGTTGTCGCTCCGACGCCGGTGCATCGGGAGCCGCGACAAGTCGGAATTCCAGATTCGCCACCTTGCCCAGGATACGCTTCGCTTCCGCCGTATCCTGTATACCGGGCAATTCCACAACTATTCGGTTGCGCCCCTGACGCTGCACTAAAGGCTCGGAAACGCCCAGTTCATTGACGCGGTTTCGTAACGTGGTGAGGTTCTGGCTGACGGAGTAGTCGATAATCTCATCCACGGTGGTGTCGGTCATGCTGGCCCGAATGGTCCACTGATCTTCGGCATCAACACGATCCAGCAGAAGCTCGGGGAAGGCCTCAGAGATCTGCGCCCGGGCCTGCTCGCGCAGGTCTTTGCTGCGAAAACGACCGACAACCGTGCGCTCGCCGTCCATACCTACAAAACCACGAATACGCTCCTCACGCATGGCTCGCTTGGTGGCATTGAGGTAATACTCCATGCGCCGGGCCACGGCGGCATCCACATCGACTTCGAGCTTGAAATGCACGCCACCGGAAAGATCCAGCCCCAGTTTCATAGGTTGACCGCCCAACTGCGTCAGCCAATCAGGGGTGGTTTCCGCAAGATTCAGGGCGATGATAAATCCGTCCCCCAGGGCGCGAGACACCACCGCCTGGGCACGCAACTGAGCGTCTTGCTCGCGCAGACGAATCAGCGCATTGCGGTTGTCTTCGGCAATAGTCTGTCCGAAATACTCGATAGACGCTTCGTCCAGAGCGTTGGTGGCTCGAGCGAGCACGGCCTCGTCAATAGTGGTACCGGAGCTTTCACCGGTGATTTGCAGGGCCGGGTCCGGGGCGTAGAGGTTCGGCGACGCATATAGAGCGCCGCCGAGGACCACGATGAGGACCAGCAGGTATTTCCAGAGGGGATATCGATTGAGCATGCCTGGATCTGTATCAGAAGCGTTGGGGTGCACCGCAAAAAGCAGCCACCTCGGAGCGGTGGCGCATTATAGTCTCTGACCGATTTCACTCAAGGCGGTTCAGGCCACGAAACGACGGGCGTTTCGAAACAGACGCAACCATGGCGCGTCGTCGCCCCCGGGCGGTGCCCAGGACAACTGACGGCGACGGATAACCCGTTCCGGGTGGGGCATCATGATGGTGACACGGCCATCGCGAGAACAGACAGCGGTGATACCCGCCGGCGAGCCGTTGGGGTTGGCCGGATAACGCTGCGCCACCAAACCATCGTTTTCGATGTAGCGAAGCCCTACCAAACCTTCGGTCTCGCAACGCTCTTGGGCCGAGGTGTCGGCAAACACCGCTCGCCCTTCCCCATGAGCCACGGCGATGGGCAGCCGTGAACCGTCCATCTCCTGGAAGAACATGGACGGCGAGGACTGCACTTCTACCAGGGACAAACGGGCTTCAAACTGCTCCGAGCGATTGCGTTGAAACCATGGCCAGGGATCACTCCCCGGAATCAACTCTCGCAGCACTGAAAGCATCTGACAGCCGTTACACACTCCCAGAGCGAAGCTGTCAGATCGTTGAAAGAATGTCTCAAATTGGTCGCGAAGACTGGTATTGAACAGGATGGATTTGGCCCAGCCCTCCCCCGCGCCCAGTACGTCTCCAAAAGAAAAACCACCGCAGGCCACAAGGCCCTTCATGGAAGTTAAAGAAACCCGACCGTCCATCAGATCACTCATGGTGACGTCTATGGCTGCGAATCCCGCACGATCGAAGGCCGCCGCCATCTCCACCTGACCATTTACACCCTGCTCTCGCAGGATCGCTATGGGCGGGCGGGCGCCGCGGGCAACGAAAGGGGCGGCGACATCCTCATCCGTATCGAAGCTGGGGGCCATGGACAAGCCCGGATCGTCGTGGCGAATGCGCTCTTGCTCTTCATCGGCACAATCGGGGTTATCCCGCAACCTGGCGATGGCGTGACTGGTGCTTCCCCATTGGGCTTCAAGGTCGCCGCGACTGCCCTCGTAGAGTGTGTTCTCGCCACAGCCAATCACCACTGCCTCGTCAATCGTGGCCCGTCCTAAACGACGGAGGCAGGAGTCCAGACCAAGGGTTTCGGCTTTCTCCGCCCAGGCTTCGAAGGCATCGGCACGCAGCTGCAGGACCGCTCCCGCTTCTTCACTGAACAGGGTAGCCAGAGGACGGTCACAGGCATCTCCCAGGTCGATCTGCAATCCACAGCGGGCGGCGAAGGCCATTTCCAAAAGGGTTATCACCAGGCCGCCATCAGAGCGGTCGTGATAGGCCAGCACATCGCCCCGCGCCTTGCCCCATACCAGGAGTTCAACGAAGGCGCCGAGATCTTCAGGGCGGTGTATATCCGCCGGGGTATCCCCCAGTTCGCCATACACCTGCGCCAAAGCCGAGGCACCCAGTCGATCTGCACCCCGCCCCAAATCGATCAACACTAAATCGTGGGGCTCCGCGGGCTGCACCTGAGGGGTGAGTGTTTCCGCCACATCCCCAACCGGCGCAAAGGCTGACACAATCAATGATAGGGGCGCAGTCATGACCCGCTCGGTACCATCCTGCTGCCATCGCGTTTGCATGGACATGGAATCCTTACCCACAGGTATGGCGATACCCAGGGCCGGGCAGAATTCTTCACCCACCGCGCGAACCGT